>CAYOKH010000004.1:0-54338 GCA_964404505.1 uncultured Azoarcus sp.
CGGCCTTGGCCAGCAGCCCTGCCCGGGTGGCGAGCTCGGGTCTGGCCTCGGGCAGGGATAGCGGCTTGGGCGGGACTTCGACCCGCGTCGGGGGAGCCGGTGGCGGCTCGGCCGGCGTTTGAGGCGCCGGCGGCGCCGCTCCCGGGGGGATCTCGTGCTCCGTGACGGTCGCTGGTTCGGCAATCGCCTGGTCGATCAGTGCCACCGTGATCGGCGTATCGACGACGGGTTCGACCTGGGTGTCCGGTCGGGTCAAGGCGACTACGCCTGCGGCGTGGGCGAGGACGACCAGAACCAGGAGCAGGCAGCGCTCGCGTGCGCCCGGTGGAGCAGGCACGTCTCTCGCTACGAGCATTGATCGAGCGCTCGGGGGTGGGCGAACGTCAATGGCGGGCGTCGGCCGGTTGCGGGCACGAGAACCCCTCGCGGACCAGCACGTGCTCGGCGAGGCGGCGGGCGTGCCGGAAACACCGGCTGAACGCGGTCAGCCCGAGGGTACGCTGCCTGTTCCGGTGCTGGATGACTTTCCTGTTGCCTTTCATGGTCGGGTCTCCGCTTCAAGTGGGAACATGCCTGATGGGCCGTGCAAGGCGCGATCAGGGATCAGCGTTCGGTCAATCGCCGCAGCGCGGACGCCGCGTCGATCTGTCCGCTGCGCGCGAATGCTTCGACGTTGTCCTCGATGCGGTCGGGGTCGTAAACATAATTCACCATGAGTCCCCATGACTGGGCCATCCCCTTCTCCGAGGTGTCGGCGAGCCAGTTGATCCGCTCCACCCGCGCGCCATTGCCGAGATGGAAGCGAGCGACCGGATCGAGGGGCTTGTCGCCGCTTTTCTCGTTGAACAGGTAGTTTGCCGCAACCCGCATGAGCGGTTCCCTGAGCAGCCTCGAGCGCGCAGGATCGCCCTTCCAAGTAGTGTCTCCGCCGAGCAGCGTGTCCAGTTCGGGTGACTGCGGACCGTCGATGCCTGCCTCGGCCAGGCGCTTCCAGTCGCTGGACGTGAGACCGTTCCGCACCCGGTCGCGATTGCGCTCGACCCAGCGCCTCAACCCGGGAATCGGCGACAGGGTTGCGAAGGTTTTCAGCCGGGGGAAGTCACGCTGGAGGTCGTCGACGACGCGCTTGAGCAGAAAGTTGCCGAAGGACACGCCGCGAAGGCCCGCCTGGGTGTTGCTGATCGAGTAGAAGATCGCGGTTGTGGCCCGGTGTGCGTCGAACACCGGTGCGCTCTCATCGAGCAGTTTCTGGACGTTGTCGGCGAGATCCTCGAGCAGCGCAACCTCCACGAAGATCAGCGGTTCCATCGGCATGCGCGGGTGGAAGAACGCATAGCACCGCCGGTCCGAGTCCAGACGGTTCTTGAGATCCTTCCACGACGATATCTCATGTACCGCCTCGTACTCGACGATCTTCTCGAGCAGGGCCGCGGGTGAACTCCAGGTCAGACGCGACAGTTCGAGGAAACCGACGTCGAACCAGGCCGTGAGCCGTGCTTCGAGTTCGCGGTCCAGCGCCTGGAGATTCCTGTCTTCGCGCAGGTAGCGAAGCAGGTCGGCACGCAGATCGACCAGGAACTTGACCCCCTGCGGGATTGCGTTGAACTGGGTCAGAATGCGGATGCGCGACGAACGCATCGCCGCGCGAAGCTGCGCTTCGGCGTCCCACTGCCCGTCCGAGCCGATTGCCGCCTGATAGACGTGATGTGCGGCGGCGATGCGCTCCGGATCGGGACCGAACTCGAGTGCGATCATGCGCAGGAAGGCATGCCGTCCCTCGTCGTCGAGGCTCAGATAGGTTTGTGCCAGCATTGCGGCACGCTGCCGGGTCGATACCTCGCCCCCGAGTTGCTCGGCGCACTCCTGCAACTGCTGACGCAGCCGGGCCTGCACTTTCTCGGGAGTCTCGCCGCCAAGGCCGGTGGCGCTGGCGACCATCTCGCGCACCTTGGAAAGGCTTCTGGCAACCAGTCCGGTGGGCATCGTGGGTACTCCTGAAAAACGCTGGGTCGATAGTCCCGGTCGGGGAATCCACCGGCACGGATTATCATTGTGACTGATGGATTCGCGACGGGACAAGTTTCGATGGCCTATCCGTATCGATGGCTTCCTCGCAGCGCGGCAGGACAGGCGCTGCTTCTCGCATGCGCATACGCCGTCGCCATGCTGCCCCTGATCACGCATGCCGCTGCGTGGCCGAGCGCCGGGGCAGTATCGATGTTGTCGCTTGGCGGGGTGGCGGTGTGCTGGGGCGCACTGCGCATCGGCTTCGCCATGCGGGAGCGTAGCGTGGCGCAGAGGCTCTCGGCGGCGGAGCGCGATCTGCTCGCCAGCGAGACGCGCCTGAGGCTCGCCATGGAGGCGACAGGCATCGGACTCTGGGATTATCGCCCCGGCGAGGAGGCGGTCGGCAGCAACGACGAGGTCGCGCGCATGCTCGGCTACGCGCCCGAGACTTTCAGCGAGACGCGTGCGGCGTTCGTGGAGCGTCTCCATCCCGATGACCGTGAGTCAGTCCGCGCTGCCTTCCGGGACTATCTCCTGGGGCAGCGCACCGATTACAGCCGCGAGTTCCGCATGCGAACCCGCGCGGGCGGCTATCGATGGTTTCGTTCGGTCGGACAGATCGTGGAGCGCGATGCGGACGGTCAACCCCTGAGAGTCGTCGGTACTTACCTGGATATCACCAGCCAGATCGAGTCGATGAGACGTCTGGGCGAGCTGTCGGCGCGCCTGCTTGCGGTACAGGAAGATGAACGGGGCAAGCTTGCGCGTGAGTTGCATGACGAATTCGGACAGCAGCTCACGGCGATCAAGTTCAATCTGCACGCGCTTGGGCGGGAACTCCTGTCGGACGCCGCGCGCGACCGCCTCGCGGACTGCCGCACCAGTGTCGAGCACACGCTCGAGGCGATTCGCAGTCGCGCACTCGACCTGCGGCCACCGATGCTCGACGACCTGGGTCTGTATCCGGCGCTCGAGTGGTACTGTCGCCGACAACAGGAGCGCAGCGGCCTGCGCGTCACGCTTGCGGCGGCTCCGGAATTGGGGCGCGTGCCCGAAATGCTTGAAACGACGGCCTTCCGCGTCGTGCAGGAAGCGGTCAACAACGCCTTGCAGCATGCGGCCGGCAAGGAGGTGACCGTGGCGGTCGGGCGCGAGGGCAACTGCCTCGTCGCGGAGGTTGGTGATGACGGCAAGGGCTTTGACGCCGGAACGGCGATGGACGGAACGCGGGGTTTCGGCCTGAGCGCAATGAGGGAGCGAGTTAGTCTGGCGGGCGGAGACCTGGAAGTGCGCTCCGACCCCGGAGCCGGCACGCGCATCGTGGCCCGGCTGCCCTTGCCGGAGTAAGACCGATGACGTACCGCGTGCTTCTCGTCGACGACCATGCGCTGGTGCGCAGTGGCCTGAAGGCGCTGATTGCCGGATTTCCGGGTTTCGAGGTCGTCGGCGAGGCGTCCGACGGACGTGAGGCTGTGGAGCAGGCGCGTGCGCTCGTACCCGACATCGTCGTGATGGACATTACCATGCCGGGTCTCAACGGCCTCGATGCGACCGCGCGAATTCGCAGGAGCATGCCCGGCTGCGCGATCCTGGTCCTGTCCATGCACACCGTCGAGCGCTACGTGACCGAGGCACTGCAGGCCGGCGCTTCCGGATACGTGATCAAGGATGCCGCGCCCGAGGAGCTCGAGCGCGCGCTTGCCGCAATCGGGCGCGGGCGCCGCTACCTGTCCTCGTCGCTTGCGCTCGAACTTCCGGACGATCTCGCCGGACACCGCCCGGCGCGGACGCCGGCGGCATTGACCCCGGGCCACGGGGTGCTGACGAGTCGGCAGCGGGAGATACTGCAACTGATCGCCGAGGGTCGAAGCACGCGGGAGATCGGGGAGCGTTTGTGCATAAGCATCAAGACCGTCGAGACCCATCGGGCGCAACTCATGCAACGGCTCGGGATATTCGATGTCGCCGGCCTCACCCGACACGCGATCCGTGTCGGACTCGTATCCCCGGATGACTGAATCGTCGCGGGGACGAAAGATCCGACGCATCCCGGAAAACCTTGGCGTCATTGTCATCGCCGCTCGATGATGATATATGTCAGTTCCATGAAGGCATGGCGGATGGCTCCCCGATCAGGTCACGTTTCGACTGCATCCATGAGTGGTCATGCGTTCCGTGTGCTGCTGGCTGCGCCACCGCAGGCAGGTGACTGCGTGGCCTCGTCGTCCTGGGGGATGTCGCCTGGATTGCATCTTGCGGGTCGCGCGGAAACCGAAAGCGATGCGGTGAAACAGTATCTGAGACTGCACCCCGACGCACTCGTGCTCGACTGGCGCCTTGCGGTGGACGAACCCGCGCGACTCATCGGCGTGCTGCGGCGGATGGTCGCGGATGCCCGGGTCATTGCAGTCGTACCGGATCTGGAGTCGACTCCGGCCCGCGCTGCCCGCGCGCTGGGCGCGAGCGTCATCGTCACGCTGCCCGATCTTTCCCGTACCTTGCTCGCGATGGCGCGGCATATGGCACGCCGCAACTGAGCGCCGGGCGGACTCGAGCCCCGGCACGCGGACCGCGGCGATTCGTCGCTCAGCGTGTGCTTGACCGCGCGAGCATCCAGACGCCGACGACGACCATGGGTACGCTCAACCACTGTGCTGTCGACAGGCCCATGGCCAAGGTTCCGAAAATTCCGGGATCGGGTGTGCGAAAGAACTCGGCCACGAAGCGCAGGCTGCCATAACCGATCAGAAATACCGCGGATACGGACTTGACCGGGCGCGGCCGTGCGGCATACACCCACAGGATCGCAAACAGCAGCAGACCCTCGCCGGCAGCCTGGTACAGCTGCGACGGGTGACGCGGAACGGCATCGACCCAGGGAAAGATCATCGCCCATGGCAGATCCATCGTGACCGGGCGGCCCCACAGTTCGCCGTTGATGAAATTGCCGATACGGCCTGCCGCAAGTCCGGTGGGTATGAGGGGTGCGATAAAGTCGGTGATCTGCCAGAAGCTCTTCGTGACGTGGCGACCGTAGAGCCACATGGCGACCAACACGCCGATGAAGCCACCATGGAAACTCATGCCGCCCTTCCAGATGGCAAAGATTTCCAGCGGATTCGACAGGTAGTAGCCGGGCTGGAAGAAGATGACCTCACCGAGGCGCCCACCGATGACCACGCCGAGCATTCCGTACAGCAACATGTCGTCGATGTGCCGCGCCGTCCAGCCCAGGTCCGGGCGTCGCGCTGCATGCAGGCGTCCGAGCACGACGAACAGGATGAAGGCGATCAGGTACATCAGTCCGTACCAATGAACCGATAGCGGGCCGATGGAGATCGCGACTGGGTCGAACTGGGGGTGGGTCAGCATCGTGCGGGCGAGTCCGGAGCGAGGGGGTTTGTCGAGGTCTTATTCGAACTGCGCGCGAAAGCGCTCGAAATCGCTGCGCAGCCTGTCGACCTCCTCACGCAGACGCCGTACCTCGTCCTCGAGTTCCGAGGTGCGTCCGCGTGCGGACGAATGCGCGACTGTGGCCGCTGCCGAGCTTCCGGGGCATTCCGCTATGGCACTGCGCCCGCCCAGCAGGTGCGCGAAGCGGGTTTCCTTGGTACCGGCCATGCGCGGCAGGGGCGTCACCATGGGCGGGAACTTGTCCGCGAGATGTTCGAGCACGGCTTCCACCGCCTGGATGTCCGCGAACGCGTGCATGCGGTCGGTACGCTGGCGGATCTCGCCGGGGGTCTGCGGCCCGCGCAGCATCAGCACGGCGATCACCGCCTGCGCATCCGGCGGAAGGGAATGGCGCAGGCGCACCAGATGTTCGTACTTGGCCACGCGGGCAGTGGCAGAGTCGCGCCTTGACACGAGCTTGCGGTGCACAAGGCGGTCGACCGCATCCTGCACGCTGTCCTGGTCCAGGGTCATCACGGGATCGCGCCCGGTAAGCTGATTGCAGCCGGTGATGATCGCGTTGATGGACAGGGGATACGCATCCGGTGTTACAAAAGCCTTTTCGATCAGCACGCCCAGCACCCTGATCTCGACCGGGTCGAGATCGAAGCCGTCATCGGCATTCCGGATCGGGTCGTTGTCGCTCATGCGTTCCTGTTCTCGGGGAAGGCTTGGGACAGTGCGCTTTACGCGGCTGCCCAGACTGAAACACGAATGATAGCCGACTCGGTCCGACGGATCGTCGAGTTCGGTTAGAATGAACATATGCACTGTCGGCAGAAGCGGCCGACGGTGCCTGTGGAATACCGCCTGAGCCGAGGACATCATGCCCCAGTACCGTTCCCGCACTTCGACCGCCGGTCGCAACATGGCCGGTGCGCGCGCTCTTTGGCGCGCCACCGGGATGAAGGACGGCGACTTCGAAAAACCCATCATCGCAATCGCCAACAGCTTCACCCAGTTCGTGCCTGGCCACGTGCATCTCAAGGATCTCGGCCAGCTCGTCGCACGCGAGATTGAAGCGGCCGGCGGCGTTGCCAAAGAGTTCAACACCATCGCGGTCGATGACGGGATCGCGATGGGCCATGGGGGCATGCTCTACTCGCTGCCCTCGCGCGAACTGATCGCCGACAGCGTCGAGTACATGTGCAATGCGCACACCGCAGACGCGCTGGTGTGCATATCCAACTGCGACAAGATCACCCCGGGAATGCTGATGGCCGCGTTGCGCCTCAACATCCCGGCAGTCTTCGTTTCCGGTGGGCCGATGGAAGCGGGCAAGGTCAAGTGGGAGGCGAAGGTCTATGCGGTCGATCTCGTCGACGCCATGGTCAAGGCCGGCGACAGCGCCTGCTCGGACGAAGAGGTCGCGGAAATCGAACGTTCGGCCTGCCCGACCTGCGGCTCCTGCTCCGGGATGTTCACCGCGAATTCGATGAACTGCCTCACCGAGGCACTGGGGCTGGCGCTTCCCGGAAACGGTACGGTGCTTGCAACGCATGCGGACCGCCGCGAACTGTTTCTGAACGCGGGGCGCACCATCGTTCAGCTGGCGCGGCGCTATTACGAGAAGGATGATGCATCGGTGCTGCCGCGCTCGATCGCCAGCTTCAAGGCGTTCGAGAACGCGATGACGCTCGATGTGGCGATGGGGGGGTCGACCAATACGGTGCTGCATCTGCTGGCGGCGGCACGCGAGGCCGGCGTCGATTTCACGATGAAGGACATCGACCGCATTTCGCGCCGGATCCCGTGCCTGTGCAAGGTCGCTCCAGCGGTGCCCGACGTCCATGTCGAGGATGTGCATCGTGCCGGTGGCGTCATGGGCATCCTCGGCGAACTTGACCGCGCCGGCCTGCTTCACACCGATGTACCCACGGTGCACAGCAAGACCATGGCCGAGTCCCTGCGCCGATGGGACGTGATGCAGGCCCATGACACGTCGGTGTTCGACTTCTTTCGTGCCGCACCGGGGGGGGTGCCGACGCAGCAGGCATTCTCGCAGGACCGGCGCTGGAACGAACTCGACATGGATCGGACCAGAGGTGTGATTCGCGACCGGGCCAATGCGTTCACCCAGGATGGTGGCCTGGCGGTTCTCTACGGGAACGTCGCCGAGAAGGGCTGCATCGTCAAGACCGCCGGTGTCGACGAATCGATCTGGACCTTCAGCGGGCGGGCACGCGTGTTCGAAAGTCAGGAGGATGCGGTCGCCGCTATCCTCGCCGATCGCATCGTGGCGGGAGATGTCGTGGTGATCCGCTACGAGGGTCCGAAGGGCGGCCCCGGCATGCAGGAAATGCTCTATCCGACCAGTTATCTGAAGTCCAAGGGACTGGGCAAGGAATGTGCGCTGCTCACCGACGGTCGATTCTCGGGTGGCACGTCCGGCCTCTCGATCGGTCACGCATCCCCGGAAGCGGCGTGCGGTGGTGCGATTGCGTTGATCGAGGAGGGCGATGCGATCGAGATCGACATCCCGGCCCGGCGCATTCATCTGGCGATCTCCGGCGACGAGCTTGCGGCACGTCGTGCGGCGATGGAGCGCAAGGGCGCCGGAGCCTGGAAACCGGTCTCGCGTGACCGGGTCGTGTCTGCGGCGCTGCAGGCCTATGCTGCCCTGACCACCAGTGCCGACACCGGGGCGGTGCGCGATGTCGATCAGCTGCGGCGCTGAAGGCCGAGCGTATTCTTGACCGTCGGTCGACCGCCAACTAGTATCGCGCACATGGACAGCGAACTATCTCAGCTCGAGAGTCAGCTCGAACAGTTGATCGGTCTGTACGAGGCAGGCAAGGCGGAGGCGCGCGAGTTGCGCATGCGCATTGCCGCGCTCGAAGCGGAGAACCGCCAACTCGCACGGAAGGTGAGGATGGCCACCGAGAAACTCGAGGCCCTGCTCGAGCGAATTCCGGAGACCTGACGTGAACAACGATATGCTCGACATCAGGTTGTTCGGCAAGGAATACCGCGTCGCCTGCAAGCCGGAGGACCGGGACGGGCTGCTCGAAGCGGTCGAATACCTTGATGACAAACTGCGCGATCTGGCGGCACGGACCAGCGCATCGGGCGAGAAGCTCGCGGTCATGACCGCACTCAACATCACCCACGAGTTTCTGCAATTTCAGCGCTCCGGCGGGTTTGACATGCCGGCGCTGAAGCGTAGAATCGGATTCATGAACGCACGCCTCGACGGGGTGCTGGCCCAGCAGGAAAAGCTGTTCTGACAGCAGTTGCGGGGGCGGTCGACGCCGGGATGGTGCAAGGGTCAATCCCCTGCAGTGTTCGTCGAAGTCGTAGATTCCTTGGACCAATGTCGAGAGACATGGTTGCGGACCCTTAGAACCGCTGGTGTGCACGCCCCTAGCCGGGTGAGCCTGATGCGGAAGGAGAGCGACCACCCTGAACCGCAGGTTCAGGATGCCCGGCGGAAACGGCACAGGCGGGGGACCAAAAGAAGCGAGGCGCGGGTCTTGTACTCGCGCCTCGCTTTTTTATGAACGTCGCTCGAGCGGGGCGGTCTGTCCCGATTGGAACGAAGCGCGACTTTCCGCGGCGCGCGAGGTGCCGGGGTGCCCACAGATGCGGTTCCTGTCCGTCGCCGGTGCACAGACACTCCCGGCAACGTCAATGTCCCGATCCGTCCAGTTCCGGGGTCCCGTCATCATCGTCCGGACAAAGGCGGCGGTAGAAATCCCGGAATGCGGCCGAGGTTTTCATGAGCTTCTTCATGCCCTCGCGCTCGAGTTCGAGACAGAAGGTGTCCTCCAGCGTTCGATAATGCGAATGTCTCGATCCGGATGGCGCAGCAGGCCGGGTTACGAAGCAGTCGCCGGGGCCATACTCCCGCCTTCCCGATGCGATCCCGGACATGCTGGAAGATACGGCGACCCTGCCGTGCTTGACGATGTGCAGGCTCTCCGTGACGTCCTCGTCCGAACCGCTGATCTGTGTTCCGCGCGGGTAGTAGCTTATGCGCAGGCGTTTCGCGAGAAACTGCAGATGCGCCGGATCCATCCCGGAAAACGGAAAGTGCGGCCGCAGGAAACTGATCAGGGAAGCGAGTACCGGCGGCGGCTGTTCGTCGGAGTGGCGTGTGGGTGTCGGTGCGTGCATGAGGTCGGGGAAATCGCCTGGATGCGCTTGTAAAGCAAGCGACATGCCGACACGCAAATCGTTTCCAGACAAGTACTTGAGGCGACGCGTCGATCCACCGTGCTGTTACCCGAAGTAGCATGTGATACGAAAGGTAACGCTCCGCCGGGTTCGTGTCAGAACCCCGTTCAGGTGGCGCCCCGGAACGGCGAAAAATGCACCAGACGTCGCCGCGCACCCTATAATCATCGGCACACGCCCATCAAGGATCACGATCGAAAAGTGCCCGCACAGTCAAAACACGGAATGCGCAAGGTGGTTCGACGTCCGGGCTCGGATGCCGGACGTCGATTCGACTTTTCCCTCCGTTCCCTCCGCTCCCTTCATCCCGCAGACCTGTTGCGGACCCTGGCCGATTACGTAGGATTGGGACGTTCGCGGCGACGCCTCGAACCGATCACCGATCACACCAAGCTTGGCCAGTTCCTGCAGACGCGTGCGAGCTTCGTCGCTCAGACATCGCTGTACGGTTACCTGCGAACGCGCGCCGGAATGCGCTATCCGGAGCTGTTCGATGATGATCCCTTCGTCGATGGAATCAATATCGCGAAGTGGCACGTCTGGCTGGCATGTCTGTCCGACATCGCGGTCTATGCGGGGGGGCTGCTGAAGCGCAACTCCGGTGCGTCCACCGCCGAGGTCGGCGAACTGATGCAGCGGCTGGTTGCCCGGATTCTTGACGAGACAGGAAGCCCGGCCGAGGCCGGTGCCGAATTCCCGGCGGATGCGCAGCGCGTCAGGGAAAGGCTCGCCGGCTGCGACTGGGCTGCCGTCGAGGATGACGAGTGGGCGTTCTCCGAGAGTCCGGTCGCGCTGGTGAAGTGGGCTCCGGTCATCGACGAGCTCAAACAGCTCGACGAGGACATCGTCAAGAACTCGATTCGCTTCCGCTGGCAGGAAACGCGCCGCGACTTACGCCAATGCCTGGACGCGGATGCGGTTCTGGGCGCGGACGATCGAGCTGGGGCGACAGCCGTTCGGACTTGACGCTGCCCGCCTGAATCTCGGGGAATGCGCCCCGGCTCCCGCAGCTTCTAGCCGGAAACGGCGGCCCGAAGATCCCTGGTGACGGCGTCCAGGGTTTGCAGCCCGCGCATCAGTCGGGTGCGCTGCCTCCTGTCGATGGATCTGAGAATGACGCGTCCCGAAGGCGGTATTCCGTCCCGCAGGTCGGCTACTTGCTGATCCACGATCCGCGTCAGAAGCTGGACGTGCAACTCGATCAGCGTGGTCGCATCACCTTCGGGCAGACGGCCAGCGGCCTGCGCATCGCGCAGGCGTTGGGGTGTCGAGCGTGCATGCGACCCGGAGCGCAGGGCGAGCGTCCGGGCCACTTTCACGAGGGACAGCAATCCGTCGCGCTTCAGGTCGGCTCGACCGTCGGTCGTGACGAGCCGGCCGAACATGTTGAACCTCGGTGCGAAGGACGTCGCCGACGCGGCCATTGCACCGATGAACCCGGGGGTGGCCGACGCCATGCGAATCGCGTCCGATTGCAGCACGCGCGCGAGCTCGGCATCTCCGGCCACCGGTGTGAAGTCGAAGAAGATATCCATCTTCAGAAGGTCCCGCAGCCGCGGTCGATTCAGCCAATTGTCGATACGTAGCGACCATTGCTCCACCGTTCCGCGCCATTCCGGATTCGAAATCATGACCCCGCCGGGGCAGTACCGCACGCCGGCCGCGTCGAGCAATTCGGCGATGACGGTACCGAACTCCGAGAACCAGGCGTCGTCTGAAGTCTTTCCTGCATGGATCAGGGCATTGTCCTGGTCTGCGGCGAGCAGGCTCTCGCTGCGCCCGCCTGAGCCGAGAACGAGCAGGCACCACGGGGCCGGTGCAGGACCGCGACCTTGCGCCCGTAGGCGGGTGGCGGCGAGTTCGGCAACTCTTGCCATGAGTGCGCGTAGTTCGGTCGCGACGATGTGCGCAATGCCCGGCCCGTCGAGCCCCTCGGAGACGAGGCGCGATGCGATCGCCGGGAGTCGGGCATAGGCGGCAGCAAGGGTCGGTGCATCGTGAGCCACCCCCAATTCGTCGCTCAGCATATCGGCGCCGCGTGCGCGATGTTGCAGCAGATCACGCTGCGACACCACTCCAAGGGCCGCACCGGTACGGTCCACGACGCAAAGGTGGCGAATTCCCAGTCGGTCCATGCGGGCGAGCGCGCGATAAAGAAGTTCTTCCGCGTGCATTGTCGCGACCGGGGCACTCATCGCTGCAGTCACGGGCGTTGCGCCGGCCTCGCTCGAATCCTGGGCGACGATGCGCAGCAGGTCGCGTTCCGTGAGGATGCCGATCGGGGGAAGGGCGGCCTCACCGACGAGCAGTGCGCCGATGCGCTGATCGATCATGGTTCGGGCTGCGTCGCGCAGGCTCGCACCGGGATGGATCGTGAGCGCGGGTGTGCGCATCAGATCCGACAGCCGGCGCTCGAACGCATAGCGGTCGATACGGTGCTCGGCGCCCGCCGGCAACGAAGGGGTGTGTGCGCCTGCGTGGAGCGTTGTGGCCCAGCCGGCTTCTGCCTCGTTGCGCGCGATGTCACCGCGGCGCGCGCTGAAAGCCTGCGCTTCGCCGAGCGTGCGAATGCCCTTGCCGCGCAGCATCCCCTGGAGCCGGATCCACGCCTGGGCCGTGGCACGGCAGTCGCCCATTGCACTGTGCCTTCCCTCGACCCGTATTCCGAGGGTTGCAAGGACGGACTCCAGCTCGAGATCGCGCAGGGTCGGATCCAGAGCGGCGGCAAGCTGGGCGATATCGAGCATCGGCACGTCTTGCCAGGGCAGGCCCGCGCGTGCCGCCTCGTGGCGCAACAACGCGAGATCGAATCCGACGTGATGACCTACGGCACAGCGCGCGTGGAGCATTTCCAGCAGGCTGGGAGCCACGTCGGAAAAGCGCGGAGCCCCAGCCACGCTTGCATCGTCCAGGCCATGCACGCGCGTGACCCGCGGCGGGATCGTCACCCCGGGATCGATGATCCGGTCGAGCCGGGGTGTTTCCTGCTCCGCTGCACCCACCATCGCGATTGCGCCGATCTGCACCACGCGATCATTGCGCACGTCCAGTCCGGTCGTTTCCAGATCGACGACCAGTACCGGCAACGCGATCAGCGGCGTGTAGGCGGGGGGTGGCGCATGGGCCGGCATCACTTCGCTCGGTGGCACACGGATGGCTGTGAAGTCGGGGCCTGCCGCTAGTTCGTGATCATCCTGCCCAGATGGTATATGCCTCGCGCGATCTCCCCTTCGAGCGGGAACGACAGCATGCCCATGACCGAGTATCCGAGCATCCACGGCATCACGTAGAAGCGGAACATGAAAAAGAACCATGCGACGTAAAGCGGAACCATCGCCGGAATCAGGAATGCGGGCGTAATCGGCGCGAACAGTCGGATCAGCGGATTTGTCACCCTGATGAAAAAGCGACTGAAGAAAAACTTGCTTTCCTCGGGCAGGAAAAGGCGCATGCCAAAGCGGCCGATAAGGGTCCACATGACCACCCCCAACGCATAGTCAATCACGACCGCCCATGCGGGAACGTCCTCTATCATCATTTCCTTACCACCCAATGCGACAAGTTCATTCGATCATCGGGGTTTCTCGGCACGGCGCACGTCCCTGCAGCCGATGACGCCGATCTCCTCCGACGGGCTGTGTAGTGCAGTACCGCGGGCGGTGCCGGCGAGCGGACGCCCGACCGGGTCCCTTGGAGTATCTCAGAAATTGCTGCTACACCGCCCCGGTCTGCGGTTCAGCCAAAGGAAAAAGCCGGGGCGAGTCGCCTCGCCCCGGCCTGCGTGCGTTCGCCTAGCGACGCACTCGGTACCGCGTCACCTCGTCGTCGCGATGATGGTTTCTCCCCTCGGGATCCGAACTTCGTCCACCATGCGCTGGGTTTCCTCGTCCGGCGCCGTTGTGAGCAGGCTCACGACGATCATCGCGACCAGACTCGCGACCACGCCGACGATGCCGAAGCGCAGGTCGTTCATGCCCAGCCACGGCTCCGCGATGCCATACCACTCGTTCGGGTTGCGCACGGCGAGCAGATACCACCAGCCCGCGCCCAGACCGAACACCATCCCGGCGATCGCGCCCGCGCGGTTGGCGCGTTTCCACCACACACCCAGCACCAGCGGGAAGAACAGGCCGGACATCGCGAAGCAGAATGCCCACGCGACCGCACCGAGAATCCCGGTGAGCTTCATACTGGCGACGAGCGCGCCGGCAGCACCGATGACGACCAGCAGGATACGGGCAGTGAGCAGACGCTTCTTGGTCTCGGCCTTCGGATCGATGATCTTGTAGTACAGATCGTGCGACAGGGCGTTGGCCATCGCAAGCAGCAGTCCGTCAGCGGTGGACATCGCCGCAGCCATGCCGCCGGCGGCGACCAGGCCCGAGATCACATACGGCAGGCCGGCCATTTCCGGCGTTGCCAGAACGATGATGTCCGGGTTGAGGAAGAACTCGTTGATCTGCAGTATCCCGTCGGCGTTGGCGTCCGTGATCGCGAGCAGTCCGATCGCGCCCCATTTCTGGATCCACTCGAGCGCCATCACTTCCTCGATCGGCTTGCCGATGATGGACGTCGCCAGGTTCGGGTCGATCATCTGCAGCTTGCTGAACGTCGCCAGCGCGGGCGACGAGAAGTACAGCAGGAAGATGAAGAACAGCGACCATGCCACCGAGGTGCGCGCGTCACGCACCGAGGGGGTGGTGAAGTAGCGCATCAGGATGTGCGGCAGGGAGGCGGTGCCGATCATCATGCACGCGACCAGGGTCACGAACTGCCATGCCGCCATCGCGCCTTCTCTCGGCGTCGCATGCAGCACGGAGAGCGTCGACAGGCCTCCGGAGCGCTCGGCCGCCAGGGTGCCGATGCCGAGGACGGGCTCGAGCTCCATGATGCGCGCAACCGCCGGTCCGTACATGAACTGCGGCAACCAGCCGAAGCCCTGCGAGATCGACATCCAGAAGATCGGGATCAGGTAGGCGATGATGAGCACGATGTATTGCGCCACCTGGGTCCAGGTCACCGCGCGCATGCCGCCGAGCATCGAGCACACCAGGATGCCTGCGAGGCCGAACCACACCCCGAACTCGAACGGGATCTGGAGCGCGCGCGCCGCGATCGTCCCGGTCGCGGTGATCTGCGCCGTCACGTAGGTGAAGGACGCCACCACCAGCACCACGATCGCGCAGAAGCGCGAGAGCTTGCCGCCGTAGCGCGTGCCGATGAAGTCCGGAACGGTATAGCAGCCGAACTTGCGCAGGTACGGCGCCATCAGCGTCGCAACCAGGATGTAGCCGCCGGTCCAGCCCACCACGAAGGCCATGTAGCCGTGACCGGCCATGAAGATGCCGCCTGCCATCGCGACGAAGGACGCGCCCGACATCCAGTCGGCGGCTGTAGCCATGCCGTTGAATACCGGCGGTACGCTTCGCCCGGCGACGTAGTAGGCCTCGACCGCCATCGTTCGCGACAGAATGCCGATGAAGGCATAGATCACGATCGTGAACGCGACGAACAGGATGCCGATCACGTCGGCACTCATGCCCATCGTCTCGAAGACCGCCATCAGCGCGAAGAACGCGAGAAAGCCGCCGGTATACACACCGTAGATTTTCGGGAGATTGTCGATGAACGACTTCCCTTCCCATTGCATGCCCATGTCGTCTCCCCCTTACGCTTCGTCTTCGGCCACGCCGAACTCGACGTCAATGGCGTGCTGTTGCCTGTTGAACAGGAATAGCTGGACCACGAAGGCGATCAGTGAACCCTGTGCCGACATGTAGTAGCCCAATGGCCAGCCGAAGAAGCTGATGCTGTTCAACTGAAATGCGAATAAGTGCACGAAGTAGGCGAAGAAGAACCAGACGATCAGGTGCGTGATCGTCAGATTCCGCGTGCGCTGCCAGTGCAGCACACGGTTTTCTGCGGTCAATGTGGTTGCGTCAGTCACGGATGTTCCTCCTTTGGAATGAAACGCTCTTATGCGGTGGCGCATGTTTTCAACAGCAAGGGTTGTGCCAATAGGGTTTGTTATTTGAAACAACGCGTTAGGTGCGTGATGCGGATGCGCATCTGTTACCTCGGGTAACAAGTGTTACGCACAGTAACGTGACGCGGCGCAGCATCCATTGCCCCTCAGCCGTGGCCGGCATTGCTCCGCGGGCGCGGGATGCCCATGCGCGAACGCCGCTCCCACAAGGCCTTGCGGCTCATTCCGAGACGCCGCGCGAGTTCGGTTTCGGTCATGCTGTCCTGGTGCTCGAACACGTAACGCCGGAAATAGTCGTCGAGGCTCATGTCGTCGTTCCCCTGGGAGGTCCGGCGGGCCGCATGGAGCGCGAGCAGTTCTGGCGTGATGCTGTCCTCGGCGAGGATGACGGCGCGCTCGATCGCATTCTTGAGCTCCCGCACATTGCCGGGCCAGCGGTGATGCTGAAGGGCGACCATTGCATCCCGGGTGAAGCTTAGCTGTGGCCGTTTCATGCGCGCGCAGGCCTTCTCCAGCAGAAATTCGGCCAGCAGGGGGATGTCTTCACCGCGGTCGCGCAACGGGGGGAGGTGGATCTCCATGACCTCGAGGCGGTAGTACAAGTCCTCGCGAAATACGCCGTCGCGGACCATTTGCTCGAGATCCCGGTGGGTCGCCGCCACGAGTCGTACATCCACGGTGCGGCTAGCCGTGGCTCCGACACGGCGGATCTCCCCGTCCTGAAGGACCCGCAACAGGCGTGACTGCGCGGCGGCCGTAAGTTCGCCGATTTCGTCGAGAAACAAGGTCCCGCCGTCCGCGGCCTCGATCAGTCCCTGGTGACTCGTCGCGGCCCCGGTGAAGGCCCCTTTCTCGTGCCCGAACAGCTCCGATTCGAGCAGGCCCTCGGGGATGCTCGCGCAATTGACCGACACCAGCGGGACGGCCGCGCGCGGACTCTTGGCGTGGATTGCGCGTGCGACCAGTTCCTTGCCCGTGCCCGATTCCCCGCGGATCAGGACGGTGGTATCGGTCGGGGCGACCTTCTGCACCGTGTCGCAGACTTTCGCCATCACGGGAGAGCGGCCGACCATGCCCCCCAGCGGGTACACGTGCGCCAGATCGCGGCGCAGCGTCTCGTTCTCGCGCTCGAGTCCGCGTTGCTTCAGGATGCGCGCGACGATCAGAAGCATCTCGTCGTGGTCGAAGGGCTTGGCGATGTAATCGACCGCGCCCGTCTTCATCGCCTCGACCGCGGAGCGCACGCTCGCATAGCTGGTCATGATGAGCACCGGGGTGCCGGGGCATGCGGCCGCGAGGTCGATGCCCTCGCCGTCGGGCAGGCGCAGATCACAGATGGCGAGTTCGAAGGGCTGAGTGGTGCACATGCTGCGCGCCTCGGCAAGACTCGTTGCCTCGGCCACTCGGTAGCCCTCGCGTTCCAGCAGGCGTTGCAGGGCGTGACGGATGACCGATTCGTCATCCACGACCAGTATACGCTTCATTCGATGCTCTCCTGTTCTTCGACGGGCAGGCGCACGGTGAACCGGGTGCCGCGGGGCGTCCGGTTCTCCGCGTGGACCTGGCCGCCGTGGTCCTCGATGATGCTGTACACCACGGACAAGCCGAGGCCGGTGCCCTCACCGACGGGCTTGGTGGTGAAGAAGGGTTCGAAGATGCGGTCCAGAATCGGAGCGGCAATGCCTTCGCCCTCGTCCTCCACCGTCACCTCCGCGGCGCCATTGTCGCTGCGGCCGCGCACCACGATCCGGTCGCCTGCCGCGGAAGCCTGCATCGCGTTGTTGAGCAGGTTGACGAAGACCTGCAGCAGGCGCTGGTGATTGCCGCGGGCCGTAAGGTCATCGGATACGGCATTGACACAGCGCACCCGGCGTGCCGCGTCCGCCAGCTGCACCAGGTGTATGGCTTCCTCCACGCACTCGCGCAGACGCACGGGTTCGCGCATGGGTGCCAGGTCCTCTCCGGCGTGACTGAAGGTGATGAGCGACTGGACGATATTGTTGATGCGCCGCGTCTGCTGCAGGATCTGTCCAATCGCGAGCTCCTGCTCGTCGCGGTCGGTCTCGAAACGAAGATTCTGTGCCAGCGAGGCAATGCCGGTCAGCGGATTGCCGATTTCGTGTGCGACGCCGGCCGCGAGGCGCCCGATCGAAGCGAGTCTGTCGTTGTGCGCCACCTCGCTTTCGAGCATGTGCAGTTCGGTCAGGTCCTCGACCAGCACTACGGTCCCGTAGGTTTTCGCTGCAGTAGGCACGGAACCGGCGCTCGAAGCCTCGATTGCCGACTTGTGCAGGTTTATCCAGCGGTTCCGCCCCATGACGCTGCACTGCAGCTTGTAAAGATGGTTCTCCTCTCCGTCGATGAAGGCCCGCAGCACCCCTTCCCATGGTGCATCGAGCTGGCGAAGGGTGCAGCCGACGGCATCCTCGCACGTGATGCCGGAGATGCGGGACATGGCGGTGTTCCAGATCAGGACTTCGCTGTCGGGGGTAAGCGAGCACACGCCGAGCGGCAGCTCCTGGAGCACCTGACGGTGGTAGCGGCGCAGCGTGTCGAGTTCCGCGGCCAGACCCTCGAAGCGGCCGTGAGATCGCTCCAGCTGCGCTTCGACGAAGCGCAGGCTGTCGGCAAGCGCCATGCGTGCGTGCGGCGCCACCCGCAACCGGTTGTCCACGATCATGCGCGACAGCACGGGACCGATCAGACCGGAGAGATTGCGTTCCAGCCGCTCCCGCAAACGGCCCAGGTCACCCGGGCGGGTCTCGTCCCGGTTCATCCCCAGATCGGCCAGCGCACGCCCCAGCTCGAGGGCGGCCGTCTGGGGTCCCACCGCCTGTGACAGGCGTTCCTGGAACTCATCCACGGTCCGCGCTTCAAGTACCCTGGGCGGGATATCCATGGGGTCGCGCCGCCCCGTGGCCTGGACGGCTTCCTCCTCCGCGGGTGAAGGCCGGCTCAACAGGGATCCGGCGACGAACAGCAGGCCATTCACGGTCAGGGACCAGAATGTGGAGAATGCCCATCGATCTTCGTTCGCGGCGCCGAACCAGTGCTGAAGATTGAAATCCGTGACCGGCAGTCCCGACTGGTACATCAGCGGCACGATCAGGGAGAACACCCACACCAGGATGCCTCCCGTCAGGCCAGCGACGAAGCCGACCCGGGTCGCCCGCGGCCACAGCAGCATCCCGGCCAGACCAGGCAGAAATTGCGCCACCGCGACAAATGAGATCAGGCCGATCTGGACCAGGCCCTGGTGCACCTGCAGCAGCAGATAGAAGCCATATCCCAGACCGATGATGATCACGATCAGGATGCGCCGCCCCCACAACAGCCAGGCATAAAGGTTCTTGCGTGGAAACCCCTGTTGCTGGTATCGGGCCGGGAGGATCAGGTGGTTCAGGCACATGCTCGCGAGCGCGAGCGTGGTCACGATCATCATCGCACTCGCGGCGGAGACGCCGCCCACGAAGGTCGTCAGCGCGAGCCAGCCGCCCCCGCGCTCGACTGCGAGTCCCAGCACGAAATAGTCGGCGGGTGTGCTCAGATTGGTTGCCGCCGCCGCCCACAATATCAGCGGGATCGGCAGGTTGAGCAGCAGCAGGAACAGCGGGAAGGCCCACGCTGCGGTCCTGAGCGCGCGAGGTTCCATGTTCTCGACGAAAATCATGTGGAACTGTCGGGGAAGCAGGAACCCGGCCGCGAATGCGAGCACGATGAAGGTAAACCACGGGCCTTCCCGCACCGGTGCGTACAGCGCCTCGAGGGCCTGCGGGTGCTCCGCCAGCCAGTGATCCAGGCCGCCCGGACCGCCGAACACGCCGAACAAAGCGAATGCACCCACGGTGAGCAGGGCGAGCAGCTTCACCGCAGACTCGAAAGCGATCGCGACCACCAGTCCTTCATGTTTTTCCCGGGGCGTAATGTGGCGCGCGCCGAACAGGATCGCGAACAGGCTGAGGGTGCCGCAGAAAGCCAGCGCGAGCAGGTGGGGCGGCGCCTCCTGGGTGATGACCGCGACGGATTCGGTCACGGCCTTGATCTGCAGGGCAATATACGGCAGGACGCCGGCAAGCATGAACAGCGTCACGAGCGCGCCCGTCCACGGGCTGGGGTAGCGGAATGCGAACAGATCGGCGAGTGAAGTGAGCTGGTGATCCCGCACCAGCCGCAGCAGGGGTGCGAGCAGGATCGGGGTGAGGACGAAGGCGAGCGTCACGCCGAGGTAAATGGTGAGAAAATTGTAACCTTGCGTCTGGGCGAAGCCGACGCTGCCGTAGTAGCTCCAGGAGGTGGCATAGACACCGAGGCCAAGCGCGTAGACCAGGGGATGGTGTATCAGTGCGTCGGGGAGCCAGCGATTTTCCGTGGCGTGGGCGATGAAGAACAAGAGGCCGAGATACGCGACGCCGACCGCGTAGAGGATACCGATCTCAGTGATCATGGTGCTGAACGAGGGCGATGAGCACGATCACGAGTCCCCACAACATGTAGGGCATGAACCACGGAAATGCACCGGATGCCCACCACCCGACCAGTGGTGAAGCAAACAGTAGTACGCCGAAAAGGAACAGGATCAGAATCTTGTCCAATAGCGGCCCGCTGGCATGGCTTGAGGAGTGTTACGGACTGTAACACGCACACGGGATTATGGATCAATTTTTCGGGGGTACGATGCGCTACTGGCTGATGAAATCCGAGCCGGACGATTGTTCGGTCGACGACCTGGCGGCGATGCCCGGGCAGACGGTTGCCTGGTACGGCGTGCGCAACTATCAGGCGCGCAACTTCATGCGCGACCGGATGCGTGTCGGCGATCCGGTTTTCTTCTATCATTCGAGCTGTCCGGAGCCCGGCATCGCGGGCATCGCGCGGGTCGCGAGCGATGCCTATCCGGATGCCACCCAGTTCGATCCCGCAAGCCGCTACTTCGATGCCCGCTCTCGACCCGAAGAGCCGCGCTGGTTGAACGTCGACGTGCAACTGGTGCGCAAGACCCGTCTTGTTCCGCTGGCGGAACTGCGTGCGGCTCCGGAGCTTGCGGAAATGCGCGTGCTGGCGCGCGGCAATCGTCTCTCGATCACCCCGGTGGAGCCTGCCGAATGGGCATTCATAACGCGAAACCTGCTGGGATTGACGGATGATGTTTGACCTGTGGTGGCTGAGCTACCTGGCCCTGGGTGGTATCGTCGGTTTCTTCGCCGGACTTTTCGGCGTGGGAGGCGGCGGCATCATGGTGCCGATACTGACCACCCTGTTCGTCGCGCAGGGCTTCCCGGTCGACACGGTCGTGCATCTAGCGCTGGGAACCTCGATGGCAGCGATCGTGCTCACCTCCCTGGCAAGCCTGCGCGCGCATCATCGTCACGGCGCGGTGCGCTGGGACGTCGTGCGCCTGATCACGCCGGGCGTCCTGTTCGGAACGTTCGGCGCAACTTTCATAGCGTCCCGCGTGGCATCCGAGCCACTTGCCGTCTTCTTCGTGCTCTTCATGGCCTACGTATCCCTGCAGATGCTCGTGAACATAAAGCCCAAACCCACGCGCGAGCTTCCCGGCCCAATGGGCATGAGCGCAGTCGGGGCGGGCATAGGGGGTGTTTCCGCGCTGGTGGCGATCGGAGGCGGCGCACTGTCGGTACCGTTCATGACCTGGTGCAATGTCAAGGTGCACCACGCGATCGGCACATCCGCCGCGATCGGGCTGCCGATCGCTCTCGCAGGGACCTTCGGCTA
The DNA here is from genome assembly GCA_964404505.1 of uncultured Azoarcus sp. Lineage (GTDB taxonomy): Bacteria > Pseudomonadota > Gammaproteobacteria > Burkholderiales > Rhodocyclaceae > DAOMNN01. Next base: position 21,356 of record CAYOKH010000004.1, read on the forward strand.
TCTCGTGAATGGGTGGGGCAGCGCGGGCATGCCCGCGTTAAGCCTTGGTTTCATCTACCTGCCGGCGCTGGTCCTGATGAGCATCGCGAGCATGTACACGGCCCCGATGGGGGCGAAACTGGCGCATCGTCTGCCGGTCGCCACTCTCAAGCGCGTCTTTGCGGTGGTCCTGATGCTGCTGTGTGCGAAGATGCTGCATACCCTGTTCGGGTGACTTCGGATCGGGCGCAGGTTCCGTCCTCGAGCCGAGTGCGCAGGTCGCCATGCGCTCACCAAGGCGCAGTTTCCGGATTCAGCCTTCCTCGGGCATCAGGCCCTTCATCATGGTGTCGAGGTTGGAGCGCATCATGTCGATGTAGGTGGGCGCAGGGCCATCGTGGCCTGACAGTGCGTCCGAGTACAGCTTTCCTCCCACCCGAGCGCCGCCTTCACCGGCTATCCGTTCGATCAGGCGCGGATCGCTGATGTTCTCGACGAAGACGACCGGCACGTTCTCGCGGCGCAATTGCCGGATCAGACGTGCGATGCCCGCGGCGGAAGGCTCTGATTCGGAGCTGACACCCGCGGCCGCGATCACCCGCAAGCCGTAAGCCTTGCCGAAATAGCCGAACGCATCGTGGGACGTGATCAGCTTGCGCCTTGAAACGGGCACAACCGACAGCGTGCTGCGAATCTCGTCGTCGAGCTGTTGCAGTTTCGCCGCGTAATGCGCGGCGTTTTCACGGTACACAGCCGTGCCGTCCGGGTCGACGCGTGCAAGCGCAGTGGCGATGTTGTCCACATAGATCCGGGCGCTGGCGACGTTCTGCCATGCATGGGGGTCGACGGGGCCATGAGCGTGATCACGGTGCGCAGGGGTACCCTGGTCGGCAAGTGCCTCCATGCCGTCGCTGGCAATGACTACGGCACCCGCGTGCCCCGCCGATTTTGCGAGGCGCTTCAGCCAGGTGTCGAAGCCGAGCCCGTTGGCGAGCACGAGTCGCGCATCCCTCACCAGGCGCGCGTCGGAAGGGCGCGGTTGATAGCCGTGCGCATCTTCTTCGGGTGCGACGAGGGATGTCACATTCACCCTGTCGCCGCCGACCTGTCGTGCAAGGTCGGCGAGGATACTGAAGCTGGTGACGACTTCGACCTGGCCTGCATGCAGCGGGGTGGCAACCAGCGCGATTGCGAGAAGCAGACTCCCCAGGGTGGGCTTGATCAGCGAATGCATGTCATCGGTTCCGGGTTCAGCAGCAGCGGGATCAGGATTCGAGGTGAGGGCGCCGGAACAGCCGTGGTCCGATCAGACCGCCCGGCGCCAGGATCAGTGATGCAAGATAGGCGGTCCCGGCGGCGAGCACGATCGCCGGACCGGCCGGCACGTCGCCGTGGAAGGACGTCAGCAGGCCGACCACCCCGCTTGCCAGCGCAATCGCCACCGACAGCGCGAACATGGCCGCCAATCCGCGCGCCCAGAGTCGCGCTGCGGCAGCAGGCAGGATCATTATGCCGACCGCCATCAAGGTTCCCAACGCATGGAAGCCGCTCACCAGGTTGAGAACCACGAGGACCAGAAAACCGTAGTGGGCGACCGGACTCAGGCTGCTGACCCCGCGCAGGAACGAGGGATCGAAGCACTCGAGCACGAGCGGTCGGAACAGCAACGCCAGCGCAAACAGCGTCACGGTCGTGATGGCGGCGATCAGGAGCAGCGACGCGTCGTCGAGCGCGAGTACCGAGCCGAAAAGCACGTGCAGAAGGTCAAGATTGCGCCCGCGCAGCGACACGAGCAGTACGCCGGCGGCGAGCGACATCAGGTAGAAGGCCGCAAGGCTCGCGTCCTCCTTGAGGATCGAGGAACGAGCGACCAGGCCCGCGGCCAGCGCGACCACCACTCCGGCGACGATCCCGCCGACCGTCATTGCGCCCAGCGACAGTCCGAATGCCAGATAACCGAGCGCCGCGCCCGGCAGGATGGCGTGCGACATCGCGTCGCCCATCAGGCTCATGCGTCGCAGCAGCAGGAACAATCCCACCGGGGTGGCTCCGAGCGCGAGGGCGAGACAGCCCGCGAGTGCGCGGCGCATGAACTCGAATTCGAGAAAGGGACCGATCAGGTCGTTCGAGATCAAGCGGCTTCCCCTTCGGGATGGCGCTGGCAGACCGGGGCGTGCTCATCGAAGCGCTCTGCGAGCGCCGCCGCGCGGGCGAGGTGCTCGGCGGTGAGGATCTCGCGAGTCGGACCGAGACCGATGGCCTCGCGCGCGAGGAGCAGGCACTCCGGAAAGTATCGGCGTACCCGCTCGAGATCGTGCAGCACGGCAAGAATGGTCCGGCCTTCCGCATGCCAGTCGAGCATCAGCGCCATCAGATCGTCCGTGGTGCGCGTGTCGATCGCATTGAACGGTTCGTCGAGCAGCAGCAGATCGCAGTCCTGCAGCATCAGGCGCGCAAATCGGGCCCGCTGCAACTGCCCCCCGGAGAGCGTCCCGATCGGTCGGTTCTCGAGGCCCGCAAGTCCCACCCGCCGCAGTGTCTCGCGTACCCGAATCCTGTCGGCACGGCCCAATCCGCCGAATCCACCGACGCTGCGCCACAAGCCCATTGCCACCATGTCGAACACGCTTACCGGGAAGCTGCTGTCGAGTTGACTGATCTGCGGGAGGTAGGCAATGTGCGCACGATCGACGTCGAGGTGGAAGCTGCCTTGCAGCGGAAGAATCTCTCCGGCGAGCCCCTTGAGCAGGGTCGATTTTCCGGCGCCGTTCGGACCGACGACCGCGACCAGCGCACCCCGCGCGATCTCGCATCCGAGGTGATGGACTGCCGGATGGCGGTCGTACCCGAGGGTCAGGTTGGCAAAGCGTATCGCCGGCACGGGGGCACGCGGATTCATGCGATCGCCCACACGACGAAAAGCCACAGGCCTGCCGTAGCAACGGCTGCCACGAGAAGTCTGGGAACAATTCCGACGGTCAGTGCCGATGAAGGCGCAGGGAGGTGCGGCGCATGCCCGGCGTGGTGGTGATATGCGGAAGGTCGAGGTCCGGGCGGGTTCATGTCAGACGGGTGTTGTCAGGAATCGGTTGCCGGGTGCCGAAGCGTTCATCGCCGCGAACTCGATGAATGAGCGGAGGCGTATTCAATCGTGCAACATTGTTGTATTCAAAGATGCAACATTGTAGCATTCGCTCCATCCATTATCGAGCCCGCATCCGCAGTATCGCCCGCGGGTTTTCGGGAGTGCGCGCCGCAACGGAGTCAGCAATGCACGACAAGCCGAAGTCCGGCCGCATCCGCGGCTCTGTCGTTCATCACGTCATCGGTAAGGCCGTTGCGGCCGGCGTGGCCCTGATGTTCGCATCGTCCGCCGTCGGGCAGCCTGCCGCGCACGAACATGGAGTCGCCGACCTGCGCATCGCGGTCGATGGAACAGTCCTGCTGATCGAATTCGACAGTCCGCTCGAAAGCCTCGTAGGTTTCGAGCATGCGCCGACCACACCCGAGCAGCGTTCCGCGCTGGCCGCCGTCGAGCAGCGCCTGAAGGACTTCGACGGCCTGTTTTCCTTGCCGGCGGCGGCGGCCTGCGTCGTTCGCGAGGTCCAGCTCGAGTCCCCGTATCCGCAGACCGCGGGCGATCACGACGACCACGACCACGACCACGACGGCGATCATGATGATGCGCATGCCGACATGTATGTGGCCTATGAGCTCTCGTGCACGTCGCCCTCGGCACTCGATGCGGTCGGTGTCGGTCTGATCGAGGCCTTTCCGCGGATTCGTGCGATCCGGGCCGAGACCGCAAGCCCGCGCGGGCAGGGTTCGGTCCGGCTGGACAGGTCGGGAAGCATGCTGCCGTTGTGACCGACGCCCGGGTCCCGGGCGGGCAGGAGTCCGCCGTCCTCCTGGAGAATGTCCGGTTTCGCTGGACGAAGGCGGACGAGCCATGTCTCGAGGTGGCCGCATTCCAGGTGGCTGGGGGAGAGCGCGTCTTCATTCACGGGCCCAGCGGGAGCGGCAAATCGACCCTGCTGTCGCTCGTCGGCGGGGTGATCGAACCCGAACGGGGGCGTGTCGCAGTGCTGGGGCAGATTCTCGGCGAGATGCGCGCCGGTGCCCGGGACCGGTTCCGTGCGGCGAACATCGGTTTCCTCTTTCAGCTCTTCAATCTCGTTCCCTACCTGTCCGCACTCGACAATATCCTGCTGCCCTGCCGCTTTTCTGCGGAGCGGGCAGCGCGGATCGAGTCGAGCCCGCGAGACGAAGTGCTGCGCCTTGCCCGCCGGCTCGATCTCGACGCTTCACTGCTGAACCGATCCGCGGCGGAGTTGTCGGTCGGGCAACAGCAGCGGGTCGCTGCGGCACGGGCCCTGATCGGTCGTCCGGGGCTTGTGATTGCCGACGAACCGACTTCCGCGCTCGATGCCGATCGGCAGCAGGCGTTTCTCGACCTGTTGCTCTCGGAATGCTCGGCGGCTCGGGCCTGCCTGTTGTTCGTCAGTCATGACGAACGACTCAGTGCGGATTTTGATCGGATCGTGAGCCTGCCGGAAATCAACCACTCGAGATCCGCATCCTCGGCGAGATGACACCACTCTGGCACCTGACCTGGAGAAGCATTGCGAACCGCCGCATGACGGCGGCGCTCACCGCGTTTGCAGTGGCACTCGCAGTCGCGATGCTTCTCGGCGTCGAGCGCTTGCGCAGCGACGCACGCGCCGGGTTCGCACAGACGATCTCCGGGACCGATCTGATCGTCGGTGCCCGCAGTGGGCCGGTCCAACTGCTGCTGTACTCCGTGTTCCACATTGGCGATGCGACCAACAACGTGTCATGGCAGAGCATGCAGGAGATCGCCGCGCATCCGCAGGTGGACTGGCTTGTGCCGATCTCGCTGGGCGACTCGCATCGCGGCTACCGCGTGGTGGGAACGACGCCTGCGTTCTTCGAGCACTATCGTCACGGACGCGATCGGTCGCTTGCGTTTGCGGCCGGTCGGCCTTTCGAGGATCTGTTCGACGCGGTCGTGGGCGCGGAGGTCGCTGTCCGCTTCGGCTACAGGGTCGGACAATCGATCATCGTCAGCCATGGGGCGGGGGAAGTGAGCTTCGCGGATCATGGCGACAAGCCCTTCGCCATCGTCGGGGTGCTCGCGCGTACCGGTACGCCTGTCGACCGTTCGGTTCTGATCGGCCTCGAGGCGATCGAAGCCATCCATGTGGACTGGACCGGAGGTGCGCGCATGCCCGGTGTTTCGATTCCGGCGGAACAAGTGCACCGTTTCGACCTCACACCCAGGGAGGTCACCGCGGCGCTGGTCGGGCTGAAATCGCGGGTGGCCGTGTTTCGCGTGCAGCGCTTCGTGAACGGCTTTCCGGACGAGCCGCTGCTGGCGATTCTTCCCGGTGCAACGCTGCAGCAGTTGTGGGGCATCGTCGGCATCGCCGAGCGTGCCCTGCTGGCGGTCTCCGCGCTGGTGGTGCTCGTCGGGCTGACGGGACTGGTCGCAGTCGTGGTTTCCAGTCTCGGAGAGCGCCGGCGCGAATTGGCGATCCTGCGTGCGATGGGGGCGAGTCCGCGCCAGATCTTCGTCCTGCTTGCTCTCGAAAGCCTGCTGATCAGCCTGATCGGCTGCCTGGCCGGGCTTGCACTGGTGCAGGGCACGGCGTGGCTTGTCGGGCCCTGGCTGGAAGCGCATCATGGGCTCCAATTGAGTGCCGGCGTTCCCTCCGCCGGCGAATGGATGCTGCTCGCAGGCGTCGTGTGCGCGGCCTTTTTCGCCAGCCTCGTCCCGGGATTCCGGGCCTACCGCTATTCCCTTGCTGACGGGATGACCATACGGATTTGATGATGAAACTCTTTGCAGTCGCATGGATCGCGGTCGCGGTCCTTTTCGCACCGACAGTGCATGCCCGGAACGAGGCGGACCCGAATGCATTCGAGATCGGCGACCGCCTCGACCCGGCTGCGGCGGGGCAATCCGTCGATGGGTTTCGCGAGCTGACCTGGGACGACCTGATCCCCCCGGACTGGCTGCCCGAGGATTTGTTCGACGGGCTCTTCGGCGATGTGGAGCTCGACCGACTCGATGACTTCGATCCGCGGGCCGTGGAGATCATGGAGAAGATCCGCGAGGTCTGGGATGCCGCACCGGTGGTCGAACGCCTGAGCGGTCAGCGAATCCGCATACCGGGCTTCGTGGTGCCGCTCGAAGGCGATGGGGAGCACATACGCGAGTTCCTGCTCGTGCCCTATTTCGGCGCCTGCATCCATGTTCCGCCCCCACCGGCGAATCAGCTCATCCACGTCATGCCCGATCGCGAGATTCCGGCGCGCTGGAACATGGTCCCGGTTTGGGTCAGCGGTGTGCTGACGGTTGCCCGCTACGATTCGGAACTGGGCAGTGCCGGCTATCAGATGCGCGGGATCCGGGTGGAGGAGTACAAGGAGTAATCCACCGCATTGCGCGATAGCGGCGTGCACACAGGGTGGCGTCCCATCCGATGCGATAGAATTGCGTTCATGAGTGCAGTGCACGATGATCGGGACGGCAACGCCGGCCGCTCCCCCCTTGGCAGACCGGTCGCGTATCGCGATACGTATTCGCCCGAGCTCCTGTTCCCGATTTCGCGTCAGCCCAAACGCGACGAGATCGGTGTGCATGCCGACGACCTGCCATTTGTCGGTGAGGATCTGTGGAATATCTACGAACTTTCGTGGCTGAACCCTCGCGGCAAACCGGTCGTCGCGATCGGATCCTTCCGCGTGCCGGCGAATTCGCCGCGGCTTATCGAGTCGAAGTCGCTGAAACTGTATTTCAACTCCTTCAATCAGGAGCGATTCGATTCCGTCGACTCAGTGCGTGACATCGTGACGCGGGATCTCGCAGGTGCGTGCGGCGTGCCCGTGATCGTCGGGATAGACCCCCTGAGCCTTCGTCCGCTGCGCGACGTCGGCTACCCCGGCGGGGAGTTGCTCGACACGCTCGACATCGACGTCGACACTTACCTGCCGGCTTCCGAGTTCCTTCGTGCAGATACGGCTGCGAAGCCACGGGCCGAAACGCTGTATTCGCATCTCCTCAAGTCGAACTGCCTCGTCACCGGGCAGCCCGACTGGGGTATGGTCGTGATTCGCTACTCGGGGCCTCCCATCGAGCGTGAAGGGCTGCTTCGCTACATCGTTTCATTCCGCCGGCACAACGAGTTCCACGAGCAATGCGTGGAGCGGATGTTCTGCGACATCCTGCGTTGCTGCAGGCCCGAGCAGCTGGCGGTCTGGGCACGCTACACGAGGCGTGGCGGACTGGACATCAATCCGTTTCGTGCCACCGGCGATCATTCTTCCCCGGACAACGTCTTCGAGATCAGGCAGTAGGGAAAGGATCGGAGAGCTGGCGATCGGGGAGGTGCCGAACACGAATCCCGCCCTTCGCGCCGCAGTAATAGCTGAGGGATTTTGTCGGCTATTCGACGGCTTTGTTGTAGACTGATGCTTTCATGTATCGCGCCTCGCCCGCATCTGGCAGCCTCGATCATGCTTCGAGACGAATACACAGGCCGAACCCCGCATTCGGAGGCTCTCATGCCGAACCGCCTTGCTTCGGAAACTTCACCCTATCTGCTGCAGCATGCCGGAAACCCCGTCGACTGGTGGCCGTGGTGCCCGGAAGCGCTCGACCTGGCGCGTCGCCAGGATCGCCCCGTCCTCTTGTCGATCGGTTACTCCGCATGCCACTGGTGCCACGTGATGGCACACGAGTCCTTCGAGGATCCGGCCGTAGCGGAAGTGATGAATCGCTTGTTCGTCAATATCAAGGTCGATCGCGAGGAGCGACCTGACCTCGACCAGATTTACCAGTCTGCGCACCAGATGCTTGCACGTCGATCGGGTGGCTGGCCGCTGACGATGTTTCTCACCCCGGACGGCACACCGTTCTTCGGAGGAACCTATTTTCCGAAACAGGCCCGTTACGGGCTGCCGGGATTCGGCGGTCTGCTGGAGCAGGTGGCCGAGGCATTTCGCACGCAGCGCCACGCGATCGAGGAGCAGAATGCGGCGGTCCGCGCAGCGCTCGCACAAGGCGCCGCGAGCGGTGGCGCGACGCATCGGTCGGAACTCGGCCCCGGGCCGCTTTCGGCCTTGCGCGACTTGCTCTCTGCGAGCCATGACGAGCGCTTCGGCGGTTTCGGCGGAGCGCCGAAATTTCCGCATCCGACCGATCTGGAGTTCCTGCTGCATCGATTCCGCACCGGTGGCGACGAACGTGCCCGGGATATGGCGCTCGTCACGCTGACGCGCATGGCCGAAGGCGGGATCTATGATCAGCTCGGCGGTGGTTTCTGCCGCTACAGTACCGACGACCGGTGGCAGATTCCGCATTTCGAGAAGATGCTCTATGACAACGGCCTGCTCCTGAAGGTGTATGTGGAAGCGTGGCAGGTAAGTGGTGACCCCCTGTACCGACGAGTCGTCGAGGAGACGGCCGGCTGGGTGATGCGCGAGATGCAGTCCGAGGCGGGTGGCTACCATTCGTCGCTCGATGCCGATTCGGAGGGGGAGGAGGGGCGGTTCTATGTATGGGACAGGGATGAGGTCCGCGCGATTCTCGACGAACCGGCGTTCGCTCTGATCGAGCGCCATTTCGGGCTCGATGAGGCCCCGAACTTCGAGGATCGGCACTGGCACCTGGCCGTGGCCGAGCCCCTCGACCGGGTCGCGAACGAACTCGGCGTGCAGCCTGACGATGCATGTGCGCTGCTTGCCGAGGCGCGCCGACGACTGTTCGAGGTCCGCAGCCGCCGGATCCGGCCGGGACTCGACCACAAGATCCTGACGAGCTGGAATGCCCTGATGATCTCTGCCATGGGACGTGCCGCCAGGGTTTTCGAACGCGACGACTGGTTACAGTCGGCAAGCCGCGCGCTGGAGTTCATCCGCCGGCAGCTGTGGCGTGACGGACGCCTTCTCGCGACCAGTGCAGGTGGGGCGGGGCACCTCAACGCCTATGTCGATGACCACGCCTTCCTCCTCGATGCCCTGATCGAAATGCTGCAGACCCGATTCGATCCGGCCCTGCTCGATTTCGCGGAGGATATCGCGGACGCCCTGCTCGACGGGTTCGAGGACACCACGGGTGGCGGCCTCTTCTTCACCCGGCATGACCACGAGACGCTGATCCAGCGGCCCAAGCCGATACACGACAACGCGACGCCTGCGGGCAGCAGCGTTGCCGCACGCGCGCTTGCCCGGCTCGGCCATCTGACAGGTGAGTTGCGCTACCTCGACGCGTCCGAGCGAACGCTGCAGGCGGGCTACGGCACCCTCGCAGCAAATCCGGGCGGCTGCGCAAGCCTCGCCCTCGCGCTGGCCGAAAGGCTGGTGCCACCTACAGTGGTGATCGTACGCGGCCCGGCGGGCGCCCTCGATCCGTGGCAGCGGATGCTGTGCAAACACTACTTGCCCGACGTGATGCATGTGGCGATACCGGTCGGTACGGGTAATCTGCCGCCGGTCCTCGAAAAGCCCGCCGGAGAACGTGTCAACGCCTGGGTGTGTAAGGGCGTTAACTGCCTGAGTCCGATCGTCGACATGAATGACCTCGCAACGACGCTCGGCATCGGGGTTCCGTCCAGGTAGGCAAAAGGGCGGGGACTGGTTTAATATCGAGCCTTTTTTACCACCATCATCGAGAGGATAGACATGAAGGGATTTGTTGTTGCTGCCGTTGCCGTCGGACTTCTTGGCGCGACTCCGGCCTTTGCCAACGCCGATCTGGCGAAGGCCAAGAATTGCCTGGCCTGTCACGCCGCGGACAAGAAACTGGTCGGCCCGTCGTACAAGGACATCTCGGCCAAGTATGCCGGACAGGATGCGGCCGTCGAGATGCTTGTAGGCAAGGTCCAGAAGGGCGGTTCCGGGGTCTGGGGTCCGGTGCCGATGCCGCCCAATCCGCAGATCACTCCAGATGAAGCCAAGACCCTCGTCGAGTGGGTCCTGACGCACTGATCGCGCGTACCCGACACGCCTACCGAAGAAAAGGCCGGCCGGTTCGTCACCAGCCGGCCTTTTCGTCGTGCACGCCGGGCCAGGAGATTCAGGCCGTTATCGATCTGGGCGTCATTCCGATCAGCATCTCCGCGTCGCTTGCCGGTAGCGGACGCGCGAAGTAATACCCCTGCATCACGTCGCAGCCCAGGGATCTGAGCGTGACCGCCTGCTGCGCCTGCTCGACGCCTTCGGCGATGAGGCTCAGGCCGAAACCTCTTGCGATGCCGGTAATGGCCGAGACGATCGGATTCGTCAGCAGACCGTCGAGGTCGCGCACGAAGCTGCGGTCGATCTTGAGTACGCTCACCGGCAGTCGCTGCAGGTAGGCGAGTGCCGAGTATCCCGTGCCGAAGTCGTCTATCGCAATGCCGACGCCGCTGTCGCGCAGTTGCTTGACCTTCGCCGCAACCCCGTTCGTATCCTGCATCATCATGCTTTCGGTGATCTCCAGCTCCACCTGCGCGGGCGGGAGATGGTGACGCTCGATGCAGTCGGCGACAAGGGCGACGATGTCCCCGCGGTCGAAATCGTGGGGGGCGAGATTGAGAGACATCTTCAGGTCGGAATGACCCTTCAGTCGCCAACTCGCCAGCTGTGAGCATGCATTCTCCAGCACCCAGCGGCTGATGTCGCCGATCAGTCCGACTTCTTCGGCCACGGGTATGAACACGTCCGGACCGATCAGCCCGTTCTCGGGATGGTTCCAGCGCAGCAGCGCCTCCATCCCGACCACGCGCTGTCCCGCGAGGCTGATCTGGGGCTGGTAGTAGAGTTCGAGTTGATGGCGGTCCAGCGCGACGCGCAGATCATTCTCGATCGTGATCCGGCCCTGGTGGTGGGTGTTGAGTTCCGGCGCGAAGAAGCGAAATCCGTTCTTGCCGGAGCGCTTCACCTGGTACATCGCGATGTCCGCGTGCTGGGTGAGCGACTCGGCCGTCTGGCCGTCACGGGGAAAGATTGAAATGCCGACGCTGGCGGTGGCGCGGAAATTCCCGTGCGCGAGCGCGAACGGTTGTTCGAGCGCGAACAGGATCTTGCTCGCGATGACCTCGGCATCTTCCGGTCCCGCGATGTCTGGCAGCAGAACGGTGAACTCGTCGCCGCCGAGCCGTGCCAGGGTATCGCCGCGGCGCAGGGTCGCGGAAAGCCTGCTCGCGATGCCGCGCAGCAGGGCGTCGCCCGCGGCATGACCATACGTGTCGTTGATCAGCTTGAACCGGTCGATGTCGACGAACATGACCGCGAGCGAGCCGCCCCGGCGCTGCGCCTGGGCGATTGCCAGCTCCAGCCGATCCTTGAACAGGAGGCGGTTGGGAAGCTGCGTAAGCTGGTCGTGATAGGCCTGAAAGCTGATGATCTCTTCGGCGCGCTTGCGCTCGGAGATGTCGCGTGCGACCCCGTACAGCCCAACGTAGCGGCTTTGGCGACCTTCGCGTGCCAGCATCGGCAGGCCCTGGAGCGCAACGGTGATGAAACCGGATGCGCTCTCCTGGGCACTTCCCTTGGCCGGGCGGCGCAGGCGCAGTTCCACACTCAAGGCCGCGGTGGGACGCTCGCGCAGCGACTGCAGCATGCCCTGGATGCGGTCCGCATCCTCGGGCATCACCAGCCACAGGAACGGCTGCTTCAGCAACTGGTTGCGCTCGAATCCGAGTAGCCCCTCGATGCGCGGATTCACGTAGCTGAAGCGCCCCTCGGCATCAAGCGTGAAGATCAGATCCGGGGAGCTCTCGACCAGATAGCGGTGGAGGCGCTCGGAGGTGCGAAGTCGTTCGCTCATCGCCCGGTTGGCACGTTCCAGTGCCTTCTTGTGCAGTGCGCTCTGGACGACCCTCTGGAGCTGCACGACGTGATAAGGCTTCCGGATGAAGTCGTCGGCGCCACGCCTGAGGGCGCCGATGGCAGCATCGATCGCATCCTCGCCGCTGATCATGATCACCGATTCCTCGCGCTGATTGGCGCTCAGCCAGTCGAGCACGGCGAGTCCGGTCGTGTCAGGAAGGCGATAGTCGAGGAGAATCACGTCGTAGCGGCCTTGCGCAAGCAGCTCCATCGCCTCTGCGGCGCTGCCGCACTCATCGAAATGCCGCCCCGCTTGAGCGAGGACGTGGGGAAGGCTGCGTCGGAGCGCAGGATCGTCGTCGACGATGAGGATGCGAGAGGCAGGGTCCGGGTCCGCTGTGGCGTCGGACATCTGGCCGTACACTGGCACCTCACCCGGAATGACCATGACCCCCCGATCTCTGCGGCCTGATGGCTGAGGTGCCACCGATGCGCTAATTTAGCCCGATTTCACCAAAGGTACAAGGACTTGGAAGCTCGTTCCGGTGCCGGCCTGACTGCGACAAAGGATGGACGCCCCCCAGGTATCCAGAATCTCGCGCACGATTGACAGGCCAAGCCCCTGGTGGTCGTCTCCCTTGCCGCTGGGACGCGGCTGGAAGAGGTCGTTCATGCGCTCGGCCGGCAGGCCCGGACCGTTGTCGATTACACGAATCTCGAGGCTCGGGATGCCGTTGCTGAGAAGCCGGCCAGCCAGTACCACCGAGAATCTCCGCCCCGGCTGCAGTGCCTCGGCAGCATTGCGAAACAAGTTGAGCAATACCTGCTTCAATGCCGATGCCGGCATCGCAACCGATGGCAGTCCCGTTGCCGTACGCAGTTCGAAGTGAATGCCCCGGCTTCCGAACAGGGTCTCGCCGTAGAGGGCCTGCATCTCGTGCAGCACGTCGGCGACGTTGCACTGGGCGACTTCCCTGAGCGCTGCGAGTGGCTCCGGGGTCCGGCGGATGAGTTGATCGAGGCGGTCGAGTTCCGAGCTTACGATCCCGAGTTCCTCGTTTATTGCACCTGCGTCGGGATGACGCTGCGAGATGAGAGTCAGGTAGCTCTTGATCACCGTGAGCGGATTGCTCGCCTCGTGCACCGTTCGTCTGGCCTGCTCGTGATAGCGCTGCTCGATTTCGGCGCGCAGTTCCGCCAGTGCCCTTTCCCTGGTCTCCACTTCTATCGTGGCGCTGGCCGCGGCTGCGGTGAGGTCGGTCAGGGAAGCCCGTGATTCGGCGTTCCGGGCTGCAGCGCCGGCGGCTTCGATCACGGCGACGGCCTTGGCCCCTGCGAGTGGCAATGGCAGGCACATGAAGCCACCCTGACCGAGCCAGCGGTTCATGTGCCAGTCATGCACCGAACGACCGGGGCCGTTCGTTTCGGCCTGGCGCGAGGTGGGGGTGCCGGTGCGCAGCGCAAGCGAGATCATGCTGCCCGGATCGTCCAGGCGGTGTCCGAGTTCGGCGAACCACTCGCGAAGCCCGGGCCGACGTTCGAGAGCAAGCGTCCGTATCCGGCCGTAGTCGTCCGACACCAGCACCAGCGGTGCAGGTGTGCCACAAAGCAGTAAGCAGCCGGCAGCCAGTCGCGACCCGATCGCGTCCGTGTCTGCGCCGGCGAATGCGTTGCGCATCAGGCTTACGTAGATCGTGCGGCGAAACGCGTCGCCCCCTGTATCCGGGGGGTACGGTATTGCCGCCGGCACGGCGTCCGTGGCGGTTTTCGTCGACACGGACGACTGGTCGAATGTTTCGCGCGCATGGGTCGCGTGGCCGGCGTGATCCATTGCCGCGTTGCGCAGACTGAACAGGGAATCCGCGGACAGGCGAAGCAGCCGGGTCATCGCTTCGGCATGCACCTCCCAATCGTCGCGGGCAAGTGCTCTTGCGGACCAAAGTACGCGTGCGAGGGGGTGCGCCGCGAGCAACTGCTCCTCCAGCGCGTCCTGAAGCAGCAGAGCGTCGAGGGCCGGGAGCGGAAGTCCGCAAAGCGACCCAAGCTGCGCGGCGAGCCGGTGGTGGGCGGCTGTGCCGGAATCCTGCTCGGGTGCCGGAAAATCGTCATGCCGGTCTGGCGCGAGGGCGGACGTGGTGCAGAGGCGCCCGATATCGTGGAACAGGCCGGTCACGTAGGCCTCGCCAGGGAAGGGATAGCCGGTCTCGAAGGCCAGCTGCAGGGCACAGTGCGCAACCTGCGCCGATTCGACGGCGGCTCTGCGTGCGGCCGGGCCGGCCGCTCGGTGTTCCCAGGTGAGCTGGAGCAGCCAGGCCCGAAGGAGGTCGCTCCCGATCACCTTCAGCCTGTCCGCGATCTGGCTGTCGAACTGCGCACCCAGTCTTGCGTCGGTCAATGGGCTCGCAGCAAGGATCGGATGAAGCAGACCGGGGTCGCGCGCGACCAGGGCAGCGGCCTTGTCCCAGGCCGGGGTGTGCGATCCGAGCTTGTGCAACAATGCCTCGCAATGCTCTGGGAGCACCGCGAAACGGAGCGGCAGTACGAGATTGTTGACCGCGGGCACCATCACCACTGTTCACGTCCACGTCAATACGAGAAGCGATTCTATGTGCTGGTGCCAATGGGCAGCGTGATCGAATGCGCGAACCGATTGCCGTTTCGCCGGAAGAAAATAGCCGGCGTGAATAATGCACGCGTCGGACCGCGTGGCGCGACGTCAGTGGCCAGGCGGGAAGAACCCGGCGGCACCACGATCCTAGCGAAACGCGACTGTGCAAATTCGCATGCCGGATTCAAATGGGAATGGAAACGTGTGTTCAGGACCTGAAGCTGTCCGCGAGACCCGGCGCGCCGAGCCGATCGTAGTCCGGCTCACGGCTTCATCGCGCCGCGTCGGGAGCATAGGTGAAAGCGTCGGAGAAGAACGAGGTCTCGGGCAGACCGCAGCCCAGGGTGAACTCGTGCCGTGCGGAATCGATCATCGCGGGGGCGCCGCAGGCGTACACCTCGTGGGCGGTGAGGTCGGGAAAGTCCTCCATCACCGCTCGATGCACGAGTCCGGTGCGTCCGGTCCACGCATCCGCCGCGGTCGCCTCCGACAGGACCGGAACGTAGCGGAAGTCGGGCAGCGAATCTTCCCACGAACGTGCAAGCTCATCCATGTAGAGACCCTCACGATTTCGGGCGCCCCAGTAAAGTAGCATCGTCCGCCCCGATCCGGTGGCGATGGCCTGCTCGACCATGCTCTTGACGGGCGCGAAGCCGGTCCCGCCCGCGAGCAGCACCACCGGCCGATCCGTTTCATCCCGCAGATAGAAAGAGCCGAGGGGGCCTTCGAACCTGAGAATGTCCCGCACCTTCATTGTCTCGAATACGTGCCGGGTGAACCTTCCGCCTTCGATCCGGCGCACGTGCAGTTCCAGAAGACCGGCGCCGTCGGGGGCATTCGCGATCGAAAAGCTCCGTCTGCGCTTGTCGGGGAGAAGAAAGTCGATGTACTGACCGGCGCGGAACGGGAACGTCTCGTTGGCCGCCAGCCGGACCGTGACGATCATTACGTCGGATGCCGCCAGTCGAAGCTCCTGGACGCGGCACGGCAGCTTTCTTACCGGGATGTCGCCGACCCTGCCGACATTGTGCACCTCGATGACCAGGTCTGAAAGCGGTCGGGCCTGGCACAGCAGCGCCTGACCGGCGGCGCGTTCATCGTCGGTAAGTGCCGTTGCGGAGAAAGTGCCCTGATCGATCCGGCCACTGATCAGGCGGGCCTTGCACGCGCCACAGGCACCGTCGCGGCAACCGTAGGGCAGCAGCAGGCCTGCCGCGAGGGCGGCCTCGAGAACGGTCTGTTCCGAGTCTGCGGTGAAGGTCTCCCCGCCGGGTTCGGTAGAAATCTGGAACTGCATTGGCCGTGAGATAATTAGGCGATGAAAAGAGTCCTGATCGTTGGCAGCGGCGATGTTGCGCGCCGCGCGATCCCCTGGCTTGCGAGGCGATTCGAGGTGTTCGCGCTCACCCGCAGCAGCAATGCGCGCGAATCATTGCGCGCGCTTGGCGCCCGTCCGCTGCTCGCCGATCTCGACGATCGGAACAGCCTCCGCCGTCTGGCCGGCATTGCGGACCTCGTGCTGCACTTTGCACCGCCTCCGCGAAAAGGCGGCCGCGATACCCGGACACTGCGTCTGCTGGCATGCCTTGCAAGCCGCGAAAGTCTACCACAGCGGATCGTTTACATAAGCACGACGGGGGTTTACGGCGACTGTGCCGGCGAGCTGGTGAGCGAAACGCGGCCGTGTCGGCCGCACACCGACAGGGCCTTGCGCAGGGTCGACGCCGAGCGCCGCCTGCGCCGTTTCGGCGCGCGCAACCGCGTCCGCGTCAGCGTTCTCAGGGCGCCCGGCATCTACGCTGCCGACAGGCTGCCGACAGAGCGGCTGCGGCGGGCAGATCCGATCCTCGTCGCCGACCAGGATGTATACACCAATCACATCCATGCCGAGGATCTCGCACGACTGGCTTGCCTTGCCCTGTTTCGCGGCATGCCGGGCCGCATCTACAACGCGGTCGATGATAGCGGCATGAAAATGGGAGACTACTTCGACTTTGCCGCGGACGCTATCGGCATGCCGCGTCCGCCGCGGATGGAGCGTGCCGAACTGAGCGAGAGGATCTCGCCGATGGCGTTGTCCTTCATGTCCGAATCGCGCCGGATTTCCAATCGTCGGCTGCGGCGGGAATTGCGCGTCGATCTCTTGTATCCCACCGTGCGTGACGGATTCGCCGCCGCACTCAACCAACGGGGAGAATCTGCCTGATGCTGACGATCAAGGCCCTGCACATCGTGTTCGTCGTGAGCTGGTTTGCCGGCCTGTTCTATCTGCCGCGCATCTTCGTCAACCATGCGATGGTGGAAGACGCGGCGACGCGCGAACGGCTTGCGCTGATGGAGTTCAAGCTGTACAGGTTCATGACTCCGATCGGAATCATTGCGGTGAGTCTTGGCCTGTGGCTCGGCTTCGGCTACGGATTCGGGGGCGACTGGCTGCACGTCAAGACCGCGCTCGTGATGTTCCTGATCGCCTACCATCTCTATTGCGGCAAGCTGATGCGCGACCTTGCCGCGGGTCGCAACACGCGCAGCCACGTCTGGTTCAGGGTGTTCAACGAAGTCCCCGTGGTGGTGCTGGTGGTGGTGGTCTTTCTCACCATCTACAAGCCCTTCTGAGCGGGCCATCATGACCGAAAGCTTTTTCTCGCCATGTCCGCGCGGACTCGAGGCGGTGCTTGGAGACGAACTCGGCGCGCTGGGTGCCCGGGACATCGCTCCGACCCATGGTGGCGTGGGGTTTGGCGGCGACTGGTTGACCGCGTATCGGGTGAACCTCGAGAGCCGGATCGCCACCCGGGTTCTGTGGCGTGTCTGCCAGGGCCGTTATCGGGATGAGGAGGATGTGTACCGTCTTGCATATGGCGCGACGTGGGCGAAGTGGTTCACCCCGGACGACACGATCCGGGTCTATGTCACGGCCCGCCACTCGCCGCTCAAGAGCCTGGAGTTCGCGACACTGAGGATCAAGGATGCCGTGTGCGACCACTTTCGGACCGTGTGCGCGCGTCGTCCGAGCGTCGATACCGTCGATCCGCATGTACGCGTTCACGCTTTTCTCACGCGCGATACTCTCGCCCTGTACCTGGACACCTCCGGAGAGCCACTATACAAACGCGGGTTCAAGCACGCCGCGGTCGAAGCACCGCTCAAGGAGAATCTCGCGGCGGGGATCCTGCGCCTCACCGGCTGGAGCGCGCAAGAGCATCTGGTTGACCCGATGTGCGGCAGCGGCACCTTCCTCATCGAAGCAGCCCAGATTGCGCTCGATGTCGCGCCGGGGCTCGGTCGACGCTTCGGTTTCGAGCGCTTTCGCCACTTCGATCGCCCGGGCTGGGCCGGCCTGCGCGAGGCGGCCGAGGCGCGGCGTCGACCGTCATGCAGACTCCACATCTCGGGCTCCGATATCGTCGGCGACCAGGTGCGCCGAGCGCGCGTGAACACCGAGGCGGCCGGACTGGGCGGTTGCGTCGAACTGGCACGTGCCGATTTCGTCGAGCTGGCGCCGCCCGCGTCGGCGGGCGTGCTCGTGACGAATCCGCCCTACGGTGTGAGGATCGGCGAAACCGAGGCGCTGGAGCAAGCCTATCCGCGCTGGGGCGACGCGCTGAAGCAGCGCTGGTCGGGGTGGCGCTGCTTCTTCCTGACCGCCGACCCCGTTCTCCCGAAGGCGATCGGATTGAAGGCGAGTCGGCGCACGCCATTGTTCAACGGCGCGCTCGAATGCCGTCTGTTCGAATACAGGATGTTTGCGGGCAGCGTGCGCGAACGCAAGTTGTAGACGGCGATCCGTACGGCCGCCGCAGCGGGTCAGACGATATCGAGGTTCTGCGTTCCGGCGGCGAAATCCTTGTCGCCATGCTTGCTGTGCAGCTTGATCTGCAGACGCAGGTCATTGATGGAATCCGCGTTGCGCAGTGCGTCCTCGTAGGTGATGTGTTCGTCCTCATAGAGCTGGAACAGACTCTGATCGAAGGTCTGCATGCCAAGTTCGCGGGAGCGCTTCATCACCTCCTTGATACCGGGTACTTCGCCCTTGAAGATCAGGTCGGCGATCAGCGGCGAGTTGAGGAGTATCTCGACGGCGGGCACCCGGCCCTTGCGGTCCCGCATGGGCATGAGCCGCTGGGAGATCATGGCGCGGATGTTGAGCGAAAGATCCATCAACAGTTGCTGGCGCCGTTCTTCCGGGAAGAAGTTGATGATGCGGTCGAGCGCCTGGTTGGTGCTGTTCGCATGGAGCGTGGCAAGACACAGGTGGCCCGTCTCGGCGAATGCGATGGCATGGTCCATGGTCTCGCGGTCGCGTATCTCACCCATCAGGATCACGTCCGGCGCCTGGCGCAAAGTGTTCTTCAGCGCGATGTCCCAGCTGTCGGTGTCTATCCCCAGTTCGCGCTGGGTCACGATGCAATTCTTGTGCTGGTGTACGTACTCGATCGGGTCCTCGACGGTAATGATGTGCCCATAGGAGTGCTCGTTGCGGAAGTCGACCATCGCTGCAAGCGACGTCGTCTTGCCGGTGCCGGTGCCGCCGACGAAGATCACCAGGCCGCGCTTGGTCATCGCCACGTCCCTGAGCACGGGCGGGAGTCCGAGTTCGTCGAACGTCGGAATCCTCTGGGCAATCGTGCGCAGGACAAGACCGACGCGACCCTGCTGGATGTAGGCATTCGCGCGGAATCGGCCGATGCCGGCGGGCGAGATCGCGAAATTGCATTCCTTGGTGGCTTCGAACTCGGCCGCCTGGCGATCGTTCATGATTGCGCGCGCGAGCTCGGAGGTGTGCTGGGGCGTGAGAAGCTGATTCGACTGCGGAATGATGCGTCCGTCGATCTTGATTGCGGGTGGAAATCCCGAACTGATGAAGAGGTCCGAGCCATTCTTCTGCACCATCAGTCTGAGCAGATCCTGCATGAACTTGATTGCCTGGTCGCGTTCCATCCTTGAATCTCCGAGCCGGGCGCAAGCCCGGGGTGTACGTTGATGTTCCGGCTAGGCTGCAACTTCGCGGAACGACTCCGTTCCGGCAAAGTCGTGTCCTAGCCTGGACTTCGCGGGCGCCTGATCATCCCGCGAAGTTGTGAATGCGCCTCGACATCGCGGGACCATTACCACTATCCCGCGAAGTTGTCCTTGTTCTGGGCGCGCATGCGGGCCTCGCTGACTGCAACGATGTTGCGTCGGACGAGGTCTGCGAGACACTGGTCGAGTGTCTGCATGCCCATGCTTTGCCCGGTCTGGATGGCCGAATACATCTGCGCGACCTTGTTCTCGCGGATCAGGTTACGAATCGCAGGCGAGCCGATCATGATCTCGTGTGCCGCGATGCGGCCCGAGCCGTCCTTGGTCTTGAGCAGGGTCTGGGCGATCACGGCACGCAGGGACTCGGACAGCATCGCCCGTACCATGTCCTTCTCTTCGGCGGGAAACACGTCGATGATCCGGTCGATCGTCTTCGCCGCCGAGGAAGTATGCAAGGTACCGAAAACAAGGTGTCCAGTTTCGGCGCCGGTCAACGCGAGGCGAATGGTTTCGAGGTCGCGCATCTCGCCCACCAGGATAACGTCCGGATCCTCGCGCAGCGCTGAGCGAAGTGCATTGCTGAACGACATCGTGTCGCGGTGAACCTCGCGCTGGTTGATGAGGCAGCGTTTCGAGGTATGCACGAATTCGATCGGATCCTCGATGGTGAGGATGTGCGCGTACTGGTTTTCATTGATGTAGTCGACCATCGCCGCAAGCGTGGTCGATTTTCCCGAGCCGGTCGGTCCCGTAACGAGCACGATGCCGCGCGGCTGATCCGAGATCTCCTTGAATATCTTGGGCGCATTCAGTTCCTCGAGGGTCAGGACCTTGGATGGAATCGTGCGGAATACGGCCGAAGCGCCCCGGTTCTGATTGAATGCGTTGACCCGGAAACGAGCCAGGTTCGGGATCTCGAAGGAGAAGTCGCACTCGAACACTTCCTCGTACTGCTTGCGCTGAGAGTCGTTCATGATGTCGTACACCATTCCGTGTACGTCCTTGTGCTCCATCGGCGGCAGGTTGATCCGGCGCACGTCCCCATTCACCCGGATCATCGGTGGGAGACCCGACGAGAGATGAAGATCGGAGGCCTTGTTCTTGACCGAGAAGGCGAGCAGTTCAGTGATATCCATGAGGTCCTGGTGGCGGCATCGGTAAGGATTGTGCGTTGGGAATGCGCCTAGATTGGCGATGCTATACTGCTTCCGCGTTCTTTCGGCTCCCGGCTTACGTTATATGACATCAATCTCCGCGAACTTGCAAGCCGTACGCGAGCGTGTGGCTGCGGCGGCGCGTGCGGCAGGTCGCAATCCGGATGAGATCGATCTGCTTGCGGTGAGCAAGACCTGGCCCGTCGGCGCAATTCTGCAAGCGGCCCAAGCGGGGCAGGGCGCCTTCGGCGAGAGCTACGTTCAGGAAGGCGTGGCCAAGATTGCCGAACTGCGCGAACGACATCTCGAATGGCATTTCATCGGGCCACTGCAGAGCAACAAGACGCGGCCGGTTGCGACGCATTTCGACTGGGTGCATTCGATCGATCGAAGCAAGATCGCAGAGCGCCTGTCTGCGCAGCGGGACGCACCGCTCCCGCCGCTCAATGTCTGCATTCAGGTCAACGTCAGCGGCGAAGCGAGCAAGAGCGGGGTCGCGCCCGAGAGCGTTGCGGCGCTGGCAGGGGCCGTTGCGGCCCTGCCGCGACTGAGACTCAGGGGTCTGATGTGCATCCCCGAACCCGACCGCGATGAGGCAGTCCTGCGGAGGCGCTTCCGGACCTTATGCCTGCTGCTGCAGGGTCTCAATGCGCGCGGTTTCTCGCTCGATACGCTGTCCATGGGCATGTCCGGCGACATGGAAGTGGCGATCGCGGAGGGTAGCACGCTGGTCAGGGTCGGAACGGCCATTTTCGGCGCTCGAACAACATCGGGAGATTGACAGAGTGACGCAAGGATCGAGGATTTCCTTTGTCGGCGGTGGCAACATGGCGACCGCACTGATCGGCGGACTGGTCGAACGGGGCTTCGCGGCGGACCGGATGCAGGTGGTGGATCCGTCGCAGGAAAGCCGTGAACGACTTGTGCGGGACTTCGGAATTCGCGCGATCGAGGGCGTGGACGACGACGTCCTCGAATCCGACCTGATCGTGCTTGCCGTCAAGCCGCAGCAGATGAAGGCAGCCGTCACCCCCCTCGCAGGCCGGCTCGAGCGCCAACTGGTGGTGAGCATCGCCGCCGGCATGCGCACCGCGGAAATCTCGCGCTGGCTGGGCGGCTACCGCCTTCTCGTGAGAGCGATGCCGAACACGCCAGCCCTGATCGGGGCCGGGATCACCGGGCTGTGGGCGGACCCGGCTGTCGATGCTGCCGGACGGGATGCTGCCGGGCACGTCATGTCGGCAGTCGGCAGCGTGGTATGGATCGACGATGAAACCAAGATGGATGCC
Organism: uncultured Azoarcus sp.; assembly: GCA_964404505.1. GTDB lineage: Bacteria > Pseudomonadota > Gammaproteobacteria > Burkholderiales > Rhodocyclaceae > DAOMNN01. The sequence goes on from CAYOKH010000004.1 coordinate 43,243, forward strand.
GTCACGGCAGTTTCGGGAAGCGGACCGGCCTACGTCTTTTATTTCATTGAAGCGCTGGAGCAGGCCGGACGCACACTTGGATTCGACAATGCAGTGGCGCACAAGCTGGCGGTCGAGACGGTCCTCGGGGCTGCACGTCTGGCTGCGGGCTCCGATGAGCCGCCGGGCGTGCTGCGCGACCGTGTGACCTCCAAGGGCGGAACGACCGCGGCCGCGCTCGCCAGCATGTCCGAGTCCGGTTTCGTCGATGCGATCGTGCGCGCGGTTCGTGCCGCTGAAGCGCGCGGGCGCGAACTCGGCAATGAACTCGGCAAGGACTGACCGCTCATGCTTGGAAGCATCGTTCTCCTCATCCTCAACGTCGCCTTCGGGTTCATCACGCTGTTGCTGCTGGCGCGTTTTTTCATGCAATTGCAGCGCATGTCCTTCCGCAACCAGATCGGTCAGTTCGTCGCAGCGACCACCGACTGGATCGTGCGGCCGCTGCGGCGTGCGATTCCCGGTCTGTTCGGGCTCGATCTGGCGAGCCTCCTGCCCGCGTGGGCCTTCCAGACCGCGCACGTATTCATCGAACTGAGTCTGCGCGGCGCGACGCTGGATGGCGGTCCTGCGGGCGTGATGCTGGGCCTGTGGGGGATTGGTCTGGTCGAACTGGCGCGCATGGCGGTGTATCTGATCTTCGCGATCGTGCTCGTGTCGGCCGTCCTTTCGTGGGTCAGCCCGCATGCCCCTGCCGCACCCCTGTTCCGCACATTGGCCGAGCCCTTTCTTCGGCCGTTCCGGCGGGTGATCCCGATAGTCGCGAATATCGACCTGTCGCCGCTGTTGCTCCTGCTCCTGCTTCAGGTGTTTCTCGTGGTTCTGTCGGGATTGCGCGGCAACTTCATGCCGCTGCTGTTCGCCGCATGAGCGCGACGTGGCTGCGCGAGACAGGAGACGGGTCGGTGATCCTCCTGCTCCATGTGCAGCCGCAAGCCGCGCGTACGGGGTTTGCCGGGCGCCACGGCGACGTGATCAAGCTGCGCCTGGCTGCGCCGCCGGTCGGCGGCAAGGCAAATTCCGCACTGCGGGCATTCATCGCTGATTTCTGTGCGGTGCCGCGGTCTGCGGTGACTCTCCTGAGCGGTGAGAGCTCGCGCAGCAAGCGGGTGCGCATAGAATCTCCCACGGACGGCGCACTCGCGCGGCTGCGCAGCCTCGACACTGACACCTGAAGCTTGCGGTGGCGTCTGCGCCGGTCCTGATGTCATCGGGCGCAGGATGCGTGCTAGGCTGGAATGCGGGAGATCCCGAGGAGACGACGATGGCGGACCTGGACCGATACGACGAGATCTACACATCGTTCCGCTGGAACGTCCCGGAACGATTCAACATCTTCGACGCGTGCTGCCGTCGCTGGGCTGATGACCCGACGCGGACCGCCATGTTCGTCGAGGACGAATCGGGATATTGCGCCCGCCATTCGTACGGGGAGATGTGCGCCGCTGCCGAACGCCTGTGCGGCGCCCTGCGTGAACTCGGCGTCGGGCACGGAGATCGCGTGGCGGTCGTTCTGCCGCAGCGATTCGAGACCGCCGTGGCGCATATGGCAGTCTACCGGCTGGGTGCGGTGGCGATGCCGCTGTCGATTCTGTTCGGACCCGATGCACTCGAGTATCGCCTGCAGGACAGCGCGGCCGGCGTGGCCATTGTCGATGCCGCGGCGTTTGCAGCAATCGGTGCCGTGCATTCCGCCTGTCCCGAACTGCGCACGCTGATCACGGTGGACGTGCCTGCGGCGCGGGGGGTCGAGTCCGTGCTCGACTGGCACACCCTGCTCGAGCGTGGCGCCGACGCGTATCCGGCCGCGGATACGCTTGCCATCGATCCGGCCGTGCTCATCTACACCAGCGGCACGACCGGTCCACCCAAAGGGGCACTGATGCCGCAGCAGGCCCTGATCGGCAATCTGCCCGGCTTCGTGGCGAGCCAGAACGGCTTCCCGCGCGAGAACGACATTTTCTGGTCGCCCGCGGATTGGGCGTGGACCGGCGGGCTGATGGACGCGCTGCTTCCCACCCTCTACTTCGGACGGCCACTGGTGGGCTTCCGCGGCCGCTTTTCACCCGAACGCGCGTTCGAACTGATGTCACGTCACGCGGTAACGAACACCTTTCTGTTCCCGACGGCACTGAAGGCGATGATGAAGGCATTCCCGCTGCCACGCGAGCGATTCGCACTACAACTGCGTGCAATCATGAGCGCCGGGGAGGCAGTCGGCGATGCCGTGTTCGACTGGTGCCGCAGTGCGCTCGGGGTGACCGTGAACGAGATGTTCGGCCAGACGGAAATCAATTACATCGTCGGCAACAGCCACGAGGACTGGCCGGCGCGCGCCGGCTCCATGGGCCGCCCTTATCCGGGGCATCGAGTCGCCGTAATCGACGATGCCGGGGTGCCGGTTCCCCCGGGGGATGTCGGCGAGGTCGCAGTCAATCGCTTCGACATCCATGGAGATCCGGATCCGGTCTTCTTCCTCGGATACTGGAAGAATCCGGTGGCTACCGTGGACAAGTTCACGGGCGACTGGTGCCGCACCGGTGATCTCGCTACGGGCGACAGTGATGGGTATCTCTGGTACAAGGGACGCGCCGACGACGTGTTCAAGGCTGCGGGATACCGAATCGGACCCTCGGAAGTCGAAAACTGCCTGGTCCGACATCCGGCGGTCGCGAATGCGGCGGTGGTTCCCAAACCCGACCCGGATCGCGGCGCGGTGGTGAAGGCTTATGTGGTCCTGGCTGCAGGATATGACGCCTCCGCGCAACTGGTCGAAGATCTGCAGGCTCATGTCCGCGGGCAACTCGCCCCCTACGAGTATCCCAAGGAAATCGAGTTCATTGAGGCCTTGCCCATGACCACGACCGGCAAGGTCCAGCGACGGGTATTGCGCCTGCAGGAGGAGGCGCGCGCGGGTCTTGGTTAGGCGGGACCAGGCTCCGACGGCACTTCAGCCACCGTACATCACCTTGCCCTCGACCAGCGTGTAGCGCACGACACCGGGCAGTTCGAGCCCGAGGAAGGGGCTGTTCTTGCCCTGACTGCGGAGCTCCTGGCGCGTCACCTGACGGTAGGTGTCGGGGTCGAAGATGCAGATGTCGGCGCGTGCCCCGATCGCGAGATGCCCGGCCTTGGTGATGCCGACGATGCGCGCCGCATCCGACGTCACCCTTGCCAGGGCTTGCACCAGAGGTGTTCCCGTGTCGTAGGCCCACTTCAGCGTCAGCGGCAGGAGCAGCTCCAGTCCGGTCGCACCGGGTTCCGATTCGCTGAATGGCGCGAGCTTGCCATCGTCGTCGACCGGCGTATGGTCCGAACACAAGGCATTGATGCGTCCCTCCACGAGACCGGCCCTGAGTGCATCGCGGTCACGCTGACTGCGCAGCGGCGGCACCAGATGACAATTGCTGTTGAAGTAGCCGATATCCATGTCCGACAGGTGGAGGTGATTGATCGATACGTCGCAGGTAACGTCCATGCCTTGCGTGCGTGCCTGCTCGATAAGCCCCAGCCCCTCCGCACTGGACAGGCGCGTGATGTGAAGACGTGTTCCGGTGACGCGTGCAAGCTGCAGGTAGGTGAACAGCGCAACCGTCTCGGCGGCGATCGGGATTCCGGGCAGCCCGAGGCGGGTGGCGACCTCGCCGTCATGGGCAAAACCACCCCTAGACAGGAATGGCGCGAGCGGCTGCAGCCATACCCGGAACCCGAATGTGGCGGCGTACTGCATCGCGCGCAGCAGCACGGTGTTGTCGACGATCGGCACATTGGCCTGGCTGAACGCAACGCATCCGGATTCCACCAGCTCGGCCATTTCGGAGAGACGCTCGCCCTTGAGGCCTATGGTCAGTGCGCCGACGGGATACACGTGGGCACGGTTCAGCTTCTTCGCGCGGTGGCACAGCATTTCGACGAGTCCGGGTTCATCGAGCGTCGGATCGGTGTCGGGCGGTATCGCGAGACTCGTCACGCCGCCAGCCATCGCAGCGTCCATCTCGGATTCGAGGGTGGCACGGTATTCGAAACCCGGTTCGCGCAGCCGGGCGGCCAGGTCGATCAGGCCAGGGCAGACGATCAATCCGTCGGCGTCGATGGTTCGCTCCGCGCCGAACCCTTCCGGTGCGTGCGCGCGTGCGATCACCTTGCCTCCCGCGATGAAGAGGTCCTGCACACCGTCGACACCGCTGGCCGGGTCGATCAGCCGGCCGTTGCTGATTCTGATGTTCATTCGCTGATAGTCCTCGGGTCCGTCAGGATGCAAGCATGCTCATGACCGCCATGCGAACTGCGATGCCGAAGGTGACCTGGGGCAGGATCACCGCCTGGGCTCCATCGGCTACGGCGGAGTCGATCTCGACGCCACGGTTCATCGGGCCGGGATGCATGACGATTGCGTCCGGCCTGGCCAGCGCGAGCTTCTCCGCCGTCAGCCCCCACACCTTGTAGAACTCCTGCGGGGTCGGCAGCAATGCGCCATTCATGCGTTCGTTCTGCAGCCGCAGCATCATCACCACATCGACGTCCTTAAGGCCCGTCTTCATGTCATGAAAGACCCGCACGCCCATTTTTTCGACGTCCGTGGGCAGCAGGGTTTTCGGCCCGATCACGCGGACTTCCGGAACCCCCAGCGTGGTCATTGCGGAAATCTGCGATCGTGCAACGCGCGAGTGCAACACGTCCCCGACGATCGCGACCGTGAGGCTCGTGAAATCCTGTTTGAAGTGCCGGATCGTATACATGTCCAGCAGACCCTGGGTCGGATGGGCATGGCGCCCGTCGCCGGCATTGATCACGTGTATGTCGTTGCGCCCGTTCGCGAACAGATGGTCCGTGATCAGGAATGGTGCGCCACTGGCGGCGTGGCGCACCACGAACATGTCGGCCTGCATTGCGCAGAGATTGTCGACGGTGTCGAGGAGCGTCTCGCCCTTGGCCGTCGAACTGGTCGAGACGTTCAGATTCACGACGTCGGCGGAAAGCCGTTTGGCCGCAATCTCGAAAGTGGTACGGGTTCGGGTCGAGCTCTCGAAGAAGAGATTGAAGATGCTCTTGCCGCGCAGCAAGGGCAGCTTCTTGACCTGGCGCTCCGCGACCTCGGTGAACGGTGATGCGGTGTCGAGGATCGCAGTGAGTACGTCCCGCGGCAAACCGTCCAGCGTCAGCAGGTGCTGCAGTTCGCCATTCTTGTTGAGCTGTGGATTACGCATCGATCAGTCTCAGGGTCAACGTGCCGGCCTCGTCGCACAGCAGTTCCAGTACCTGCGAGGCAGGAAGGGGTTCGCGCAAGGTGTGGGCGCAATACCGCGCGGCGATGGGCAGTTCGCGGCCGCCGCGGTCGACCAGGACGGCCAGATCGACGCGCGCGGGTCGTCCGAAGTCGAACAGTTCGTTCAGGGCGGCACGCGTCGTGCGGCCGGTGTAAAGGACGTCGTCGACAATGACGATCTCGGCACCGTCTACGGGAGAGCGGATGTCGCTGCGCTTGGGCCTGCCCTGCAGGCCCCGCGATCCGAAATCGTCACGGTAGAACGAGACATCGATCGAACCCGGTGGCTGCTCGAGTCCGAGCGCCCGCTGCAGGCGCTCGGCGAGCCACACGCCGCCGGTATGGATGCCCACCAGCACGGTACGCGGTGAGACATGCGGGCGCATCTGGTCCACGAGCGTCGCGCACAGGGCTTCTGCGTCAGGAATGTTCATGCTCGATGGTGTCCAGGAAGTGTTGGAGTATGACCCGCGCCGCGGTCGCATCCACCAGCCGCTTGCGCGCGCGCCAGTCCCTGATGCCGCCGCTGGTGAGCTCGGCCTCGGCCGCGACCGAACTCAGCCGCTCGTCCACCTCCACGACCGGCAGGTCGAATCTGCCGCGCAACTGGTTCGCGAAGCGGCGACAGCGCCCGGTCATCTCGTGTTCCGCGCCGTCCATGTGACGGGGTATGCCGATGATCAGCGCAACGGGTTGCCACTCAGCCAACAGCTTTGCGATGGCCGCAAAACGCGCCTGCCTGGAGTCCTCGGCAATCGTGATCAACGGGCTGGCCGTTCCGGTTTCCAGTTCGCCGACAGCCATGCCGATGCGTACAAGTCCGAAGTCGAAACAGATGACCGAGCCGCGTGCAGGTAATACCGGCCCCGCCCCATCAGGCATGGCCTGCCACCTCGCTGAGGTTGGCGAAATCGATGCCGAGCTTCTGCATGGCAGCGGCAAGCCGTTCCTCGGCCGGTATGTCGAACACGATCGCCATGTCCGCAGGGACGGTCAGCCATGCGTTCTCGACCAGTTCCTGTTCGAGTTGACCGGCCGACCAGCCCGCGTATCCGAGGGTGATCAGGATATCCGCGGGAACGCCATCGTGGCCGACCGACTGCAGGATGTCGCGCGAACTGGTCAGTCCGACCTCCTCGTTTACAACGAGTGTTGAATGCCACTCGCCGGGGGGACGGTGGAGCACGAAGCCGCGATCGGTCTGGACGGGACCGCCGAAGTACACCGGCTGCTTCGCGAGGTGATCCGCTTCGAGCGGCAGCTCGACACGCTCGAACAGACTGGCCAGAGTCATGTCGATCGGTCGATTGACGATGACGCCCAATGCGCCCTGCTCATTGTGCTCGGCGATGTACGTCAGGGAGCGCGAGAAATTGGGATCGGCCATGGCGGGCATGGCGATCAGGAAGTGGTGGGTGAGGCTGGCGGTGATCTTGCTCATATGATCATTTTACGCCTTCGGCGCCGCGCTGGAGCAGGAACCTGTATGCGTAGCGAACATCCAATCCGCTTCTTTCAGAAAATCAGGCGTATCCATATGAGTTCCGCCCTGGTCTGGTTCAGACGCGACCTGCGCTGTTTCGATCATGCTGCGCTCCATCGTGCCCTGTCGCACCATGACCAAGTGCATTGCGCCTACCTGTTCGACAGCGGGATCCTCGACATGCTGCCTTCGCGTCGCGATCGTCGCGTCGAGTTCATTCGCGACAGCCTGGTCGAGCTGGATGGGCGACCGGAGTCGATGGCAAGCGGCGCCGGCGGGCCCGTGGCGCATGGCGCCGCCGGAGCAGCAGGCGGCACGCCTGCGCATCGGGATAGACTACCCGGAGCCGGTCGTTGACCACGCGGTGGCGCGACAACGCACGCTCGCACGCTTTGCGGTGACGAGGGCGTGATCACCCGCGGAGTCGGACGCGCTCAGGCGGTGACCGCGGTGTACTCCTTGATCAGCCCCAGCAGTTCATCGTCCGCGTAGGGTTTTCCGAGGTAGTGATTCGCGCCGACCTTTTCCGCATACTGGCGGTGCTTTTCGGCAATGCGGGAGGTGATCATGATGACCGGGACGTGCTTGATCCGTTCGTCCGCACGAATGTTGCGCACGAGGTCGAAACCGTCCATGCGCGGCATCTCGATGTCGGAGAGGATGATGTCGGGTACCGTCTCGAGCAGCTTCTCGAGCGCATCCGCCCCGTCCTTGGCAGTGATGACCCTGAAACCCTCGCGTTCGAGAAGGCGGCCCGTAATCTTGCGCACCGTGAGCGAATCGTCGACGATCATGACCGTCGCCTGCCGGGCTTGTGCCGGCGCGGTCTGCACCGGTTCGGAGACGTCCGCGGACGTGTCCTCACCAGTTTCGGAGAGGCTGCGGCTGGCCAGCGCGACCGGGTTCAGGATCAGGACGATTTCGCCGTCACCCAGCACGGTTGCGCCAGACACGCCGACGATGCGGACCAGTTGGGGACCCGCGTTCTTGACCACGATCTCCTGGTTGCCGCGCAGTGCGTCGACGTGCAATGCAAGCGTTTGTGCGCCTGCTCGCAACAGCAACATCCAGTTGAAGCGCTGGACTTCGGGTTGCGTCTGATTGTCGCCGAGCAGCCGGGGCAGGTAGCGGTAGGCGAATTGACGATCCTGCCACGAAGTTCCGCCTTCTGCACGGATCCGTTCCAGCACGTCGCCCTTAAGTTCCAGAACCTGCGCGATCATGCTGGACGGGATTGCATAGGTTCGACCCCCGGCACGCACGAGCAGGGCCTGCGTGACTGCCAGCGTGAGCGGAAGGTGGATCCGGAATTCCGTTCCCGCGCCCTGCGTGGTGCGGACATCGATACGACCACCTACCGAAGCCGTGTCGGACTTGACCACGTCCATGCCGACACCCCGCCCCGCAATCTCGGACAGGCTGCGGGCGGTACTGAATCCCGGGACAAAGATGAGGTTGATCAGGCGTCGTTCGTCCGCGACTTCGTCGGATGCCAGCAGGCCGTTCGAGCGAGCTTTAGCACCGATCCCCTCGAAATCGAGTCCTTCTCCGTCGTCCTGCAGGGTAATCGCGATCTCGTTTCCTTCATGGGTCACCGTCAGGGTCACCTGTCCGATCGGATCCTTGCCGGCTGCGATGCGCTGTTCGGGCGACTCTATGCCGTGGGCAATCGCATTGCGCAGCAAGTGCTCGAGCGGACCCGTCATGCGTTCCAGCACGCTGCGGTCGATCTCGATTCGTCCGCCGCGGAGATCGAGGTTGGCACGCTTGCCCAGATCCTTCGCGGTCTGACGGACGATACGGTGCAGGCGGTCGGCCAGGCTGTCGAATGGAACCATGCGCACCTGCATCAGGGCCTGCTGCAGATCGCGCGAAAGGCGCGCCTGACCGTGCAGCGCGATCTCGGCCCCGTCCAGATTGACGAGCAGGTTCTGCTGCACCGTCGTGACGTCGCCGACACTCTCGGCCATCATCCGGGTCAGTTCCTGAAGCCGCGTGAAGCGGTCCATTTCGAGCGGATCGAACTCTGAATGCCGCGATTCGGCTTGGGCGATGCGAGATTGCATCTGCACCTCGGCCTGGATCTCGACCTCGCGCAACTGATTGCGCAGGCGAATGACGTTCTCCGTCAGATCCAGCAGCGAGCGCCGCAGGGTGCGTAGTTCGCCCTCTATGCGTGTGCGCGCGATGCCGATCTCGCCTGCTTCGTTGACGAAACGATCGACCACATCGGCACGTACGCGCAAGGTCGACACACCTCCCGCCGCTTCGGCTGCGGCTGGCGCGGCCTCGATCTCCACCGGCGCAGGCGCAACCTTGTCCTCGCGCCTGTCGGCCGGAGCGGCTGGATGTCGTTCCCCCCGGGCCAGTGCCGCGACCATCTGGCTGGCCTGGTCGAGCCCCGCAACGATTTCGTCGAGGAAGATTTCCGCAACCGGCCCGCTCTCCGGCAGTGTCTCGAGTCTGTTCTCCAGCCGGTGCAGGTGCTCGCCGAGCGTCATGGCGCCGGCCATCCGTGCACTCCCCTTCAGGGTGTGGAGCAGGCGGGCGGTCGATTTGGCGTGCTCACGTTTGTCGGGCTCGCCCTGCCACTCGCGCAGCGTCGAATCGAGCGCGCCGAGCAGTTCCGTTCCTTCCTCGATGAAGATGGGCAGCAACTGTTCGTCCAGATCGTCGTGAACGGTTGACGACGACTCGGGCTCCGCAGCGACGGGTTTCGGCACGGATGCGGATTGGTCGCCTGCACGCGGCCCTTCCTCCCACAAATCCACTGCCGTGTCGGCGTGAACGCCTTCCTCGGAAGCCTCGATGCCGGCACTCTGGAGCTGTTCCTCGAGTTCGACGACGGGCAGAGGCAGCCGATGGGCGTCCAGTTCGGCAAGCATCGCTTCGAGCGTCGTGATCGTCGCGCGGAAGAGATCGGTCTCCTTGCCAGCCGGGGCCTCGTCTCGATCGCGCAGCCGTTCGATCGCATGTTCGAGCGCGCGTGCGAGGCCGTGAAGTGCGGGCAATCGCGCCGTGCCGGAGATACCCGCGAGCGTATGTGCCGCGCGAAGCGAGGGCTCCGACGGCACCAGGGTTGGGTTTCGCTCCAGATGTGCCAATTCGTCGTGCAGAACGCGAACGTGATCGCGCGCTTCGGCAATGTACAGCTCGAACAGCGGGCGCGATATCTCGATGTCGCCGAGGCGGAGCAGGTCGCGTTCCGTCACGGCTGGCGGCATAGTCTCGACCGTCGCATCAAAGCCATCTGATGCCGAAAGGTCGATCGGTTCCAGCAGGTCCTCGAGTGAAATTTCGACTGCGTCGCTTTCCGGCTCGTCGGGCTCGATTCCCGCAGCCGATCCCGGCACTTCAGGCTCGTCCGTGAGGGAAGGCGCTTCAACCCCGGATTGCGTCGTTTCCTCCGACGTCCACTGCTTCGACGGGGCTTCGGGCAAGTCGCCGAAATCGAACGCGGGGGCTGCAGCAGCGGCCTCCTCCGCGCCGATGCCGGGCGATGGTTCGGATTCCGCCTCTACGACCGGTCCGGGCGCAGCCGGGGGCGGCTCACCGGCGGACCGTTCCTCGGACGCCCCGGCGGAGTCAACTTCCTCGGTCGGTTCGGACAAGGAGATCTCGAATTCCTCGAATTCAGTCTCGGACGTGGTGGTTTCAGGGGCAGCAAGGTTCTCGAGCGCGGTCTCCTCGGGCAGGAAATCGGCTGGCTCGATGGTTCCGGAGCCGGGAGCCTCGGCCTCTTCGGCCTCTTCGGTCATGTCTTCCCGCATGAACTCGTTCAGGTCCAGGGCAGTCTCGACGTCCTTTTCGGAGGACGGCGTGATCGGTGTCCTGATCCCGTGGGCACGCGCGGGTGGGGTGCCGGCCTTGTCCACGTGCTCCGCGAAGGGTACTTCCGCTTCGCGCAGCGCGACGGCTTTCGCCACGAGGTCGGTGACGTCGCGAGAGTGCCCGCCGCCGCCCTCGATCTGCCGGACCCAGTCCGAAAAGACCTTGCAAGCCTTTTCGATCAGATCGTCCAGGGCGACCGTAACGGGCAGCTCCAGTTGCAGCCAGCGGTTCAGTGTCTGTTCGATGTCCCATGCCGCTTCACCGAGGTCGGTCAGTCCGACCATACGGCCGCTGCCCTTCAGCGTATGGAACCCGCGGCGTATCGACGTGAGTGCGTCGAGGCCGCTGTCTCCGCTGCGCAGCACGCCGAGTTGCTCGTCCACGGCTGCGAGGACCTCGTGCGCCTCCTCCATGAAAATCTCGAGCAACTCCGCGTCGAGCCCCGCGTCGCCGGCCGGGCCCGGTGCGGCGCCGGCC
>CAYOKH010000005.1:0-1781 GCA_964404505.1 uncultured Azoarcus sp.
GCTCGGGCCAGGCCGGCGTCGCCTCGGCGGGTGGTCCCGTGTCACGTGTTTCGGCCGCGCCGGCTGCGTCCGCGTCGGCTTCGGGCGTTTCGGTCGCCACTACGAGCGGGCGATACGCAGCGAGCGCGGGATGAACGTCCCCGGCGTACGAGGCCGCATCGGACATGGTCGGGGTGTCGGCCGGTTCGGACGGTGCTTCCGTGGCGGAGTAGGTTCCGGATTCGCGTTCGGCCAATGTGGGTTCCGGCTCGCCCCGCTGCGGCTGCGGCGGTGAAGCGGGCGAATGGCTTGTCGTTGGCAGGAACGCATCGGGAATCTCGAATTCCAGCCGGTCGGCGACGCGATCGAAGGTGCTCGCCGATGCGTCTTGGGCCTTGCGGGGCTCCATGGCAGGCGATTCCGTCGGCGCCTCGAAATCCCACAGGTTCAGATCCGCGCCGAAGGGATTCAGGGCGGTGGCGTCCTCCAGCACGAAGACCTTGTCGGTGTCGTCGTCCGGTGGGGGCGATACATCGCGTGTGGTGGGGTCCCGATGCGTCGGTACGTCCCCATGCGCGGCAGGGCGAAGTGCCTCGTCCATCAGATTGTCGAGGGCATTGAACGGCGTGTAGCAGCTGCCGCAGCGGACCATACCCGCGTGTGTCCGCAGCTGTTCCGGACGCATCCTGAATACGGTCTGGCACTCGGGACAGCGGACGATCATCATGGTCGCTTGGCGTCCTGCGGGGCGCGTTGAACGCTCGTCGTCATCCGGCCCCCCAGCCTGATCCAGCCTTCACTGCCTGCGGCGGCGGCAAGCTCGATGAACGGGGAGTAGGCTTGAATGACTTTGTCAACCTGGGTGTCGAGCACGCCAGCCAGCGCCATCCGGCCGCCCGGTGCGACACGGCCGGCCAGCAGTGGTGCGAGCACGCACAGGGGATTGGTGAGGATATTGGCGACGACGATGTCGAAGCGCGCATCCAGGGGCTCGCGCGAATTCTGAAAGCGCATTGCGACCCGGTTGCGCATGGCATTGTAGCGTGCTGCTTCGAGGGCCCTGTCATCGATGTCGACGCCCAGCACGCGGGCTGCCCCGAGGCTGGCGGCGGCGATTCCGAGAATGCCCGAACCGCAGCCATAGTCCAGTACCGTCATCCCCGGCTCGATGATCTCGCACAGCCATTCGAGACACAGTCGCGTTGTCGGGTGCGATCCGGTGCCGAAGGCCATGCCCGGATCGAGTTCGATGTTGATCGCCTGCGGATCCGGCGCGGAATGCCAGGAAGGCACGATCCAGAGTCGAGCCGTGATCCTTATCGGCTCGAACTGGCTCTGGGTAAGTTGCACCCAGTTCTGTTCTGCGAGTTCCCCGACGGTGTAGGGTGGTACCGCGTCGAATCCGGCATCGGTCGCCGCACGCGCGAGCACCGTGGTGAGATCCGTTCCCGGGTCGAACAGTGCCACCACGCGACTGCGATCCCACAGTCGCTGCGGGTCGTGGCCCGGCTCGCCGAACTGTGGCTTCTCCGCATCCGTGTCGGCATCTGCATCCTCGATCGCGACCGACAGTGCGCCGACCTCCATCAGGGCGTCGGACAGCGTCTCGGCCCTGTTTGCCTCTGCCTGGAGTGTTACCGAGATCCACATCGCGTGTCGGTGATCAGCCTTTCCTGACTTCGCTACGGCCGGCGAGCCTGCTTTCGAGGTAGTGGATGCTCGTGCCACCTTCGACGAACTTGCTGTCCTGCATTAGTTCCTGGTGCAGCGGCACGTTGGTCTTGATGCCGTCCACCGCCATC
>CAYOKH010000005.1:1791-54010 GCA_964404505.1 uncultured Azoarcus sp.
GACAATGCAATGCGCATCCGGCGTATGGCCTGCTCGCGCGTATCCCCGTATGCGATGAGCTTGCCGATCATCGAGTCGTAATAAGGCGGGACCGTATAGCCATTATAGACGTGCGAGTCCACCCGGATGCCGGGGCCGCCCGGCATATGCCAGTTGGTGATCCGGCCCGGACTGGGAGTGAACTTGAAGGGATCCTCGGCGTTGATCCGGCACTCCACGGCATGGCCCCGCAGCACGATCTGGCGTTGCCTGAACCAGAGTTCCTCGCCCGCTGCGATGCGAATCTGTGCCTGCACGATGTCGATCCCGGTGATCATCTCGGTTACCGGGTGCTCGACCTGCACCCGCGTATTCATCTCGATGAAATAGAACTCGCCGTTCTCATAGAGGAATTCGAATGTGCCCGCACCGCGATAGCCGATCGTGCGGCAGGCCTCGGCGCAGCGCTCGCCAACCTTGCCGATGAGCTTGCGGTCGATGCCGGGCGCGGGAGCTTCTTCTATGACCTTCTGGTGACGCCTCTGCATCGAGCAGTCGCGCTCGCCCAGATGGACCGCCTTGCCATGCTGATCGGCCAGCACCTGGATCTCCACGTGGCGCGGATTCTCGAGGTACTTCTCCAGGTACACGGTGGCATTGCTGAAAGCGGCAAGGGCCTCGGACTGGGTCGTGGTGACCGCGTTCAGGAGCGCCGCCTCGGTATGCACGACGCGCATTCCGCGACCGCCGCCACCGCCAGCGGCCTTGATGATGACCGGGTACCCGATGGCGCGGGCAATGCGGACGATCTCCTTCGGGTCCTCGGGAAGTGCGCCGTCGGAGCCCGGCACGCAGGGCACGCCAGCGGCCTTCATCGTGTCCTTGGCACTGACCTTGTCGCCCATCAGGCGGATGGTGTCGGGTCGGGGGCCGATGAAGACGAAACCGGACTGCTCCACTCGTTCGGCGAAATCGGCGTTCTCGGAGAGGAATCCGTAGCCGGGGTGGATCGCTTCGGCATCGGTCACCTCCGCCGCGGAGATGATTGCCGGCACGTTCAGGTAGCTCAGGCTCGACGCCGCCGGACCGATGCACACCGATTCGTCGGCGAGCTTGACGTACTTGGCTTCGGTGTCGGCCTCGGAATGCACCGCCACCGTGCGGATGCCGAGTTCGCGGCATGCCCGCAGCACGCGCAGGGCGATCTCTCCGCGGTTTGCAATCAGGATCTTCTCAAACATGCCGTGCCCCCGCGGAGAGATCGCCCTTGCACCCTGCGGGTGCGGGGCGGTTTGGCTGCGCCGCTGCGCCGCCCTGCGGCGGCTGGTCTCCGCGGTTTGCAATCAGGATCTTCTCGAACATGCGCGTCAGCCGATGACGAACAGCGGCTGGCCGTATTCGACCGGCTGGCCGTTCTCGACGAGGATGGCCTTGACGACCCCGTCGGTGTCGGATTCGATCTCGTTCATGAGCTTCATCGCCTCGATGATGCACAGCCGTTCGCCCGCGACGACCTTCTGCCCGATGTCGGCAAGGGGCTTCGCACCCGGTGACGCAGCACGATAAAAAGTGCCCACCATCGGTGACTTCACGACATGGCCGTCCGGTACTGCGTCCGCGGCTGGGAACGCGGGATCGACTGCGACCGGCGCAGCGGCGAAATGGGTGGGGGCTGCGAAATGCGCCACCGGTGGTGCCGACGCCGCGGGCGGTGCGTATTTTGCGATGCGGACCTTTTCTTCACCTTCCGTCACCTCCAGTTCGGAAATTCCCGATTCCTGTACGAGGTCGATCAACTTCTTGAGCTTGCGCAAATCCATATTGCTCTCCGGACAGGGTTGAACCGCGCCAGTCGGCGCTTCCCTGGTGGTGGTATTGAGTCTCTACCGCCCGAAGGCCCGGGGCCTTCGGGCCACAATTCAAGGGAGCCTCAGGCGGCTCCGGTTCCGCGACGTGGTCACCTCTCTCGCAGACGGGACAGGGCGAACTCGATGGCGGCCATGTAGCCGTAGGCGCCCAGCCCGCAGATCACGCCGGTCGCGCAGTCCGAAAAGTACGAATGGTGCCGGAACGGTTCCCTCGTGTGGATATTCGACAGGTGCACTTCCACGTAGGGGATGGCAACTGCGGCCAAGGCATCACGCAATGCGACACTCGTGTGGGTGTAGCCGGCGGGATTGATCACGATGAACTCGACCCCTTCAGCGGCCGCCGCCTGGATGCGATCGATCAACTGCCCTTCGTGATTGCTCTGGAAGGACTCCACGATGACACCATCCACGCGTGCACGCGCCTCCATCGCCGCATGGATGTCGGATAGCGTGGTGCGGCCGTATACTTCCGGTTCGCGCGTGCCCAGGAGGTTCAGATTGGGGCCGTGCAGTGCAAGTATCCGCCGCGACGGCGGAGGTGGCGATTCGGAGCTTTTGCTGCGTTTTGAGCGCGTCATGACGGCAAGTTTGCCGCAAATCGCAGCATTTTGTCCAGTACGCGCGAATTACCGCCGTGGCAGTAGTTCGCGGATTTTGCCTTCGAGTTCGACTTCGTTCAAGGTCCCGAGCTTGATGTGGCGGGCCTGGCCGTCGCCGTCGAGGATCACCGTCAGCGGCATCGCGGGCGGGCTGTTGGACAGTTCGGTGATCTGCATGAGGTGCCGGGATGTCCCGATCAGGAGAGGGTAGGGCACCTGATGCTCCTCGGCGAACGACACCACGTTCTCTACGGTGTCGACACTGATGCCGACGAATTGCACCGGGGCGTCGGCGTAGCGGCGGCTTACGGCCGAGAACTCCGGGATTTCCTTGATGCAGGGGGGACACCAGGTCGCCCAGAAATTGACCACGAGTACCTTCCCGCGCCATTGTTCGAGGGCGTAGTCGACTCCGTCGGCGTCGGGGAGCGTCAGCTCGAGCAGGATCGCGCCCGCATCGCCGGCGACCGCGGCGCTGGGCGAACTGTCGGGCTGGATGCCCTTGCTCGTCAGGTAGCCCGCCAGTGCCGCAGCTCCGGCGACGATTGCGATCAGGACGTATCTCGTGCTTCGATTCATTCGGGAATTTTCTCGTCCGTGTTGAGGAGGCCCTCGATGACCGGCAGGCGTGCACGTTCCGCCGCCCTCCGATTGGCACGCGCGGCATGGGCCTCATAGATCGAAAGGCGGATCGGCACGTCGTCCCAATCGAAGCAGATGACGGCTTCCGGCATTCCTGGAGCAGCCCGGCGCGGTTCGCGGTGTTCGTAGGCCAGATCCTGATTGAGGAAGAAAATCTCGACGTCCTTGGTACTGTCCGGATACAGCTCGATCTCGACCTCCGAGTAACGGCCGGCGGTGCCGTCAAGCACACCCCCCGTGAGGTACGGACCGAAGGGTTCCAGAAAGCGCATCACGTGTACGGCTGCCGTGCGCATTTCGCGGATCCGCTGGGCCTGCTCCTCGTCCTGATAGAGCGCCTGCCAGCAACGCAGTTCCGCCTCGATCTCGGCATTGGTCGGCAGTACCTCGGAGTCGGGCGTCCCGAGTTGGCGCGCCGCCTTGCGCTTTGCGAAGCCGAAGTCGCTGATGCCATCTTCAGCCATCATGCGTGCAGCCAGAGCGGCAATCTCGCGCCGCAGGTTTCCGGCCCTCGAGGCATTGGAGCGGGAGGTCATGGTCGTCGGCCGATGTAGAATGAGCCGCATTGTACACGGTGAGCAATTACTGGACTTTGATGCATATCCACATTCTCGGCATCTGCGGCACATTCATGGGTGGGGTCGCCTTGCTGGCACGTGCCGCGGGCCATACGGTATCCGGCTGCGACGCCAACGTCTATCCGCCGATGAGCACGCAACTGGCCGAACAGGATATCGGACTGATCGAGGGATATGATCCGGCGCAGATTGGCATCCGTCCCGACATCTTTCTCGTCGGAAACGCAATCGCGCGCGGCAACCCGCTGCTGGAGGCGGTACTGGACAAGGGGCTGCCCTATGTGTCCGGTCCCCAGTGGCTCGCCGAGCACGTGCTCCGCGATCACTGGGTTGTGGCCGTCGCCGGAACCCACGGCAAGACCACGACGACATCCATGCTTGCATGGATACTCCAGGACGCCGGGCTCGACCCGGGATTTCTGGTAGGCGGCGTCCCTGCGAACTTCGGGGTCTCGGCGCGCCTCACCGATTCGCCGTTCTTCGTCATCGAGGCGGACGAGTACGACACTGCCTTCTGCGACAAGCGATCGAAGTTCGTCCACTACCGGCCGCGAACGCTCGTGCTGAACAATCTCGAGTACGATCACGCGGACGTATTTCCCGATCTGGCTGCGATCGAGACCCAGTTCCACCATCTGGTCCGGACCGTGCCCCGTACGGGGCGCATTATCGCCAATGCCGGGGAGGACAGTCTTCGCCGCGTTCTCGACCGCGGTTGCTGGTCCGAGGTCGAGTGGTTCGATTCCGCCGACGGCTGGAACGCGGTGTACGAGGTGCGCGATGACGCGGCTGCGATGCGTTTCCGGGGCGTGGATCTCGGCGTCGCACGCATGACGATGTCGGGCAGTCACAACCGCTCCAATGCACTCGCGGCCGTTGCGGCGGCGCGTCACACCGGCGTACTGCCAGCGTGTTCGATGGAAAGCCTGGCTCGGTTCGCCGGCATCAAGCGGCGCATGGAAGTGCGTGGCACGGTCGGCGGCGTCACCGTGTATGACGATTTTGCCCATCACCCGACCGCGATCGCGCTGACGATCGAGGGTTTGCGCCGGCGTGAGGCGCAAGGCCGGATCCTCGCGGTGCTCGAACCGCGCTCGAACACGATGAAGCTGGGTGTGATGAAGGGTCGCCTGCCCGACAGTCTGGCGCAGGCGGATCGGGTGTTTTGCCACGCGCAGGGCCTGGGATGGGATGTCGCGGGCGTGCTCGCCCCGCTGGGCGAACGCGCCCGAGCCTACGACGACTTGGAGCAACTGGTTGCCGACGTGGTTGCCGCGGCCAGGTCCGGCGACCACGTACTCGTGATGAGCAATGGCAGCTTCGGCGGGGTGCACGACAAGCTGCTCGACGCGCTCCGGGTGCGTGGGCAGGTGCCGGTGCGATAGCGGATTCCGTTGCACGATGCAACCGGGCCAGGATCGTGCCCGGGTGCATTGCGGCGCGTCAGTTCTGTGCCCTTGTGCGCCGGTCGAGGCGGGCGGCCTCTTCGTCGCTGACATATTCGAATACACGTACAACCTTCTGCACGCCGCTGGTGGTGCGTGCGACTTCGGTCGCCGCATCGGCCTCGCGTCGCGTGACGATGCCCATCAGGAACACCGTACCGGCCTCGGTGACGACCTTGACGTGGTTGGCGGCGAATGTCTGGTCATCTACGAAGCGGGCCTTGACACGTGACGTGATCAGCGCATCGTTGCCGCGCGACGTAAGCGAAGTCAGGCCCGCGATTTCCAGTTCGTTGATGAGCCCCTGAACGTTGTCCACCGCGGCCGCGATCCGGCCGGCTTCTGCATGCGAGGCCTCGTCGGGGACCTGCCCGGTCAGCAGCACATTGCGATTGTATGACGTGACGCTGATGTTCACGCTGTTGCCGAATTGTTCCCGCAGGCGGCTTCGTGTGCGCCATTCGATGCCTTCGTCCTCGACGTAGGCGCCCGAGGTGCGCCGGTCCGCGTACATGGCGACGGCACCGGCTGCGCCCCCGACGACAACTGGAAAACACCCCTGCAGCGCCGGGAGAGTTGCGCCAGCGCACAGGCCGATCAGAAGGGTTCTGCGGCTTGCGGAGAATCGTCTCGTATTCATTGTTCTTGAACTCCCAATAGTAAGCAGTCGATGCCGTCGCACAGGCAGTGCAGGGTGAGCAGATGTACCTCCTGAATGCGGGCAGTCCTTTCGGCCGGTACGCAGATATGGACGTCGGCGGCGCCCAGGTGTTCCGCAATTCTGCCGCCGCCCTTGCCCGTGAGTGCGACGACCTTCATCTCGCGCTCGTGCGCGGCCTCGATCGCCTCGATGACATTGGGCGAATTTCCGCTCGTCGAAATCGCGAGGAGTATGTCGCCCGGCTGTCCGAGTGCGCGCACCTGCTTGGAGAACACCTGAACGTAGTCGTAGTCGTTGGCGATCGATGTCAGTATCGACGTATCGGTCGTCAGCGCAATCGAGGCCAGCGGCGGACGCTCGATCTCGAAGCGATTGACCAGTTCGGCGGCGAAATGCTGGGCATCGGCCGCCGAGCCTCCATTGCCGCATGCAAGGATCTTGCCATTGCTGAGCAGGCTGCCGGTCATGACCTCGATGGCGCCGGCAATCGGTGACGCGAGTGCTTCGGCGGCATCGAGCTTGGTTTGGGCGCTGTCCTCGAACTGGCGGGTGATACGGTGAATCAGATCCATTGGGTGAGGGGACTTGTACTGGTTGTGGGCAAAAAGTCTAGCATGCACTCCTCACGGGCGGGTTGCAGGATGAAGTTTGCCCGGCGGTCGACCGTGCGGGCGCGCGCCTTACAACCATTTACCATCCGCCCGCGTCGAAGGCGGCGGGGATCCACTCCACCCGGCGTTCGTCCAGGCGGTCGAGGAGAACCGCGTCGAAACGGCACGCACGCTTCACGTGGTGGCGTCCTGCACCGGCGAGCCACCAGCGTGCCGCAACAATGATGCGCCGGCGCTTGTGCGCGGTAATGCTCGCCACCGCACCCCCGAAGCTGCTGCCGGAACGGAATCGGACCTCGACGAACACCACGGTGCCGCGGTCCAGGCCAACGATGTCGATCTCGCCGCCGCGACAGCGGACGTTGCGTGCGAGGATCACGAATCCGCGGCCCGCGAGAAATCGTTCTGCGAGCGCCTCAGCGGCGGCACCGCGCCCTTGCGCGCAGGGGCGCGCCGGGCGGACAATCCCGTCACGATCATCACCGCCCCCATTCATGATTGCCTCGCCGCTTTCAAGCACACCGTCATTGTATGTCGTCGCTACCCCGCTCGGAAATCTCGCGGACATCACGCTTCGCGCGCTCGAGGTGCTGCGTGCGGTGGACGTGATTGCCGCCGAGGATACCCGCCACAGCAGGCGTCTGCTCGATGCCCACCGGATCGGCACCCGGCTCTTGGCCCTGCACGAGCACAACGAGCAAACCGCTGCGGGCCAGCTGATCCGACTGATGGAACGCGGACAACAGGTTGCACTGATCTCCGATGCCGGCACGCCGGCCATATCCGACCCGGGTGCGCGCACGGTCACGCGGGTTCGCGAGGCAGGGTTCAGGGTCATCCCGGTTCCGGGCGCATGTGCCGCGATCGCGGCGTTGTGCGCATCGGGTTTCGGGGAGGGGGGCTTTCATTTCACCGGCTTCCTGCCGGCCAGGTCTGCCGCCAGGCGGGCAGAACTCGACGCGCTGCGCGCGCAGACGGTGCCGCTTGTATTCTACGAGTCGCCGCACCGCATCGGTGAATGCCTGGCCGATATCGTCGCGGTGTTCGAACCTGAACGTGACCTCGTCGTTGCGCGGGAACTCACGAAAGTGCACGAGCAGATCGTGCGACTTCGCCTGTCGGACGTCGCGGTCTGGCTCGGGGCCGATCCCAATCGCACGCGCGGCGAGTTCGTACTGATCGTCTCCGGCGCGCCAGCGTCCGTGGGGCGCGACGTCCGCGCCGAACGCGTGCTGCGTCTGCTTCTCGCGGAACTTCCGGTCAAGACCGCGGCGCGGCTTGCGGCCGAGATCTGCGATGCGCCGAAGAATGCGCTTTATGCACGGGCGCTGGAACTGAAGGCTGACCTATAATCGCGCAATCTCAGGAATCCGCGCCGCATGCAATCGATCACGATCATCCGACCCGACGACTGGCATCTTCATGTGCGCGACGGTGATGTCCTCGGCACGGTGGTGGCGCATACGGCCCGACGCTTCGGTCGGGCGGTCATCATGCCGAACCTGCGGCCACCGGTCACGACGGTCGCGCAGGCCCTGGCCTATCGCGAGCGCATTGCCGCGGCGGTCCCCGCGGGCCTGCACTTCGAGCCGCTCATGACCCTGTATCTGACCGACAACATGGCGCCGCAGATGATCGACCAGGCCCGTGACAGCGGCGTGGTGGTCGCCGTCAAACTGTATCCGGCAGGGGCGACCACGAACTCGGATGCGGGTGTCACGGCGATCGAGAAGGTTTACGCGGTGCTCGAGCGGATGCAGGCGCTGGGCATGGTGCTTTGCGTTCACGGCGAGGTGACCAGTGCGGAGGTCGACGTCTTTGACCGCGAGCACGCCTTCATCGAGCGCATACTCGCCCCGCTTGCGCAGCGCTTCCCCGGATTGCGCATCGTGTTCGAGCACATCACGACCGATGCGGCCGTGCACTTCGTGCGCAGTGCCGGCACCAATATCGGCGCCACCATCACGGCACACCACCTCCTCCTCAATCGCAATGCGATCTTCGCGGGGGGCATCCGCCCCCATCACTTCTGCCTGCCGGTGCTCAAGCGCGAGCAGCATCGGCTTGCCCTGGTCGAAGCGGCCACGAGCGGCGATGCGCGGTTTTTCCTCGGCACGGATTCCGCACCGCATTCGCGTGCTGCGAAGGAGACGGCGTGCGGTTGCGCCGGATGCTACACGGCGCACGCCGGCATCGAGTTTTATGCAGAGGTCTTCGACAATGCCGGTGCTCTTGGCCGACTCGAGGCGTTCGCCAGCCTCAACGGACCGGCCTTCTACCGTCTGCCGCCGAATTCCGATCGAATCACGCTGCTGAGACGGGACTGGACGGTGCCCGATTCCTACCCGTTCCTGCAGCGCGACCCACTGGTGCCCCTGCGTGCGGGCGAACGTGTTGCCTGGCGGATGGAGAGCAGTGGCTCTTGAAGCCGATCCGGCACAAGCCGGCATCGAGCGTTGCCATCTACGGGGCTGGTACGGGACCGGTGTCGTGCCGCCGGTCGGCCCCCTGGTGCACTGGTCGGTGCATTCCGGCTCCGGGACGCGAGCCCGCATTCGTCCGCGCGGACCAGTGACGGCGAGCGTATAATTTGCACAGGAAGTCCGCCAGGCAGTCGCTGCGCACCCTCTCCGGTGCGTGGAGGAAAGTCCGGGCCCCATAGAGCAGGATGCCGGCTAACGGCCGGGCGCCGCGAGGCGACGGAAAGTGCAACAGAGAGCAGACCGCCGATGGTCCCTAGGGGACACAGGCAAGGGTGAAAGGGTGCGGGGTCGCGCAAAGGCGACCACGGGCAGGGCGCAAGCCCTGTCGGGTAAGAGCCCACCGCAGGACTGGCAACAGGACTGGCACGGCAAACCCCATCCGGGGCAAGGCCAAATAGGGGGGCAATGGCGTGGCTCGCGCCGCTCCCGGGTAGGCCGCTGGAGCGCCGCGGCAACGCGGCGCGCAGAGGAATGATTGCCCGGTGACTCCGGTTCACGCCGGAGTCGCTCGACAGAACCCGGCTTATCGGCGGACTTCCGATTTCCCTCGCGCGGAGGCGGGTGCGCCTGGCTCGCAGCCCGCTGTTCCATCCGGATCCCCGTATTCGATCGACCCCGCGCTTCCCCGCTTCCGGCGCCCGTCTCGCGGAAGCTACGGTCGTTCATCATGAAACTGCGCTATCCCTGTTGATTTTGCAGGTTTTACCGAGTTTCCGCAGCGTCCCCATAAGTCATTGTGCCAGAACGAAAAAACCTGATTCATTGGCTTGACCCTGATTTGTCTTTGCACTAGAGTGGGAATAAGTGGACAAAAGTGGGAAAAAGTGTCGACAATCACCTGAAGTCGATCACCGCTTCATCAAGAATAACGGTCAGGGGGGTCAATGTTCCACGGAACCAGCGCGCTCAGTCTCGATGCCAAGGGTCGCATTGCGATACCTGCGCGGCATCGTGACGCGCTCGTCCCGGATGGCGCCCCCCTGGTAATCACGGCACATCCGCACCGCTGTCTGCTCGTCTATCCGCAGGCCACGTGGGGACCGATCAGTGAGCAGATTTCCGGAATGCCCGGCCTGGGCCAGCACACCGCGACGCTCAAGCGCCTGCTGGTGGGCTTCGCCCAATCCGAGGAACTCGACGGTGCAGGCAGGGTGCTGATCGCACCGTCGCTGAGGCAATGGGCCGAGTTGGAGAAACAGCTCTGGCTGGTGGGCGTGGGATCGCATTTCGAGCTCTGGTCGGATTCCGGCTGGCAGCGGCAGCAGGCTGCCATGCTGGCACTGGACGGTGAAGCACTCCCACCCGGGTTCGAGAGTCTGGCGCTATGAGCGCTCCCCAGGGGCACGTCAGCGTCCTGCTCGCGGAAGCGGTGGACGCGCTGGCGATACGGGCGGGAGGGGTCTACGTGGACGGCACTTTCGGACGTGGTGGGCACGCACGCGCGATCCTGGACCGTCTCGGAGCGGGAGGCCGGCTGATCGCGTTCGACCGCGATCCCGCTGCCATCGAAGCCGGCCAGTCGATCGGCGACGCGCGCCTGACGCTGGTCCATGCGGCGTTCGGCGCACTGGAACGGGAACTGGAAAGCCTCGGAGTCGGTGAACTGGACGGGATTCTGCTCGACCTGGGGGTCTCGTCGCCGCAACTCGATGACGCCACGCGGGGCATGAGTTTCCGGTTCGATGCGCCGCTGGACATGAGGATGGATACGAGCCGCGGGTGGACGGTGGCGCAATGGCTGGCAGAGGCGTCTGTCGCCGAAATCAGGGAGGTGCTCAGGGACTATGGGGAAGAACGGTTTGCTCATGCGATTGCAAAGGCGATTGCAACTGCTCGGACAGGGAGGGCTGTTGCAACCACTGGACAACTTGCCGAGATCGTGGAGAAAGCGGTCCGTACACGCGAGCCGGGGCAGCATCCGGCGACGCGTAGTTTTCAAGCTCTACGGATTTTCATCAATCAGGAACTCGAGGAGCTGTCGCTAGTCCTGCCGACTGCGGTTGCGCGGCTCAAACCCGGGGGGCGACTCGTCGTGATCAGCTTCCATTCCCTCGAGGACCGGATCGTGAAACGCTTTATGCGCGACGAGTCACGGCCGCCGCAGTTGCCGGCGCGCCTGCCGTTGCGCGCGAGCGAACTGCCGGCGCCGCGCCTGCGTCTGGTGGGCAAGCCGGTCCGGCCGGCGGATCCGGAAGTACGCGCCAATCCGCGTGCCCGCAGTGCCGTGATGCGTGTCGCCGAACGCACCCGGGTGGCGGCATGATCCGCGCCGACGCCTTTCTGCTGTCGATCGCGGTGGCGAGCGCGCTCGGTGTCGTCGCCTCCCAGCACGAGGCACGCCAGATATTTTCGGAACTCGAGCGGGAGCAGGCTCGCGCATACGAACTTGAAGTGGAGTGGGGTCAGTTGCAGCTGGAGCAGAGTACGTGGGCTGCACTGGCCCGTGTCGAGGTGATCGCGCGGAAACGGCTCGGCCTGCAGGAACCGCAGCCCGGACGGGTCGTGGTCGTGGAGGTTCCGCGATGAAGGGTCGGCGCCTCGTGACCTTCAATCACAATCCACTGCTGGAGAAAGGTCTGCCCGCGTGGCGCCCCCGCCTGGTGCTGCTGTGCCTGCTGGCGTGTTCCCTGACACTTGTCGTACGGGCAGCCTGGCTGCAGGGTTTCAACAAGGAATTCCTCCAGGCCAAGGGGGAGTCGCGTTATTCGAGGGTGATTCCCGTTCCGGCCACTCGCGGACGCATCGCCGACCGCAATGGCGACGTGCTGGCGGTGAGCACGCCGGTGCGCTCGATCTGGGCGATTCCTTCCGACGCCAGATTGTCGCCGGCCGATACCCGCACGCTTGCCACCCTGCTCGAGATGGATGTCCAGGAACTGAACCGGCGCCTGGATTCGGAGCGCGATTTCGTCTATCTGAGAAGGCAGCTGGCGCCGAAAGTGGCGCGTCGCATCGCGGATCTTGGGCTTCCCGGCGTGCACCAGCATCAGGAATACCGGCGCTACTACCCTGGCGGCGAAGTCACGGCGCACATGCTGGGTTTCACCGGCGTGGACGACTGGGGCCAGGAAGGTATCGAGCTTGCCTTCGATGCACGGCTGAGGGGCGCACCCGGATCACGGCGGGTGATTCGCGACCGGCGCGGGCAGATTATCGAGGACGTGGAGTCGATCCGTCCGCCGCGCGACGGGGAGGATGTTGTCCTGGCAATGGATACGAAGATCCAGTTCCTTGCTTACTCCGCCCTGCGCCAGGCAATGCAGACGCACAAGGCCAAGGCGGGCGGGGTCGTCGTGCTGGACGTGCGCACCGGCGAGGTGCTCGCCCTCGTGAACGCCCCGACGTTCAATCCGAACAACCGGAGCGGCCTGAGCGGTGCGCAGTTGCGGAACCGGGTCCTGACCGACGTGTTCGAACCGGGATCGACGATGAAGCCCTTCATCGGTGCCCTGGCGCTCGAACGGCGGAAGGTCGCGCTCGACACCATCATCGATACCGATCCGGGAAGGATGACGATCGGGCGGGCCATGATCTCCGACGTGCGCCGGCACGGTCCGCTGACCTTGGGCGGAGTGATCCAGAAGTCGTCCAACGTCGGTACGGTCAAGCTTGCGATGCACTTCACGCCTGACGAGATGTGGGGGATGTTCGACGAGCTTGGATTCGGTACGCCGCTCGACCTGGGCTTTCCCGGCGAGGCGTCCGGACGTTTGCGTCCGGCACGCAGCTGGCGGCCGATCGAACAGGCGACCATGTCGTACGGCCACGGGATATCGGGTTCGCTGGTGCAGCTGGCCCGTGCCTATCTGGTGTTCGCACGAGACGGGGAATTGCTGCCCTTGTCCCTGACGCGGGTGGATGTTCCGCCGGCTCCGGGGCACAAGGTGTTCTCGACCGAAACGGCTCGGCACATGCGTCATATCCTCGAGCGTGCGGCGGGGCCGGAAGGTACGGCGCCCAAGGCTCAGGTGGCGGGTTTTCGGGTAGCGGGCAAGACCGGCACCGCCCACAAACTCGAAGGTGGACGCTACACGGATAGATACATTTCTTCATTCGTCGGATTCGCCCCGGCATCGAATCCGCGGATTATCGTAGCGGTCATGATCGACGAACCAACTGCGGGCCAGCACTTCGGCGGAGCCGTCGCTGCACCGGTGTTCGCACGAATCGTGGAGGGGACTCTCCGATCCATGGGCGTGGTTCCGGATGCGCCGATTGCGCCGCTGCATGTCGCGGGCAAGGCGGAAGCGCCCCGTGCCGCAAAGGATCGGATGTGAGCGCGCAGCGGTCGTCCGACATCCTTGCGCGACTGCGTGAATCGGGCGTGAATCCCTGCGGTATCACTGCGGACTCGCGCAAGCTGGGCAGCGGTGATCTGTTCGCCGCCTGGCCTGGTTTCAGGACCGATGGCCGGCGCCATATCGCCGAAGCCGTCACCCGCGGTGCGGCGGGCGTGCTGTGGGAGTCCGGTGACGGATATCGTGCCGAATCCATCCCCGTTCCGGCCGTGGGTGTGGAGGGCCTGCGCGCGCTTTCCGGTTACCTTGCGCACGAGATTTACGCCAGGCCCTCGGCGGCCCTGTGGATGGTCGGGGTGACGGGCACCAACGGCAAGACGACGGTGAGCCAGTGGCTGGCGAGCGCAATGGAGATGCTCGAGATTCACTGCGGCGTGATCGGCACGCTCGGCTGGGGATATCCGGGAAGCATGGACGATGTCGGCAACACGACTCCCGATGCCCTGGTGCTGCACCGCCTTCTCCGGGAATTCGCCGACACCGGCGCAACGGCTGCGGCAATTGAGGTTTCCTCGATCGGCCTCGAGCAGGGGCGAGTGAGCGGCGTTGAGTTCGATGCGGCGGTGTTCACCAACCTGAGCCGCGACCATCTCGACTACCACGGCAACATGGAGGCCTATGGGGCATGGAAGGAGCGCCTGTTCGAGGCGCCGGGCCTGCGCAGTGCGATCGTCAATCTCGACGACATGTTCGGCCTCAACCTCGCGAGGCGCCTTGCGAGGGCCGGCACGGACGTGATCGGCTACACGCATCTGCGCACCAATGCCGACGCGGTGCCCGGCACGCGTGTTCTGATCGCAGAGGGTCTCCAGTGCTCTCCGGTGGGGCAGCGCTTCAGCGTGTTGTGGGACGGGGGCATGCACGACCTGCAGGCCAGGGTCCTCGCTCCTTTCAACGTTTCCAATCTTCTGGCGGTCATCGGTGTCCTCCTGAGTCGTGGCGTGACCATCGATGAGGCCCTGACGGTCGCGTCGCGTCTGGCGCCTCCCAAGGGCAGGATGCAACTCGAGGGCGGGGTGGGCGAGCCGCTCGTGGTGATCGACTATGCGCATTCACCGGATGCGCTCGCCAAGGTGTTGCAGGCGGTGCGCGCAACGGCGGAGACCCGCGGTGGGCGGCTCGTGTGCGTATTCGGCTGCGGCGGCGACCGGGATCCCGGCAAGCGTTCCCTGATGGGGGAGGTTGCGAGGGAGTCTGCCGATCACGTCATCGTCACCAGCGACAATCCGCGCGGTGAGGACCCGCTTGCGATCATCGAGGCGATCCGGGCCGGTACCGGCCCCTCGGCCGAGGCAGTCGTGGATCGTGCCCAGGCGATCCGGATTGCGATCGGCGAGTCCGCGGCGAACGATGTTGTCGTCCTCGCCGGCAAAGGGCATGAGTCCTATCAGGATGTGCTGGGGCAGCGGTTGCCGTTCTGCGATATCGAACATGCAAGGGCGGCATTGCTGGCATGGAATCCCGATCGGGGAGACCGCGGATGATGAGTTTCCGGGAGGCCGCCAAGGTCCTGGGCGCGCACACGGACGCACCGGGGCGCTTTGTCTGTGTCGGCACGGACAGCCGTCACGTCGAGCCAGGGGAACTGTTCGTGGCCTTGCGCGGGGAGCGTTTCGACGGGCACGACTTCATCGACCAGGCGTTCGCCGACGGTGCGGCCGGCGCCCTGGTGGACCGGACTTGGGCCGATACCCGTGATGACGATGTGCGACCCCTCATCGTCGTCGATGATACCCGGCTGGCGCTTGGCGCACTGGCCGGTTACTGGCGCGGCGGGTTCGGTATTCCGCTGATCGGGATCACCGGCAGCAACGGCAAGACCACGGTCAAGGAAATGTGCGCCGCGATCATGCGTGCCAACGCGCTGTGCGAGGGTTTCGGATTCGATGCGGTCCTTGCCACGCGGGGCAATCTGAACAACGATATCGGGCTGCCGCTGACACTGCTGGAACTGCGTGAAGGCCATCGTGCGGCGGTGGTAGAGATGGGGATGAACCGGCCGGGCGAGATCGCCTATCTTGCCGCACTGGCCCGCCCGACGGTCGCGATCGTGACCAATGCGCAGCGCGCGCACCTGCAGGGCGTGGGCTCACTGCAGCAGATCGCGCAGGAAAAGGGTGCGCTCTTTGGTGGCCTGAGCCCGGATGGTGTTGCAGTGATCAATGCCGATGATGCGCACGCGGGCTACTGGCGCGACCTCAATGTTGCACGCCGCGTCCTGAGCTTCGGGCTGGATGAAGGGGCGGACGTCACCGGACGCTGCACCT
The DNA here is from genome assembly GCA_964404505.1 of uncultured Azoarcus sp. Classification (GTDB taxonomy): domain Bacteria; phylum Pseudomonadota; class Gammaproteobacteria; order Burkholderiales; family Rhodocyclaceae; genus DAOMNN01. The sequence goes on from CAYOKH010000005.1 coordinate 17,226, forward strand.
TGCACGGCATGGGCATGGCGCTGGATCTGGTCACCCCGGTCGGCAACGCGGCGGTCACCCTGAACGTGCCGGGTGTGCACAACGTGCGCAACGCACTTGGCGCGGTCGCAGCGTGCCTTGGGGCCGGGGCCACCCTGGAGGCCGTCGTCGACGGACTGAAGGCATTCACCGGAATGCGTGGACGTCTCCAGCCCCGGTCCGGCATGCACGGCGCGACGATTCTCGACGACAGCTACAATGCCAACCCGGATTCGGTGCGCGCGGCCATCGACGTCCTCGCGGCTACGCCTGGTCGCAAGATTCTGGTCCTCGGCGACATGGGCGAGATCGGTGGGACCAGTGCCCAGATTCATGACGAAATCGGTGGCTACGCAAAAAGCAAGGGTATCGACGAGCTCCATGCTCTCGGTGCGATGAGTCTGGTCGCGGCGCGAAATTTCGGGGAGGGAGGGCAGCATTACGGCACCATCGAGGCGCTCGTGGACTCCGTTTCGGCCCGGCTCGACGAGGACACTGTCGTGCTGGTGAAGGGATCGCGATTCATGCGCATGGAACGGGTGGCAGATGCGCTTTCGGCAGTGCACAATGGCGTCCCCCCGGAAGATGGAGACACCGATGCTGCTTGAGCTTGCCCTGTGGCTCGGTCAGGACATCCGCGCATTCAATGTGTTCGGCTACATCACCCTGCGCACCGTGCTCGCGGCGATGACCGCGCTGATCATTTCGTTCATCTTCGGACCGGCGGTGATCCGCTGGCTGACGCGCAAGAAGATCGGACAGGCGGTGCGCGACGACGGCCCGAAGTCTCATCTGACCAAGGCCGGGACGCCCACGATGGGCGGGGCACTGATTCTCATCGCCATTGCTGCGACCATTCTGCTGTGGGGCGACCTGCGCAATCACTATGTGTGGGTGACGCTGCTGGTGACGCTCGGATTCGGTGGGGTCGGATGGGTGGACGACTGGCGCAAGGTCGTGCGTCGCGATCCCACGGGCCTGGCGAGTCGCTGGAAGTACCTGTGGACCTCGCTCATCGCAATCGCCGCGGCCCTGTTTCTCGCGCTCACCGCGACCGAACCGGCGCAGACCGAACTCATCGTGCCCTTCTTCAAGGCGGTTGCGTATCCGCTGGGCCTGCTCGGCTTCGTCGCACTGTCGTACTTCGTGATCAACGGGACGAGCCATGCGGTCAACCTGACCGATGGCCTGGACGGGCTGGCGATCATGCCAACGGTCATGGTGGCCGGCGCACTTGCGATCTTCGCCTATGTCGCGGGGCATGTCGGATTCTCGAGATATCTGGGGGTTCCCTATATCGCCGGGGCCGGCGAGCTGGCCGTGTTCTGCGGCGCGATCTGCGGCGCGGGGCTGGGTTTCCTGTGGTTCAACGCCTATCCGGCCGAAGTATTCATGGGCGACGTGGGTGCGCTTGCGCTTGGGGCGGCCCTGGGTGTGATCGCGGTCGTGGTGCGACAGGAAATAGTGCTGTTCATCATGGGCGGTCTGTTCGTGGCGGAGACCCTGTCGGTCATGCTGCAGGTGCTGTACTTCCGCGCAACCGGGGGCAAACGCATCTTCAGGATGGCGCCGCTGCACCATCATTACGAACTCGGGGGGTGGAAGGAAACCCAGGTCGTAGTGCGATTCTGGATCATAACGATCATGCTGGTCCTGTTCGGACTGTCGACCCTCAAGCTCAGATGAAGAGCCTGTCCGACCGCCTCGTGCTGGTGTTGGGGATCGGAGAGTCCGGTCTGGCGATGGCGAAATGGTGCGCGTGCCAGGGCGCGCGGCTGCGGGTGGCAGATACGCGTGGCGAACCACCGGGCCTGAACCACCTTGGCGAGGCCGTTCCCGACGCGCAGGTGATGCTTGGAGCGTTCTCGTCCAAACTTCTCGACGGCGTCGACATGGTCGCATCGAGCCCGGGGATCGACCTGCGTCACCCATTGCTCCGCGAAGCCCGTGAGCGAGGAATTCCGCTCGTCGGCGAGATGAAGCTGTTCGCCGACGCACTCGATCGGCTCGGTATCCGCGAACAGACGCGGATAATTGCGATCACCGGCACCAACGGAAAGACGACAACGACCGCCCTGACCGCCGCGATGTGCCGTGCCGCCGGGCTGGATGCGGTGGCCGCGGGCAACATCAGTCCGGCGGCGCTGACGGTTCTCATGGAGCGCCTCGATCGCAACGGGCCGCTGCCGCAGTGCTGGGTGCTGGAGCTGTCGAGCTTCCAGCTCGAAACCATGGACGGGCTCTACGCGGACGCCGCCACGGTGCTGAACGTCAGCGGCGATCACCTGGATCGCCATTCCGACCTGGGTGCGTATGCCGCGATCAAGGCGCGGGTCTTCGCGGGGCGGGGCGTGCAGATCCTGAACCGGGACGATCCCATCGTCATGGCGATGGGTATCGCCGGGCGGATGTGCATCACCGTCGGTTCGGACACGCCCGGATCGGCCGACGACTACGGGATCGCTCGCGATGGCGACGGCCTGTGGCTGGTGCGTGGCAGCCGACGTCTCGCACGCACGGACATGCTTCAGCTGGCCGGCTTGCACAATGCGGTGAACGCGCTCGCCGGCCTCGCCCTCGGCGCTGCGATCGGTTGTGCAGTCGAACCCATGGTCGAGGCGCTGAAGCGCTTTCGGGGCCTGCCGCACCGGATGGAACTGGTCGGCCGTCGCCGGGACGGGGTGGACTTCTTCAACGATTCCAAGGGCACCAACGTCGGGTCCACCGTTGCCGCGCTCGAGGGTCTTGGCCGTCCGACCATACTGATCGCAGGAGGCGACGGCAAGGGTCAGGACTTTTCGCCTCTGCGTCCCGTCGTGGCGCGACGCGCGCGCGCGGTGGTCCTGATCGGGCGCGACGCTCCCCTGCTCGAAGCGGCTCTCACGGGTCTCGGCATCGTGGTCGAGCGCGCGGCGGCCCTGGATGCGGCCGTGATGCGCGCAAACGCTCTCGCCCATGAGGGCGATGTGGTGCTGCTGTCACCGGCCTGCTCCAGTCTCGATGCATTTCGCAGCTACGTCCATCGTGGCGAGAGCTTCGTGACTGCGGTACGAAGCCTTCCGGAGGTAACGGCGCCATGAGCTTGATCAGCAGCCTGGCAAACCTCGTTCCGGTGCGTCGCCGAAACAGCAAGGCCGAGACCAGCCGCGCGGTCAATCGATTGATGCGGCCGTCGGAGATGACCCGCGAGCTCGATCCCTTGTTGATCTGGCCGGCCGTGGCGCTGCTTCTCATCGGTTTGGTGATGGTCTATTCGTCATCGATTGCGATCGCCGAGGGCAGTCGCTTCACCGGCTTTCAGTCCCATTATTTCCTGATCAGACACAGCCTCTTTCTGGGCGTGGGGTTCGCCGCGGGCTTGCTGGCATTCCAGTTCTCGCTGCGCCAGTGGCAGCAGTTCGCTCCGTGGCTGTTCATGCTCGGCGTCCTCCTGCTCGTCGCGGTCCTGATCCCGGCTGTCGGACGCGAGGTCAACGGTGCCCAGCGCTGGATTCCACTCGGACCGGTGAGCCTTCAGCCATCCGAGCTGATGAAGGTGTTCGTGACGCTCTATGCGGCCGACTACACCGTGCGCAAACTTCCCCATATCGGCAGTTTCAGGCGTGGATTCCTGCCGATGGCAGGGATGGTCCTCTTCGTCGGGTTCCTGCTCCTGCGCGAACCCGATTTCGGCGCGTTCGTGGTCATCTGCGTGATTGCGTTCGGGGTACTGTTCCTCGGCGGGATCAACGGCCGTGCGTTCGCGTTGCTGGCGACGGTTGCGCTCATCGGATTCATGCTCCTGATCTGGCTGTCGCCGTACCGCCGTGACCGCATTTTCGGTTTCATGGACCCCTGGCAGGATCCGTTCGGACGGGGTTACCAGTTGTCGCATGCGCTGATCGCTTTCGGTCGCGGCGAATGGTTCGGCGTCGGCCTGGGTGCGAGTGTGGAGAAGCTGTTCTATCTGCCCGAGGCCCACACGGACTTCCTCCTCGCGGTAATCGCGGAGGAACTGGGTTTCGCGGGCGTGCTGACCGTCATCGTGCTGTTTGCGATCCTGATCCAGCGTGCATTCGTCGTCGGTCGCGAGGCGATCAACCTCGAGCGCTATTTCTCGGGGCTGGTGGCCATGGGCATCGGCTTGTGGGTCGGCGTGCAGTCCTTCATCAACATGGGTGTGAACATGGGTCTGCTTCCGACCAAGGGTCTGACGCTGCCATTGATGAGTTTTGGCGGGTCGGCACTGGTTGCGAACTGCATTGCCGTCGCAATCCTGCTGCGCGTCGACTGGGAGAACAGGCAGATGATGCGGGGCGCGGGCACATGAAGACGCTGCTCGTCATGGCTGGCGGGACGGGTGGACACATATTTCCCGGAATTGCCGTCGCCGAAGTTCTTCGCGCCCGAGGCTGGCGCATCGTGTGGATGGGCAATCCGGACGGAATGGAAGCGCGAATCATCCCCAAGCATGGTTTCGATATGGTCTGGGTGCGTTTCGGGGGATTGCGCGGCAAGGGCTTGCTGCGCAAGCTGCTCCTGCCGCTGAACCTGTTGCGTGGATTCTGGCAGTCGTTTCGAGCGCTGCATCGTGTCGATCCGGATGTCGTCCTCGGAATGGGCGGCTACGTGAGCTTTCCGGGCGGCATGATGGCGGTCCTGACTGATCGTCCGTTGGTGGTGCACGAGCAGAACTCGGTGGCCGGACTCGCGAATCGAGTTCTTGCAGGCGTTGCCGACAAGGTTCTGACCGGTTTCCCCGGGGTGTTCCGCAAGTCGTCGTGGGTGGGCAATCCCGTGCGCGAGTCCATCATCCAGGTGCCCGCGCCGGCGGTGCGATTCGCAGGGCGGCTGGGCGCCTTGCGCATTCTTGTGGTGGGGGGCAGCCTCGGCGCCGCGGCGCTGAATGACGCAGTTCCCCGGGCAGTTGCATTGATCGCTCCGGCGCGGCGCCCACTGGTGACGCATCAGGCCGGAGCAACCCAGATCGATGCCCTGCGCGCAGCCTACGAGGACTCCGGAGTCGAGGGGGAATTGCTTCCCTTCATCGACGACATGGCGACGCGATACGCCGAAGCCGATCTCGTGATCTGCCGCTCGGGTGCCTTGACTGTCGCGGAACTTGCGGCGGCCGGCGTGCCCAGCATGCTGGTGCCGTTTCCCCACGCCGTGGACGATCATCAGAGCGCGAACGCACGCTTCCTTGCCGACCACGGAGCGGCCTTCCTGTTGCCCCAGGCTGAACTCGATCCCGAAAAGCTCGCCGGGATTCTCGTCGGGATGGATCGCGAGCGACTGCTGCACATGGCGGAAAAGGCACGCGAACTGGCCAAACCGGGCGCGGCGGAAGCGGTGGCGCAGGTATGTGAGCGACTCGCTGCAAGGAAGAAGAAATGAAGCACAAGGTCAAGCGCATTCATTTCGTGGGCATCGGCGGAGCCGGCATGAGCGGCATTGCGGAAGTCCTGGTAAACCTCGGATTCTCGGTGAGCGGTTCCGATCGGGATGAAAGCGTGACGGTCGCGCGCCTGCGCGCGTTCGGAGCCAGGGTGGTGCTGGGGCACGCTCCGGAGAACGTAGCGGACGCAGATGCGGTCGTGATCTCGACTGCGGTGCACGACGACAACCCGGAGGTCATGGCGGCGCGTGCCCGGCAGATTCCGGTGGTGCCCAGGGCGCAGATGCTTGCGGAACTGATGCGCCTGAAACAGGGCATTGCAATCGCGGGAACGCACGGCAAGACGACCACGACGTCCCTCGTGGCCAGCATTCTTGCGGAAGGCGGGATGGATCCGACCTTCGTGATCGGAGGACGGCTCAATGCCGCCGGCGCGAATGCGCGCCTGGGCAAGGGCGATTTCCTCGTGGCCGAAGCCGACGAGTCGGATGCGTCCTTCTTGTTGCTCACCCCGGTGATCTCGGTGGTCACGAATATCGACGCGGATCACATGGACACCTATGGCCACGATTTCGCGCGGCTGAAGCAGGCATTTGTGGACTTCCTGCAGCACCTTCCCTTCTACGGCGTTGCCGTGCTGTGCGCGGACGATGCGCACGTGCGATCGATCATGCCGTTGGTGTCGAAGCAGATCGTGCGCTTCGGCGTCTCGGAAGACGCGCACATCCGTGCCGAGAACGTTCGCGTGGACGGCTCGCGCATGCTGTTCGACGCGGTCCGGATCAACGGCTCGGTTACACGGCTTCCGATCGAGCTGAACCTGCCGGGGATGCACAACGTTCTCAACGCGCTCGCGGCGATCGCAGTCGCGAGCGAGGTCCAGGTGACGGACGACGCGATCGTCAAGGCTCTGGGCGAATTCAAGGGAGTCGGGCGGCGCTTTCAGCACTACGGGGAGGTCTCCCTCTTTTCGGGGGACGGCTCCGCGCGCGGCGCGTTCACGTTGATCGACGACTACGGACACCATCCGGTGGAGATGGCCGCGACCATTGCGGCAGCACGGGGCGCCTTTCCGGGGCGGCGCCTGGTGCTCGCGTTTCAGCCGCACCGTTATTCGCGCACGCGCGATTGTTTCGAGGATTTCGTGAAAGTGCTGGCGACGGCGGACGCACTGTTGCTCGCGGAAGTCTATGCGGCGGGGGAGCCGCCACTTGTGGCCGCCGACAGCCGTGCATTGGCACGGGCGCTGCGCGTCGCGGGCAAGGTCGAGCCGGTGTTCGTCGAGGACATCGCGGATATGCCGGCAATGATTCTCGAAAGCGCGTGCGACGGCGACGTCGTGATCACCATGGGTGCGGGCTCCATTGGGGTCGTCCCCGGAACACTGGCGGGCATCGAGGCATGAGCGCAGGGGAACGTTTCGGAAAGGTTGCGGTGTTGCTTGGCGGCGCTTCGGCGGAACGCGAAGTGTCGTTGATGTCGGGCAATGCGGTGCTTGCAGCGCTGTGCGCCGCGGGTGTCGACGCGCATGCCTTCGATCCGGCCGAGCGCGACCTGCATCTGCTCAAGGAGGAGGCGTATTCGCGCGCCTTCATCGCCCTGCACGGGCGAGGCGGCGAGGACGGCACGGTCCAGGGCATGCTGGAACTCATGCAGATCCCGTATACCGGAAGCGGGGTCATGGCCTCTGCCATTGCGATGGACAAGTGGCGTACGAAGATGATCTGGACCGCGAGCGGGCTGCCGACGCCCCGCTATGCGCTGCTGCAAGCGGAGTCCGACTGGTCTGCGGTGGTGGGCGATCTGGGGTTGCCGATCTTTGTCAAGCCGGTCCACGAGGGTTCAAGCATGGGTGCGACGAAGGTCACCGAGGCGGATCAATTGAGTGCCGCCTGGGAGCTCGCGGCAAGGTATGACGAACTTGTCATTGCCGAAGAGTTCGTCGTTGGTGCGGAACTTACGGCCCCGTTTCTGGGTGACCGGGTGCTGCCGTTGATCCGCATCGAGGCGCCGGGCGGAAACTACGACTACAGGAACAAGTACTTCACCGACGATACGCAGTATCACTGCCCTGCCGGTCTGCCCGAAGGACGGGAGCAGGCGATACGGGAGATGGTCAGAAAGTGCGCCCTGGTGCTGGGCTGCCGCGGCTGGGGCCGGGCCGACCTGATCCTGACCGAGGATGGGCGTCCCTTCCTGCTGGAGATGAACACCGCCCCGGGGATGACCAGCCACTCGCTCGTTCCGATGTCGGCGCGCGCTGCCGGGATGAGCTTCGAGACGCTGTGCGTGGCCATTCTGGAGGGTGCCCGCCTTGGATGATCGCCGGCCCGGATATGCTCTGAAACGTGCCGTCTCGTTCGCAAATGCCCGCGTGCGCGGGCGTGAGCCTGTCGGGGTATGGGACCGGCCAGCTCTGCTCGATCTGGTGTCGGATCTGCTGATGCTGCTCGCCGCGATCGGTTTCGGCTACGCGCTCGTTGTCTGGTTTGTCAGTCGTCCCCTGTTCCCCTTGCGCGAAGTGGTCGTGCTGACGCCTCCGGGCCAGGTTACGACGGCACAGGTCGAATACGCGGCCCGTTCGGCGATCAGGGGGAACTTCTTCTCGGTGAACCTGGAGGATGTGCGCGCCGCGTTCGAGAAACTGCCATGGGTGCGGCGCGCCGAGGTTCGGCGGCGCTGGCCCGACGCGATCGAACTGCGTCTCGAGGAGCATCAGGCAGTGGCGTACTGGACCGTCTCCGACGGCGACGAGGTGCATCTGGTCAATCGACAGGGCGAGATCTTCGTGGCCGCAAGCAATGCGACGCTTCCGGGCTTCTCCGGACCGCAAGGCTCGGCCGCCTATCTCCTGGCCAGGCATCGTGAGTTCTCGCAGACGCTCGAGCCGCTCGGGCGGCGCCTGGTAGGTCTGTGGCTATCGGCGCGCGAGGCCTGGCAGCTTGAACTTGACGACGGGATGGTGATCCTGCTCGGGCGAGACCAGGAAAGGGCTCCGATCGGCTCGCGACTGGCGCGGTTCGTCCGTGCCTGGCCGGAAACCCGGGACATCCTGCGGATGGAGGTTGCGGTGGCGGACCTGCGCTACCAGAGGGGCTTCGCCCTCACGCCAGCAGGGCTGGACAATGCAGCGAAGGGCAGGCAATGAGCAAGGAATACAAGGATCTGATCGTCGGTTTGGACATCGGGACTTCGAAGGTCACCTGCATGGTGGCCGAGGCGAAGGCGGACGGCCGCCTCAATGTCGTCGGTCTGGGCACGCACCCGATGAGCGGTCTGAAGAGGGGCGTGGTGGTCAACATCGAAGCGACGGTGGATGCGATCTCGCGTGTTGTCCAGGAGGTGGAGCTGATGGCGGACTGCAAGATCCGCGACGTCTACACAGGCATCGCAGGAAGCCACATCAAGAGCTTCAACTCGAACGGCATGGTCGCGATCAAGGACAAGGAGGTCTCGCCGATGGATGTGGAGCGGGTAATCGAGGTCGCACGTGCGATGCCGATCCCGGCCGAGCAGCAGATCCTCCATATCCTGACGCAGGAATTCATCATCGACGGGCAGGGCGGTGTGCGCGAGCCCATCGGCATGAGCGGGGTCAAGCTCGAAGTCAAGGTGCACATCGTCACCGGTGCGGTGTCGGCAGCGCAGAACGTCGTCAAGTGCGTACGCCGCTGCGGCCTCGAAGTCATGGACCTGATTCTCCAGCCGCTTGCGTCAAGCTACGCGGTCCTCACCGAGGACGAGAAGGATCTGGGCGTCTGCCTCGTGGACATCGGGGGCGGAACCGCCGACATCGCCGTATTCACGCAGGGCGCAATTCGCCATACGGCAGTACTGCCCGTGGCAGGCGATCAGATCACGAACGACATTGCGATGGCCTTGCGGACCCCGACGTCCGAGGCTGAAGAGATCAAGATTCACCGGGGTGTCGCGATGCACGCCATGGCCGATCCCGAAGAGATGATCGAGGTGCCCGGCGTCGGAGACCGTCCGCCGCGGCCGCTGTCGCGTCAGCGTCTGGCCGACGTGATCGAGCCGCGCGTCGCAGAGCTGTTCGAGCTGGTGCAGGCCGAACTGCGTCGCAGCGGTTACGAGGAACTGCTCTCGTCGGGGATCGTGCTTACAGGCGGATCTTCGATCATGCGCGGCATGGTCGAACTTGGCGAAGAGGTCTTTCACATGCCGGTGCGGGTCGGATCCCCCCAGTACGACGGCGCGCTTGCCGACGTCGTCTGCCAGCCCTACTACGCGACCGCGATGGGACTGGCGATGGAGGGGCTGGCGCAGCGGCGCAGGGGCATCATGGCGCGCGAAACGCGCAGTATCCGCCAGGTGTTCGGCAGGATGAAGTCCTGGTTCGAGAGGAATTTCTGACCGGATGTCGACGTGGGTCGCCCGGCGATGTGGGTTGACTGGTTTTAATGAGTTTCTGTTCTTGCCCTTTATTTAGTAGTAGACTTCAATTTAAATACTATATATGGGGTTTGACAGGATTCGGTGCGCAGTGAAAGTGTCATACAGGAGGCGGAGACCATGTTTGAAATCGTTGAGAAGGAGCAGACCGGAACAGTCATCAAGGTGATTGGCGTGGGCGGTGCCGGCGGTAACGCGGTCGACCACATGATCCGGGAAGGCGTGCAAGGGGTCGATTTCGCGGTCGCGAACACCGACGCCCAGGCGCTCAGGCGCTGCCTTGCGTCGCACAAGGTCCAGCTTGGCTCGAGTGGACTCGGAGCGGGTTCGAAACCCGAGGCCGGACGCGCGGCCGCACTGGACTCGCGGGATGCGATCGTCACTGCGCTCGATGGTGCGCACATGTGCTTCATCACCGGTGGCATGGGGGGCGGGACCGGCACGGGGGCGGCGCCAGTGGTGGCCGAGATCGCCAAGGAAATGGGCATCCTGACCGTTGCCGTGGTCACCAAACCCTTCGATTTCGAGAATCGCCTGCGCGTGGCCGAGAGCGGGGTCGACGAACTCACACAGCATGTCGATTCGCTCATCATCGTGCTGAACGACAAATTGCTTGAGGTTTTCGGGGACGACGCCGGCTTCGAGGACTGCTTCCGCTCGGCCGACAACGTCCTGAAGAATGCCGTAGGCGGGATTGCCGAGATCATCAACGTTCCGGGCCTGGTCAACGTCGATTTTCAGGACGTCCGCACTGCGATGGGGGAGATGGGCCGTGCAATGATGGGCTCTGCCGAGGCCGCCGGCGTCGATCGCGCAAGGATTGCCGCGGAGCAGGCGGCGGTGAGTCCCCTGCTCGAAGGGACGGAACTGTCCGGTGCGCGCTGCGTGCTGATCAACATCACCGCGAGCCGCTCGCTGAAGATGTCGGAGGTGAGGGATGCCGTGAAGACGGTTCAGGCGTTCGCCGCTCCCGAGGCCTTCGTCAAGTACGGTACGGTTTTCGAGGAGTCGATGGAAGACCGCGTGCGTGTGACCGTCGTCGCGACCGGTCTCGGATCCCCGTCCGCCTCCGCCCGTCAGCCGGTCATGCAGGTCGTCCAGGGCACCGGTACCTATGGTCCGTCGACAGGCGGCCAGATGAACGATCTTGACGTTCCCGCTGTGATCCGCAGCGGCCGGCGCACCACGGTCGAAGCGATGAGTGCGAATGGGATGGGCACCTATGACATCCCGGCATTCCTGCGCAAACAGGCTGACTGACACGGCCTGTCGGTGGTGCTCGTGTACGGACGCCCGCGTACGGACCCCTGCCTCCGGTCCGCTCCGGGCGTCTGTCACCCTGGCGAAGCGTGATACCGTCCCTCCCGAGGCGACCATAGGCTGTCGCGATCGGGACCTTCAGCAGCGGCGCAAAAATGCCCATGCTAAAATGACCGCCGACTCAAGGCAGAACACTCGATGATCAGGCAACGCACACTCAAGACTATCGTCAGAACAACAGGCGTGGGACTCCATGGCGGCCGCAAGGTGCACATGGTGCTGCGACCGGCCGCGCCTGACACCGGCATCGTTTTCCATCGGGTCGATCTTGATCCGCCCGTGTCGATGCAGGCCGATCCTTATGCAGTCTGTGACACGCGCATGTGTTCGGGCCTGCAGCATTCCGGCGGCGCCAAGGTCGGGACGGTCGAACATCTGATGTCCGCGTTCGCGGGACTCGGTGTCGATAATGCGCATATCGACGTCGACGCGCCCGAGCTACCCATTCTGGACGGCAGTTCGGCGCCCTTTGTGTTCCTGCTGAGGTCGGCAGGGCTCGAAGAGCAGGCCGCCCCCAAGCGTTTCCTGAGGGTGAAGAAGGTTATCGAGGTCCGTGACGACGACAAGTGGGTGCGCCTCGCGCCTCATGACGGCTTCCGGCTGGACTTTTCCATCCTGTTCAACCATCCGGCCATCGATGGGACAGCCACAAGAGTAAGCATCGACTTCGCCGAGCAGTCCTATGTACGGGACGTGGCTCGCGCCCGGACCTTCGGTTTCATGCAGGACGTCGAGTTCATGCGTGCCAATGGGCTGGCGCTCGGCGGGAGTCTCGGCAATGCCATCGTGATGGACGAGTATCGCGTCCTCAATTCCGAAGGGCTGCGTTACTCCGACGAGTTCGTCAAGCACAAGGTGCTCGATGCGATTGGTGACCTGTATCTGTGCGGCCATCCCCTTCTTGCTGCCTACTCGGCCCACAAGGCAGGTCATGCGATGAACAACCAGGTGCTCAGGGCCTTGCTCGAGGACCGTTCGGCGTGGGAAATGGTCACCTTCGAGGAGCAGGCCCGCACGCCGGCAGCGGTACGCCACCAGTTTGCGCTCTCCGCGACGTCCTGAGGTTGCCGGATGCTGATCGTCCGGTTGTTCGCACTGCTGGCGCTGATCGGAGTCGGTGGCTCGCTGCTTGCGTGGATGATTACCGGCAACACGCGCTATCGGCAATGGGCCTGGAACTGCTTCCAGGCAGCCATCGCAATCCTGCTGATACTCCTTGTGCTGTTCGCGATCGAGCGGGTGGCCACGCCACTCGCGTAGGGGCCGGTAATGCCAAGCGTGTTGCTGCGCCTGGGCTGTGCGGCGGCTGGCCGTCCGGGGCGTGGTGCTCGTCGCCGAGCGTGATCACACGTTCCGACGGCTGCGGCTGATCAGACGTTCGAGTGATTCGCGCAGGGGAGCGCCTTCGGGGAGTGACTGCACAAGCGATTCGAGGCTTTCTCGTCCTGCATCGGGTATGGTTCGGGCCGCGGGCGCTCGCCCGCGTTCCGGCTCGACAGTCACCGCGACCTTGACATGTATCGTGGTGAGCGGGACTCCCGACTCGGCAAACCGCTGCAGAAGCGTGGGAACAATTTGCTTCAGGCGTGTCGCGGCGGCGCCGTTTCGACTCGACAGTACAAGTGTTTCCCCCTTCAGATTGGCCACCGAACATGCGCTGCTCAACGGTGCAGGCAGCATTTCCTCCAGCAGCCCCTGAAGCCGGCGCAGCCGAAGGGCGTGATCGCGCAGGCGTTCGAATGTCGAGCCGCTGTCGAGATAGCCCTGCAGGGATCTTGTCATCGGATGCGTCCGACCATGGGCATGCACGCATGGTAAGCAGGCATGAGCCAACCCGCAAGAGATGATGCGGCGCGCCGGAATCCGGCTGGACGCCGCGGACTTTGGCCACGCTGGACGAAGCGGGAGGTCCTGCCGCGGACATGCTTCAGGCTGCCATAGGCAGCATGCTAAAATACGCATTTTGCCGAATCGACTCATCACACATCCATGATCTCCGGTCTCCTCAAGAAAATCTTCGGTAGTCGCAATGACCGCCTGATCAGCCAATACTCCCAGACCGTGCGCACCATCAATGCGCTGGAGCCCGAGATCGCCGCACTGCCGGATGAGGCATTGCGCTCGAAGACCGCCGAGTTCAAGCAGCGTGTGGCGAACGGCGAAACGCTCGACAGTCTGCTGCCCGAGGCTTTTGCAGTGGTGCGCGAGGCGGGCAAGCGGGTGCACTCGATGCGTCACTTCGACGTGCAGCTGATCGGTGGCATGGTCCTGCACAACGGGAAGATTGCCGAGATGCGCACCGGCGAAGGCAAGACCCTGGTCGCGACGCTGCCGGCGTACCTGAACGCGCTTTCCGGCAAGGGCGTTCATGTCATCACCGTCAACGATTATCTGGCCAGTCGTGATGCCGAATGGATGGGGCGGATATACGCGTTTCTGGGTCTGACGACGGGTTGCAACATGTCGCGGATGGCACATGCGGAAAAGCAGGCGGCCTATGCGGCCGACATTACGTATGGCACCAACAACGAATTCGGCTTCGATTACCTGCGCGACAACATGGTGTATTCGCTGGGCGAGCGGGTGCAACGGGCACTGAACTTTGCAATCGTTGATGAGGTTGACTCCATCCTGATCGACGAGGCGCGCACGCCGCTGATCATTTCGGGTCAGGCCGAAGACCATACCGAGCTCTATCTCAAGGTGAATCAGGCCGCACCGCTGCTGAAGCAGCAGGAAGGCGAGGGTGACAACGTCACCCAGCCGGGCGATTACACCGTCGATCTCAAGGCACGCCAGGTGCTGCTCACCGAACAGGGCCACGAGAGCGCCGAGCAGGTGCTCACGCGCATGAGCCTGCTTGCCGAGGGCGCCAGCCTGTACGACCCGGCCAACATCCTTCTGGTGCATCACCTTTACGCGGCGCTGCGTGCGTACGCCCTCTACCACAAGGACCAGCACTACGTCGTCCAGAATGGCGAAGTCATCATCGTCGACGAGTTTACCGGGCGCCTGATGCCGGGGCGGCGCTGGTCCGACGGCCTGCACCAGGCCGTCGAAGCCAAGGAGGGGGTACGCATCCAGGCAGAGAACCAGACGCTTGCCTCGATCACGTTTCAGAACTACTTCCGCATGTACGGAAAGCTTGCAGGCATGACCGGGACTGCCGATACGGAGGCCTTCGAGTTTCATTCGATCTACGGGCTCGAGACGGTGGTCGTCCCGACCAACCAGCCGATGATCCGGAAGGACGAGAACGACAAGGTCTATCGCACCGCCGCCGAAAAGTGGGACGCGGTCATCACCGACATCCGCTCGTGCATCGAGCGCGGCCAACCGGTGCTGGTCGGCACTACGTCGATCGAGGTCAATGAGTTCCTTTCCGGCGAACTGAACAAGGCAAAGATTGCGCACCAGTTGCTGAATGCGAAACAGCACGACCGCGAAGCCGAAATCATCGCGCAGGCGGGGCGGCCGGGCGTGGTCACGATTGCGACGAACATGGCCGGCCGGGGTACGGATATCGTTCTCGGCGGCAATGTGGAACGCAAGGTCGATGCGCTTCGCGCCGATGCGAGCATCGCCGAGAACGAGAAGGAGGCCCCCATCGCGTCGATGCGCGAGGAGTGGAAGAAGGTGCACGAGCAAGTGCTTGTTGCGGGCGGCCTGCACATTATCGGCACCGAGCGGCACGAATCGCGCCGCATCGACAACCAGCTGCGCGGCCGCGCGGGGCGCCAGGGTGACCCGGGCTCGTCGCGGTTCTACCTTTCGCTCGAAGATCCGTTGATGAAGATCTTTGCAGGGGAGCGACTCAATACCATCATGGTGCGGCTCAAGATGCCCGAGGGTGAGGCCATCGAGCATGCCATGGTGACTCGTTCGCTCGAGTCCGCACAACGCAAGGTCGAGCAGCGCAACTTCGATATCCGCAAGCAGCTGCTCGAATACGACGACGTCGCGAACGACCAGCGCAGGGTGATCTACGAGCAACGCAACGAACTGCTCGCGAGCGAGGACATCTCCGACACCATCACGGCGATGCGCCAGGGCGTGTTGCACGACACCTTTCGCACCTATGTGCCGGCCGAGAGTGTCGAGGAGCAATGGGATGTGTCGGGTCTGGAGCGGGCGCTGGCGGCCGAGTTCCAGATCGGGCAGCCCGTCGGCGAATGGCTCAAGGCGGAGCCGAACCTGGACGACGAGGTGATGCTCAGGCGCATCATCGACGCGGCGGACGAGGCGTATGCCGCGAAGATCACCAAGGTCGATTTGGCGGCATGGCACCAGTTCGAGCGCAACGTGATGCTGCAAAGCCTGGATAACCACTGGCGCGAGCATCTTGCCGCACTCGATCACCTGCGCCAGGGTATTCACCTGCGCGGCTATGCGCAGAAGAATCCGAAGCAGGAGTACAAGCGGGAGGCATTCGAACTGTTCGAATCGCTCCTGGATACCGTGCGCAAGGATGTCACCAAACTATTGATGACGGTGCAGATCCGGGCGGAGTCCCAGCTCGAGGAGGCGGAGAAGCCGCCCGAACTTGAAAACGTCGAGTATCACCATTCCAGCTACGATGACGTACTCGGAAGCAGGGATGGGCAGAAAGCGGGCATCCAGCCCCAGGTCAATGCGATGCCCAAGGTCGGGCGGAACGATCCATGCCCTTGTGGCTCCGGCAAGAAGTTCAAGCACTGCCACGGCAAACTGAGCTGAGTGCCGGCACGACCGCCTTGATCGAGGAGGGCGACGCACGACCAGGGCATCCGTGCCAGGCGAGAAATGTTCTTCCGGTGGCTCCGAACAGGCGACCGCTCGCAGGTCCTGACTGCCAGCGCGCCGCCGAAAACCGACCGTGCCGCAGCCCGTGGCGATAGAATACGCCCCGATCGGTGGTCAATTTCTCAGGAGTGCGTCCGTGCCCGTCAATCTTTCGACACCCGTCGCAACCGAACTCAAGCCGGTGGCCGGCGTGTATCTGGGCGTCGCAGAGGCGGGTATCCGAAGGACGGGGCGATGGGATCTGACGCTGATCGAGCTCGACGAGGGTAGCCGCGTAGCGGGCGTATTCACACGCAATCGGTTCTGTGCCGCTCCGGTGCAAGTGTGCAAGGATCATCTGCGCGACAGCCACGTTCGCGCGCTGGTGATCAATACCGGTGTCGCAAATGCCGGTACCGGTGCTGCGGGACTGGCGGACGCCGACGCGACCTGCGCTGCGGTGGCCAGGCTGCTGGAGATTGCACCGCGTCAGGTGTTGCCTTTTTCCACCGGCGTAATTCTTGAGCCTCTGCCCGTAGACCGGCTGGTCGCCGGATTGCCACGGGCAAAGGCGGACATGCGTGAGGATGGCTGGTACGATGCGGCCCACGCGATCATGACCACCGATACCGTCGCAAAGGCGACCTCGCGTGTGGTCGAGATCGACGGCGCAACCGTGACGATCACCGGCATGAGCAAGGGCGCGGGCATGATCAAGCCGAACATGGCGACGATGCTCGGTTTTGTCGCGACGGATGCGACGATCGGTCAGTCCCTGCTCGGGCAACTGGCGGCCGAGGCGGCAGATCTTTCATTCAACAGCATCACCGTCGATGGCGATACGTCGACCAATGATTCGTTTGTTCTGATCGCGACCCGCAAGGCGGAACATGCCGAGATTCTCGAAGCCGATTCTGAGAGTTTCCGGGTGTTGCGTGGCGCGATCATTGAAGTCTGCATCGAACTCGCCCAGGCCATCGTGCGTGATGGCGAGGGGGCCACGAAGTTCATGGCCATAACGGTGGAGAACGGCCGCGACCGTGGCGAGTGCAGGACGGTTGCGTATGCGGTGGCGCAGTCGCCGCTGGTAAAGACCGCATTCTTCGCCTCCGATCCCAATCTCGGCCGTATCCTCGCCGCGATCGGCAATGCGGGGATCGAGGACCTCGACATCTCGGCGCTGACCGTACGGCTCGAAAGCGAGGCCGAGTCGGTGCTGGTGGCCGAAGGCGGCGGGCGCGCCGCCGGTTACCACGAAGACGATGGCGCGCGCGTCATGGCCGGTGCCGAGGTCGGAGTGCGCGTCGATCTCGCCCGCGGCGACGCGTCGTCAACGATCTGGACCTGCGATCTCTCATACGAGTATGTCCGAATCAACGCCGATTACCGGAGTTGAGCCGGGGCGGGGGCGTGCCCACGTCATGGCAGGACGCGGTGGGCTCTCCTCAATGCAATGCCTGTGGCATCGCAAGCGTAAACGGCGGGATGGCTGCGTCGAAACGGTGTCCGTCCTCGGCTACCATCTGGTAGCTGCCGTGCATCGTGCCGACCGGGGTTTCGAGTACCGAGCCGCTGCTGTAGCGATACTGCTCCCCAGGTGCGAGGCGCGGTTTCTCACCGACCACCCCCTCGCCGCGGACCTCCTGCTTCCTGCCGCTTCCGTCTGTGATGATCCAGTGGCGACTCAGTAGTTGCGCCGCATGCGAACCGATGTTCGTGAGCGTGATGTGATAGGCGAAGACGTAGCGTTCGTCCTCGGGGCTGGACTGTCCAGGAAGGAACTCTGCTATGGCTTCGACCTGGATGCAGTATTCGTCCGAATTGCTCATGGGGCTCTCTGTCATGCGATTTTGTGGATCAGCCGGGCGACCGTTGCACGATCGAGCGGCGGAACCTGTTCAGAAGGTAAAATAACATTTTTGCCCGGAATTATTCTCATGTCGGTCTCATCCCTTACCGCGTTGTCCCCGCTCGACGGCCGCTACGAAGGCAAGGTCGTCGGGCTGCGCGAGCACTTTTCGGAACACGGCCTGATCCGCAACCGGGTGCGCGTCGAAGTGGCCTGGCTCAAGGCCCTCGCCGCCGAGCCGCAGCTCGTCGAGATCGCCCCGTTCTCCGCTGCCACCGTGGCCGAGCTCGATGCCCTGGTGAAACAGTTTTCGCCGGAGGACAGCGCGGCGGTGAAGGCCATCGAAGCGACCACGAATCACGATGTCAAGGCCATGGAGTACTGGCTGAAGGAGCGTCTCGCGCACAACACCGAGGTCACGAAGGTCTCGGAGTTCATCCATTTCGGGTGCACCTCGGAGGATATCAACAACACTTCGCACGCGCTGATGCTGCGCGAAGGTCGCGACGGCGTGCTGTTGCCGGCACTGGATGCGGTCACCGCGCGCTTCCGGGCCCTGGCGCACCAGCATGCAGACCTGCCGATGCTTTCCAGAACGCACGGCCAGCCGGCGAGCCCGACTACCCTCGGCAAGGAGATGGCGAACATTGCGGCACGTTTGTTGCGCACCCGTTCGGCGATTGCCGCGGTCGCCATGACTGCAAAGTTCAACGGTGCGGTCGGGAACTACAATGCGCACCTGTCCGCGTGGCCCGACTTCGACTGGGAGGGTTTCAACCGCAGCTTCATAGAGTCGCTCGGCCTGGAGTTCAACGCATACACGATCCAGATCGAACCGCACGATGCGATGGCCGAGCTGTTCGATGCGATGGCGCGGAGCGGAACCATCCTCATCGACGCGTGCCGGGATATCTGGATGTATGTCGCGCTGGGCTACTTCAGGCAGAAACTGAAGGAAGGCGAAGTGGGATCGTCCACGATGCCGCACAAGGTGAATCCGATCGATTTCGAGAATGCCGAAGGCAATCTGGGCGTCGCAAACGCGGTCCTTCGCCATTTTTCGGAGAAGCTTCCCGTCTCGAGAATGCAGCGCGATCTCACCGACTCGACGGTGTTGCGCAATATGGGCGTGGGCTTCGGCCACATGGTTCTTGCGCTCGATTCCTGCCTGCGCGGACTGAACAAGCTCGAAGCGGATCCGGTGCGGCTGGCGGGCGACCTCGACCCGGCGTGGGAGGTGCTCGCAGAGCCGGTGCAGACGGTGATGCGGCGTTTCGGCATCGAAAACCCGTACGAGCAGCTCAAGGCAATCACCCGTGGCAAGGGCATCACCCGCGAGGCCCTGCACGAGTTCGTGCGGACGCTGAAGATTCCCGGGACCGAGCGCGAGCGTCTCCTTGCGATGACGCCGGCGGACTACGTCGGCAAGGCCGCAGAACTTGCCCGCAGGATCTGAACCGTCGGCAGGCGCACCACCCACAAAAGCAGGTATGGCGTTTGCGGACAATCTCGAGCAGCTTCCCGGGGTCTCCCATCTCGCAGCGCCGAGGCTCTGCCCGGCTCAGACGACGGCTTCTTCCTTGTCCTTCTTCGGCTTGATGAACTGCTCGCGCGAGACCCCGAACCACATGACCAGGGGGCTCGAAACCAGCACCGAAGAGTAAATGCCAAAGGTGATGCCGATCGCAAGCGCGAGAGCGAAGTAGTGGAGCGTCTCTCCTCCGAAGATCAGCATCGACAGCACCACCATCAGGGTGCTGCCGTGAGTGATCACGGTGCGCGAGATCGTACGCGTGATCGCGTGGTTGAGCACGTCAGGCGTGGTCATGCCGCGCCTCTTCCTGAACGTTTCGCGCACCCGGTCGAAGATCACCACTGTTTCATTGACCGAGTAGCCCAGCACGGCCAGAACCGCGGCAAGCACGGCAAGCGAGAATTCCCACTGGAAGAATGCGAAGAAGCCGACGATGATGATCACGTCGTGCATGTTGGCGACGATCGCCGAGATGGAAAAACGCCATTCGAAGCGCATCGCCAGGTAGATCATGATTCCGATCAGGACGAACAACAGCGCCATCGCCCCGTCGGCGGCAAGCTCCTTTCCGACCTGCGGTCCGACGAATTCGACACGCCGAAGGTCAGGCGCCGGTCCGCCGATGGCCTCGAGCGTGGCCATTACCCGTTCGGAGATACGCGAGGTGTCCAGCCCCTCGCGACTCTGAAGGCGAACGAGGATGTCACGCGCGCTGCCGAAATTCTGGACCTGGGCGTCCGGGTACCCGTCGCGCGCGAGGGCCTGCCGGATCTGCTCTACCTGCACCACTTCGGGGTAACTCACCTCGAGGAGGGTGCCGCCGGTGAACTCGACGGACAGGTTCAGCCCGCGCATGGCGATGAAAAACACCGCGAGCATGAAGGTGATGAGCGAGATGATGTTGAACTTCAGCGCGTGGCGCATGAAGGGGATGTCGTTCTTGATGCGGAAGAATTCCATCTGAACTCCTGAGTGAAGGAGAGGCTGCGGCCGGGGCGTCACGCGCGTGGCTGGCGCTCCGGCCGGCTGCCAATAGGTATTTTTAGCCGATTGACACCGCGGCGAGCTTGCGCCTGCTTCCGTAGATCAGGTTGACCAGCATCCGCGAAACCAGGATCGCGCTGAACATCGACGTCAGGATACCGAGACAGTGCACCACGGCGAACCCGCGCACGGGTCCGGAACCGAACACCAGCAGCGCGATGCCGGCGATCAGGGTCGTGACGTTAGCGTCGAGAATGGTGTCGAATGCGCGTTCGTAGCCGGCGGTGATCGCCGCCTGGGGTGACACGCCGTTGCGCAGTTCCTCGCGTATCCGCTCGTTGATGAGCACGTTCGCGTCGATCGCCATGCCCAGGGTCAGCGCCATCGCTGCGATGCCCGGCAGTGTCAGCGTCGCCTGCAACAGGGACAGCAACGCGACGAGCAGCATGAGGTTCGCGGTCAGGGCGATCACCGAGACCAGACCGAACAGCGAATAGTAGATGATCATGAATACCGCGATCGCGATGAAGCCCCACATCGTCGAGTTGAAACCCTTGGCGATGTTCTCGGCACCGAGGCTCGGACCGACGGTGCGCTCCTCGATGATCTCCATCGGTGCGGCCAGGCTGCCTGCGCGCAACAGCAGGGCAACGTCGTTGGCCTCGGTGGTGGTCATGCGCCCCGAGATCTGGACCCTCCCGCCGCCGATTTCGGTACGGATGACGGGGGCCGTGATGACTTCTCCGCGTCCTCTCTCGATCAGCAGAATGGCCATGCGCTTGCCGACGTTGTCGCGCGTGACGTCACGGAAGATGCGCGCACCCGCCGAGTCCAGCGTGAGGTGCACGGCAGGCTCGTTCGTTTGCCCGTCGAAGCCGGGCTGGGCGTCGGTAAGGCGGTCGCCGGTCAGCATGACTTCATTGCGCACCAGCAGTGGCGAACCACCGCGCTCGGTATAGAGCTCGGTACCGAACGGGACCTGGCCTGCAAGTGCGGCTTCGAGCGCACCGGGGCTATCGTCGACCATGCGCACTTCCAGGGTCGCGGTGCGACCCAGGATGTCCTTGGCCTGGGCGACGTCCTGCACGCCCGGCAGTTGAACGACGATACGGTCTGCCCCTTGTTGCTGGATCACCGGTTCGGCTACCCCGAGTTCATTGATGCGGTTGTGCAGCGTGGTGATGTTCTGGCGAATCGCGAAGTCGCGTATCGTCTGCTGCGCGGCCGGGTCGAGGGTCGCGATCAGTTTGAAGTCCTCGGGACCGTCGTCTCGATCGGCAAGCTGCAGATCCGCGGTGCTGTTGACGATTGCGGTGCGTGCCGCGTCGCGCTGCTCGATGTCGCGGAAGCGAAGGTGGATCGCGTTGCCCTCGCGTGTGATTCCCGCATGGCGCACGCGCCGATCGCGCATCAGCGTGCGCAGATCCCCCGACGTGGCATCGAGGCGGTTGGTTATTGCACCGGGCATATCGACTTCCAGGAGGAAATGCACGCCTCCGCGCAGGTCGAGGCCGAGATACATCGGCAGGGCACCGATGCGGGTCAGCCAGTTCGGCGAGGCGGGCAGAAGATTCAATGCGACGACGTACGACGGGTCGGTCGGATCGGGGTTGAGGTGCCTCTCGATCAGATCGCGGGCAAGCAACTGCTCGTCCGGTCCCACGAAGCGGAAGCGGATGCTGTTCTCGTCGGCAACGAGTCCCGTATGCTGCAGACCACCTTCCCTGAGGGCCTGCTCGACAGGTCCGATCACGCCATGGTCGAGTCGGAGGGTCGCCTTGCCGCTCGAGATCTGAACCGCAGGGACCTCGCCGTAGAAGTTCGGGATGGTGTAGATCAGTCCGAAGAGCAGGATCAGACCGATGAGAATGTTCTTCCAGAGCGGATAGCGATTCATGACGTCACTTGTGATTCGTGGGTGCGGCGGCGCCGTGGCCAGAAGGGGCCGTCGCGCAGGCTGCCTTGCGGCGTGCAAGGCAGGTGCATCTAGTGACGGATGTCCGCCTCATGCCGTGCCTTTGGTCAGGCTTCAAAGCGTCTTGAGGGTTCCCTTCGGCAGGACCGTCGCGACGGCCTGCCTCTGGACGACGACGTCGACCTTGTCGGCGATCTCGACATGGACGAAGTTCTCGCCCACTTCGGTGATCCGGCCGGCCACGCCGCCACCGGTGATGACCTCGTCGCCCTTGGCCAGCGCCGAGACCATGGCCTTGTGTTCCTTGGCGCGCTTCATCTGTGGACGAATCATCAGAAACCAAAGGACCACGAACATCAGAATCAGCGGAAGCAGCCCCATCAGGCTACCGGATGCATCGCCCGCGGCCTGGGCGTAAGCGTTGGAAATGAACACTCTGGACTCCGGTTGGTTTTGATAAACGGCCGATTATATCAGCACATGCACCGGTGCAGAGTCGGGTGAAACCGGATTGCCCCGATCAGCCCGCGCCTCCCGCCCGATCGGCATGAAACCGCCCGACATGGGCGTCGAAGGTGCCGCTTGCGATCGCGTCGCGCAAGCCCGCCATGAGGATCTGGTAATAACGCAGATTGTGGATGGTGTTGAGCATGCTGCCGAGGATCTCGCGCGTGCGATGCAGGTGGTGGAGATAGGCGCGACTGAAATTGCGGCACGCATAGCAATCGCAGTCGGCATCGATCGGCCGGGTATCGTGGCGGTGGGTGGCGTTCTTGATCCTGATGTCGCCGTGTCGGGTAAACAGCCAGCCGTTGCGCGCGTTGCGGGTCGGCATGACACAGTCGAACATGTCGATGCCTGCCGCGACGGCGGCGACGATGTCCTCCGGTGTGCCCACGCCCATCAGGTAGCGTGGCCTGTCGGAGGGCAATTGCGGTGCGGTATGGGCGATGATGCGTGCCATGTCCTCCTTGGGTTCGCCGACCGACAGCCCTCCGATCGCGTATCCCGAGAAACCGATACGCACCAGTCCGGCGAGCGATTCGTCGCGCAGATCCTCGAACATGCCCCCCTGGACGATGCCGAACAGCGCATTGCGATTGTCCAGCCGGTCGAACTCGTCGCGCGATCGTTGCGCCCAGCGCAGCGACAGGCGCATCGATTCGGCCGCCTCCGCGTGGGTTGCAGGGTGAGGGGTGCATTCGTCGAAGATCATCGCGATGTCGGAGTCGAGCACGGTCTGGATGCGCATCGATTCCTCCGGCGTCAGGAACAGGCGCGCGCCGTCGATGGGCGATGCGAAACGCACCCCCTCCTCGCCGATCTTGCGCAGGGCGCCGAGGCTGAACACCTGGAAGCCGCCCGAGTCGGTCAGGATCGGCCCGTCCCAGCCCATGAAGCGATGCAGGCCACCATGGGCGGCAATGACATCGAGCCCCGGTCGCAGCCACAAGTGAAAGGTATTGCCCAGGCAGATCTGCGCACCGGTCTCGGCGATCCCGGCGGGCGTCATGGCCTTGACCGTGCCGTAGGTGCCCACCGGCATGAACGCGGGCGTGTCCACTGCGCCGTGTGTGAGCGCGAGGCGTCCCCGGCGGGCGCTGCCATTCTTGGCGAGAAGTTCAAACTGCATCGTTGCGGCGGGCGATGAACATGGCATCACCATAGCTGAAGAAGCGGTAGGACTTCGCGACCGCATGCGCGTATGCGCGGCGGATGGGCTGGATTCCGGCAAAGGCCGATACGAGCATGAGCAGGGTGGATCTGGGCAGATGAAAGTTCGTGATCAGCGCGTCGACCACCTGGAAGCGGAATCCGGGGAGAACGAACAGGTCCGTCTCGCCGGTTCCCGCCTCGAGGGTGCCATCCTGGACCGCGCCTTCGAGCGCGCGCAGGCTGGTGGTTCCGACCGCGATGATGCGGCCGCCAGCCGCGCGGCTCGCAGTGATGGCGGCCACGGTCTCGGCCGGCAGGACGTAGCGTTCGCGATGCATGCGGTGCGCGCCGAGGTCCTTCGTCCGTACGGGCTGGAAAGTGCCCGCCCCGACATGCAAGGTCAGCCAGGCAGCGTGAACGCCGCCGACCGCGAGTCGGTCGAGCATGGCCACGTCGAAGTGCAGGCCGGCCGTCGGGGCCGCGACCGAACCCGGCTCCCGGGCGTAAACGGTCTGGTAGCGTGATTCGTCGTCACCGTCGGCCGCCCGCCGGATATAGGGTGGCAGCGGGAGCTTGCCGTGCCGTTCCAGCAGATCAAGCAGGTTCTCTCCAACCGGAAAGCGCAGATGGAAGAACTCGCCGACGCGGCCCAGCACGACGACGTCGAACGCGTCTGCCAGCCGGATCCGGGTGCCGGTCGGAGGGGACTTGCTCGCGCGGATCTGGGCAAGGGCTTCATGGGGTCCTACCGGTCGCTCCACCATCACTTCGACCTGGCCTCCGGTGGCCTTGACACCCTGCAGCCGCGCGTGGATCACGCGCGTGTCATTGAACACCAGCAAATCCCCCGCTTTCAGGAGTCCGGGCAGGTCCGAGAAGTTGCAGTCCGCTAGATCGTCGCCGTCGAGCACCAGCAGGCGGCTGTCGGAGCGTTTCGGCAGGGGCGCCTGGGCGATCAACTCGCGCGGGAGCGGGTAATCGAAATCGTCAAGTGTGAGGGGCATGCGCTTGCTGCTCGCCGGAGTCTTCGTGGATAATACGGCCCTTCCCGGCCGGGATGGCGGAATCGGTAGACGCAGCGGACTCAAAATCCGCCGCTCGTGAGAGTGTGGGGGTTCGAGTCCCCCTCCCGGCACCAACATTACCTACAGTATAGCCCCTCTTGACCCACAATGTCCCATAAAATAAGGATTTAGCGGTTCGCCTTTCCCTCTTTCCACACACTATGGCACACTACGGTACACATCGAATTGTACCAATTCGGTACCAACTTCTGTACCACGATGGCGGCATTTCAGAAACGAGGCGGCAAATGGCGCGCGATCGTCCGCATCCGGGGGCGCTACGCGTCGGACACGTTCCGCACCAAGGGCGAGGCGCAGAGCTGGGCGCACGAGAAGGAACTCGAGTTCGCGGCCGAGCGGCGCGGGGAGATTCCGAACAAGACCGTCGCGGATCTGATCGACCGGTTCATCGAAGACCGCGACCCGGATAAGCCCGCCCGGTTGCGGCTGCGGCGCGTGCAGCAGATGGATATCGGGAAGGTGTCGCTCGCGGAGTTCGCAGCACCGCACGTCGCGCAGTGGCGGGACGATCGGATGAAGGATGTCAGTGCCGGGTCGGTGCTGCGGGAGTGGAACACCCTGTCCAGCCTGTGCACGACCGCAGTGAAGGAGTGGCACTGGCTGCGCCACAACCCGTTCCGGGACGTGCAGCGCCCGGACAAGCCCGCGCCGCGCAAGCGCCGCCCTGCGGGGGACGAGCTGGAGCGGATCCTGTTCTGCCTGGGGTATGACCGCGACCGGCCCTGCGTGACCAAGGCGAGCCGCGTGGGGGCCGCAGCGCTCTTCGCGATCGAGACCGGGATGCGCGAGGGGGAGATCTGCAGCCTGCGCCCGGAGAACCTGCACCCCCGGGTCGCGCACCTCACCAAGACGAAGAACGGCGACGAGCGCGATGTGCCGCTGTCGCGCGAGGCGCTGCGGATTCTGAAGCAGTTGCCGGGCGGGCACTTCGAGCTGGATTCGGCCACGCTCGAGACGCTGTGGCGCCGGGGCCGGGAGAAGGCCGCGGTCGAAGGGCTGCGGTTCCATGACCTGCGCCGCGAGGCCTTGACCCGGTTGTCGAAGAAGGTGGATGTGCTGACCCTGGCCAAGATCTCGGGGCACCGCGACCTGAAGATTCTCCTCGGCACCTACTACGCCCCGGACATGAGCCAGGTCGATCTGGACTAGTGTCGGGGCGGATTCTTGCGAATTTCGTGCGGCACTTTGCGCGTTGATGGAACTAAAAGGAAGCCGCCTGCTCCCCATCTCTTCCGAGACCGCCTTTCTCTGCCATCCGCGCGGCCTCACCTCAGATCATTGTCCCGGTCGGTGAAGCCAGCGGTGCATGGTGTGTGCGGAGCCGCACGGACTCCGCCCCCCGTCTCGCGCAGTCTGTACCCAGCGGCCGAACGAGCAATCAAAGCTTGATTGGTCGGCGATGGAGGGCGTTTCCTCGTGCTCACAACAAGCGCTGCTCACGGCAACGCTGCTCCGTACCGCGATATTTCCATCCTTTCCAGGAGAAGCCAAATGGATACAAAGGAAACGATCTCCGTACTCAACGACCTGATTGAAACCTGCAAGGACGGTGAGGCGGGATTTACCGAATGCGCCAACGATGTGACATCCACGGATGTCAAGACCGTAATGGTCAAGTGCGCTCATGACTGCACTGCGGCAGCGGCCGAGCTTCAGCAACTGGTTCGTTCAATGGGCGGCGAGCCCGAGACCGACACCAGCCTGAGCGGTGACATGCATCGACGCTGGGTCGGTCTCAAGGAACTCGTTACCGGCAAGGACGACACTGCAATCCTGAACGAATGCGAGCGCGGTGAAGACGTCGCCAAGAAGAGCTACAAAGAGGCCCTCGAGAAGGATCTTCCCCCCAACATCCGTGCCGTGGTGGAGAAGCAGTATCAGGGCGTGTTGCAAAACCATGACCAGGTCAAGCAATTGCGTGACGCAGCGCGCAATCGGGAGGCGTAGATCAATCCAGCTCCGGGGCGCCAACGGCGCATCCGGGGTAACTTGATCCCGCCGAAGGGCCCTAAGCGGCCATGGCTGCCACCTTGGCACGCGCCGCGTGCAGCTTCTTGTAGCTGTCGATCCGGCGCTGGTGTCGGTCCAGCCCTTCCAGTTTCATGCTCGTCGGCGTCAGGCCGAAGAAGCGCACGCTCCCGTCCACGGACCCCATCGCCGCATCCATCTTCTCGTCGCCAAACATGCGACGGAAGTTGACCTCGTAATCATCCAGCTCCAACTCGTCGTCCAGCACAACCTCCAGCACCACGTTCATGGCCTGGTAGAACAGACCGCGTTCGAGCGTGTTCTCGTTGTATTGCAGGAAGGCTTCAACCAGGTCTTTCGCCTCTGCAAATTGCTTCAGGGCGAGATGAATCAGCAGCTTCAGCTCCAGAATCGTCAGCTGACCCCAGTCCGTGTTCTCGTCAAATTCGACGCCGATCAGCGTGATGATGTCGGTGTAGTCATCCAGCTCGCTGCATTCGAGGCGTTCAAGCAGGGCTTTCAGGCAGGCATCGTCCAGACGGTGCAAGTTAAGGATGTCGGCGCGGAACTGCAGCGCCTTGTTGGTGTTGTCCCAGATCAGATCCTCGACCGGATAGACCTCCGAATACCCCGGCACCAGAATGCGGCAGGCCGTGGCGCCCAAGGTGTCGTACACCGCCACGTACACTTCCTTACCCAGGTCTTCGAGAATCCCGAACACCGTCGCGGCTTCCTCGGTGTTGGACTTGTCACCGTGAGCGGAGAAGTCCCACTCCACAAATTCGTAATCCGCTTTGGCACTGAAAAAGCGCCACGACACAACGCCGCTGGAATCAATGAAGTGTTCAACAAAGTTGTTCGGCTCGGTCACCGCGTTGCTTTCAAACGTGGGCCGGGGTAGATCGTTCAGGCCTTCAAAGCTGCGGCCCTGCAGCAGTTCGGTCAGGCTCCGTTCCAGCGCCACCTCAAGGCTCGGGTGCGCCCCGAATGACGCAAACACACCGCCCGTGCGCGGATTCATCAGGGTCACGCACATCACCGGGTACGCCCCGCCCAGCGACGCATCCTTCAACAGCACCGGAAAGCCCTGCTTCTCCAGCGCATCGATGCCGGCCCGAATGCCCGGGTACTTCGCCATCACTTCGGGCGGCACATCGGGCAGCGCAATCTCACCTTCCAGAATCTCCCGCTTCACCGCCCGCTCGAAGATCTCCGACAGGCACGGCACCTGCGCCTCGGCCAGCGTATTGCCGGCGCTCATGCCATTGCTGAGGTACAGGTTGTCGATCAGGTTGGTCGGGAAATACACCACCTCGCCGTCCGACTGGCGCACCGGCACCGAAAGCGAGGCCGACAGTCGCCCCGCCGCTGGTGTCTGCCCGGCATGCCGGGCAGACATCAGCACCACCGCCAACCCCAGATAGACGCGCCGGCCGAGGAACCGCACCGACATCGACGTCGTGCGTCGGCGACACTGGTTACAACAAAAGCTCAGGCGCGACTCAAACTCCGCTTGTAATTCAAGCGGGCAGGCGCGCGGCTTACGCGGATAGTCAGCACGATGCAGCACGCCGCCGCAACCGCAACCGCCCGCACGCGCCTCAGCGGCCAGCGCCTGGTCCACACGCAGCAGCAATCGGAAAAAATTGGGGTCTGGCAGAAAGGCATGGCACACTTGAGCGGTCTCTTGGCTTGGTAACCGGAGACTCCCCCAACGGGTGCGTTTGTTCAAGTGCCCTGAGGGGGATCACCCCCTCTCCATCACGCTGCTTGATCAAAACAGCGCCGATTACCATCAAGGTCGGTGACCGTACTCACGCAAGTGGGTCGCGGGCAAGCTTTATCCGAAGGCCTACGGCGACCGCGTGCACACCGACCACAGCGGCTCGATCGACCTGCACGCGATGACCGATGAGCAGATCGAGGCCAAGCTGCTCAAGCTGCTCGAACGGAGCCGCGGGCAATGAAGTTGGAACAAATCGCCCGATGTGTGAGAGCGGCTTGCCGCCACGCACTCCGGTGCGCAGCGCGCGCCTGGCACCGCCGCGGATCCGATGCACGATGAGCGCGTCATTGCCACCGCCATCCTCGACCGGCTACTGCATCGCGCGATCCGTGGAAACTCGTACCGACTGAAAGAGAAGTTGAAAGCCGGCCTCGTCCGTGCGCACGAGGCTGAGGCTTGAACAGGGTGGGGAATTTTCGATTCCCACGGGGGAGGTGCGGAAAATGGGGTCCCCTTGACACACCGGCCTGCGCCTGCTGCTTCCGGACCTTCACGCCGCACTCGGCGACGATGAAACCCGCACGCTCCCACCGGCACGGCTGCGCGTCGTCACCAGCGACTACCTCGACGTCACCGACCCCGAGGCGCTGCGCTTGCTGATGCTGCTGCAGGCGCACGGCGCCCAGGTGCGCGTGTTCGAGGAGGCCGGCACGAGCTTTCACATGAAGGCCCACCTGTTCGCGCACTTCAGCGCCGACCGGCATCTGCACGGCACCGCCTTCATCGGTTCGAGCAATATCAGCCGCCAAGCGCTCACCGACGGCCTGGAGTGAAACTACTGCATCGACTACCCCGGCGACGACGGCTTCCGCGAAGCGTGCGCCCGCTTCGAGGAGCTGTTCCGTGGCGAAATCGAGCCTGGCCCACTTTTTCGGGACACACATGACGTCCTGTACATCGGCACAATCGACGATCAGCACGCGCCCGGCCTGCCCGGGGCGAATACCACCTTGTCCGGGATCCGGAGCGTGCCGCGAACTTCCAGCGCCAGCGCGGAGATGCTGACCGCGCAGCACCTGGGGCGCTGCACGCACGTGTGGGACGCCGAGGTCACCGACGAGGCGAGCGGGCGCAAGCTCGCACTGTTCCGCTGCACGCAGATGATTCTGTGGCGGAAGGGGTGATCCGGCCTCGACGGGCTAAGGCAGTAATCCCGGCATCGCGCCTACACGATACGGCCGCTGACAGCGCCGGGTCGACCGACTCCGGCTTCGCTGCAACGCAATCCCGAACAACCCGGCCAGACTCAGTGCCAACGTGCCGGGCGAGGGAATGACCGCATATCCCCCCGACGCGAACACTTGGTCGTCCGGGTCGTATAATTGGACGCCAAGCGAGCTCCAACGACTGGGATCGATTCCCCGACTTTGCCGGAATTCGAGTATGTAACCCGCCGGATTTTCGAATCTGGAGAAGGACCAGGTCGGGACCGTGACGTCGATGTGACCGATCACCCAGGTCCCGAACGGGTCAACCGATGCGCGAAACACACCGCCTGCACCGCCGAACGTGGGGTCAAAGTCTCCAAGACTCCATGACGTGACCGTGTTACCGTCATCATAGGATGCCGAAAAGGCCGTGATGTCGTAGTGATTGAATCCGTCTAAAACCCCAACACCATCTGCCTCGGTCGTCGTGTCATAAGTGTACTGTGCGGCGAAATGGGGGAATGCGAATGCGAGGTCACGCGTGATTAGCGCGCCATGCGCGGAAGCCAACGGAAAGACGAGCGCCGTGATCAGTGCACAGCCAATGAGATGTCGCTTGAGCATGCTCTTACCCTCCTGACTCCGAATCAATGGACAGGAATGGCTCGCGAGATTCTCGGGCGGCAACCGGAATGCATGTGCTCGGCCCGGATCCGGGCGTTCCGGCACACGCGCGAAACAGGTACACGCCAGGGACTCGGCGGCAGCGTTCATCAAGCAAGAAACGAGCCTGATGCAATCAAGCAATTGAAACGGCAGACCGATTCGTAGTCGGGGCGGCGGCTCCCGAGTTTCAGTGTAAGAAATGCCGACACACATGATACCGGGACCCCATCGGTCGCGTCGCGACCGCCCGGCAACCCGGTCGCGGCATTTGCACCCGGGTGTTGACGCGCACTGAAAATTACCCAGGTGATTAACCTTCGCCGCTCCTGGCCGGGACTTCTCGTTCAGGCTGCACCGAGACCTGCCGTTTCGTCCCCAACTTCGTCCGAACGGCAGTTCCTAGCAGCTCCGGTGGTCTCGACTCGACCCGCTGCCGCCAGTGGACTGTACCCAGAATGTCCGGCAACTTACTGGGTCGAGCCGCCGCTCGTAGCCGTCAGGCAGCGGACAAGTGGTCGGCTGAAGCTGTGGAATCTCCCCAGTTCGAACCGACGGCCGTGGCATCTCGTTCGAGGTGAGTTCGAGGAGGGGCTCGGAACGGCGATCGTGGCACCACGAAAAACGGTGTTCGAACGACCTATCTCCCCCCCCCCGTTGGATTTCCTACCTTGAAAATGACATTTGTGCTGCCTATACTTTTGCATGGTTGCGAGAACCGCAACGGGAGAGCATGATGCAGACAAGAATCATTGCATTGCTGGCTGTCAGCCTGCTTACCGGTCCATTGTTGGCTCATGCGATCGATATCACAATCGACGGTAAGACCTTCAAACTAAACTCAGTGAATGTCTCGGCGTCAGAGTTCCCATCCGACCTAAGCGTCCTCACCGCCAGCATGCCTTGGTGGGGCGATTCGGACTTAGCGTTCGAATTTGCCATATCAGTGGGCGCGGATCTCGGGTTCCCCAATTCTGGGGCGGTTGGGCCTTACTTCGCGTGGGCCCTGAATCTCGAGGACGTAAGTGTGTACTCGTTTTCATTCACGGACGGGCAGGTGGTAGGGGAGATCAAGTCTACGTCTGAGCCCTTTGCCTATGCCACCGCCCAGCCAGTCTCCCTCCCCGAGCCCGGTTCGCTAGCCTTGTTGTGCCTGGGTCTGGCCGGCTTAGGTTTGACACGCAAGCGCACAGGGGCAGGCCCCTACGATCTAAGACCAACACCGTCCAGCTGAGCCAGCAGGTCACGCACGCACCCAATGGACTGGCCCCTGCGGGGGCCGCCGACTCGATGAAGGAATGGCTCCACAAGATCCCGCCCCGCAGAGAGGGCCATAGGGCCTCGCGCTATCGCGATTCGCGGTGGCCGGGTAGATTCGCCGTTGTAGTCGAGAATCCACTTCACGGAGCCGGCAGCGTTGATGAAGGCGACGAGGCGCATGTGACCGTGGCAGATCGGGCAACTCAGCGGCTGGGCTTCATAGATGCGCGCCAATGGCATGGCCCACACGTAGAGCGACACGGCACGCTGGGGGCGATGTCGGATGACCGGTGTCGTGCCTTGAGCCGACGCTCAGATGGGGGGAATTCGTGCGTCGTCAGTGTCGGCAGTTGGCCGATTGTTGCCACCCGCGATCAGGCCGGCGCAACTGCACCGACAGAAAGATGGCGTCTCCGCCGAGGATGTCATCGCTTTGGCGTTCGGCAAGCGGATCATCAATACCTGATGCTGGCTGCCGTCGAAAGACGCCTCGCCTATGCGTTGAGTCTTTCCTTTAGGGCTCTTGCGAGTTCGGCGGCTTTTTCGGTGAGCCGCGTGAGAACCGACCGATAGACCACACCGTCCTCCCTCTTGTCGACGGCCATGACCATCACAATGAGCACGTCGTCCGCTACACCGTAGACCAAGCGATAGCCCTGCTTCCTGAGCTTGATTTTGTAGTACCCCTCAAGCGCTCCGTGGAGCGCACCGCCGGGGACATGCGGATTGTTCAACCGCTTGCGCAGAAGCTTCCGCAGGGGCTCCTTCACCGAACCGTCGAGGTCCTTCCACTCCTGCAACGCCGAGGGGACAAAGAAGAGTCGGTACTTGTACTTTCTCGTCGGCTCAGATTTCGTCAATGTCGACCTCGACCGCGTGCTCCTTCTCCGCCACCCGAGCCAGCACCGTCCGATAGAGGTCTTGGTCCGCCAGTTCCTCTACCATCGCCTGAAAGAGCTGCGGCTCCACCATGTAGAAGGCCGCCTTGTTGTGATTGAGGACCGCAACCGGACGGCTGTTCGCCTCGCGCAGCACCGAAGCGGGGTTCTTCTTGAACTCCGACATACTGACCGTGATGTCCGTGAAAATCGTTTGCATAGTTGAGCTCCTTAGTTAGCTCCCAATATAGCTACGCAAATAGCTCCGGTCAAGGTGTTCGGGTGGCGGTGCGGACTGAATCCTCAACCAACCGCAAAATCTCGCAGGCGCGTACAGTCACTTTATCAGGGCGACAAGCCTGTATCGCAAACACATGAAGTGGAACAGCGACGGACGGCTCCTGGCCGGTTGTTTTCATCGCCGGCCATCGCCGATCAGGCCGGCGCAACTGCACCGACAGCCGCGTAGAGCGTCGTCCGCGACACCCCGTAACGGGATGCCACATCGCTGACGCGTACCTGAGGATCCCTGAGCAGCGCGCGGATCTCCCGGATCTGCTTCTGATCGAGTTTCGGCGGCCTTCCACCTTTTCGTCCGCGGGCACGCGCAGCGGCAAGGCCCGCATGCGTACGCTCCCGAATGAGATTCCGCTCGAACTCCGCCAGGGCGGCGAACACGTGGAAGATCAGCTTACCCGCGGCGCTGTCGGTGCCGATCTTCTCGGTGATGCTTTCAAATCCGACGCTCCGGCTCTCGAGCTCTGCGACGATCTTGACGAGATCCGGCAGGCTGCGTCCAAGCCGATCGAGGCGCCACACGACCAGCGTGTCGCCATCCCGAAGCGCTCGCAGGCAGTGCTCCAGCTCCGGCCGATCCGCCGACTTACCACTGATCTTCTCCTCGTAGATCGATTGGCATCCTGCCCGCTCGAGCGCGTCTCGCTGCAGGTCGAGGTTCTGATCGTCGGTCGACACGCGTGCGTATCCGATGCGCTGATTCATGAACGGCTCCCGTACAGTGATTTCCGTACGGGTTATTGAACAGTTTCTGCGCCCGAGCAGATCGAAATTCCCCGCAAGTCGCCACTGTCCGGAAAACCACCGTATTTCGGACTTCAGATCGCAACACTTTCTCGCCGTACCGCCGACGATGCTCCCAGGATTGAGGCTTCCCGCATCACACGCCCAACTGGCCGGCGACAATTAACCTGACCGGCGTATTGCCTCACAGACGAATCTTACTTCGACATTGCCGATGCTGCTCACTGGCATCCTCGGTCGCCATTTGCGGCAGATTACCGAACACCAAATGCATCGCGCGCTCGCTGCGCCATGCCTGCACCCGCCGCTGCAATGTGCCCGAAGTGCCGCAGCTTGCGCGCCCAGTGATGCGCGCTGCCATAAGCTTCCATTCCAACTAGGCAAGGCGGCAAGTTGGCCATGAACTTGGCTACCTGGTCACGCTTGAGTTGTTTGCGCAGGACTGTCTTGCCGCGTTCGTCGACGCCTTGTACTTGGAATACACTCTTGGCCAGGTCGATAGAGCTACCATCCGCTTACAACCTAGAATGATTTTCGTGGACTGTCCGTTGACCTGCCGCAACGCACCTGAAGGATCCGGACAGTACGTTGCCGTGTAGGTGAGCAGGATGCCACCTCCCCATGGTTATTCGGCGTTGTACGTAGGCCCGATAGGCTTCGGGGTCAGGGGCGACCTTGCGTTGATGACGCATCTTGTTGCAGAAGGAACATGCCGCAGCGATATTCCGCAGCGCATCGGCACCCCCATCGCACTTTGCCTGCAAGTGCTCGGCAGTTGCCTGAAAACGTCGAGCATCCGCCAAGCTTATGCCGCGAGCGGCCGCAAATGCTTCGGGGTTTCGAGTCCACATCTGAGCGCCGCAATAGAAACAGCGAGCGGACTGGGCGCGAAAGGCATGTGAGCGTAGTGGAGCGAGTCTGGAAGCCATGGTCCGGCCTCTCCATAAAGTTTCAGGAAAGTCCGCCCCAGCCATTGCGACTCGAAGACGGCACCGACAGCATTGCGCTGACCGGCACAACAGAGGCCCACAAGGGATCGCTCTGATTTGTATTGTGGCCAGTTTCCCCGGCTGGTGCAACACCCATGTAGGGCGCTGTAAGGAGCAAATAAACTGTCCGGACTTGTAGCACGTGATCTGTCCGGTTTCATTGTTCACCCAGGAGGTGGCGATGAGACGGACGGAATTGCTACAGGAGATCCGAGCGATGCGGTTCGAGGAGGCGTATTCAGGCTGGCAGGAGGGGCGGCTGAGGCAGGAGGAGGCGGCCCGATTGCTGGGGGTGTGTGAGCGGACGTTCCGGCGCTACATCGACCGGTATGAGGAGGCGGGAGTGGAGGGACTGATTGATCGTCGCCTGAGCCAGGTGTCGCATCGGCGCGCACCGGTCGATGAGGTGATGGCGCTGTGCGATCAGTACCGGCCCCGTCACACGGGCTGGAGTGCGAAGCACTTTTTCGCGTGGTATCGGCGCGATGGCGGCAGCCGCAGCTACACCTGGGTCAGGAGCCGGCTGCACTGTCAGCGGTAATCCAATAATCCGCACCTCCCCTCCCCTCCCACTGGGGAAAATTCGGTTGCCCTTGACAGGCGGCAAATTCGGCCTGCTGGTAGTTGCCGCTGGCCACGTCCCTGTGCGGCGTAACCACCTCGCGCCACGGGGGCAGGTTGGCGGCCACGCCACTCTCGATGACGGCTCCCACGCTGCGCCGCCGCTCGCCGCGTACCTGCTCGTCCGCGATCAGGCGGCGCAGTTCGAGCTTCATCCGGCGCACGTCATCCGACTGCGGCGCGGACACCGTGGTGAGCAGGCGCTCCACGGAGTCCAAGGCGCGATCGGTATCGTCGCCGGAAAAGGTCTCCTGATGCGCCCACTTGTTGCGCCAGTCGCGAATCTCCGAGACCAGGTTGCGCGCAGCAAACCCGAGCGTCTTCTTGAAGACCTCGTGCCAGGTCTCCCACATGAGTTTCAGCAACGCAGCCGAGTCCCATTCGCCGACGCTCTTGTTGGCGAGAATCGAGTCCTCGACAAAAGCGCGCACCTTGGCCATGGACAGCGAATTGGCCGCGATCGCGCTCTTGATCTCGCGCTCGACGAAGGGCCCGAGTCCCGCCTTGAGCTGCTCCAGTGCCTTGCCGACACGTTCGTGGTTGGTGATGGCCATGTCGTTCGATCAGTCCTTTTCCGGAAGCGCGCGAAGCCGGTCGAGCAAATCCGGGAGGGCGAGCTGCACGGTATCCCAGAGGATGTTGCGGTCGATGTCGAAATAGGCGTGCACGAGGCGATTGCGCATGCCGACGATCTGGGGCCAGGGCACCGATGGACACTCGGAGCGCCCGGCCGGACTCACCTGAGCGGCCGCCTCACCGACGATCTCCACCGCGCGCGTGAGCGCGAGCAGCAGCATCGCATCGTCGTCGAGATCGGCCCGACTGCGCCCCTGCACGAACGCGAGCGCCTGCTCGGCAGCATCGACCATATGACGGATGCGCCAGCGATCATCGGGCGACATACTGCACCTCGGCGGTCCGCAACACCTCGTCGCGGAAGTAGCGGCTCAGGTCCTGCGGGGTGCGCACGTCGACCTTGTGCCCGCCGAGCGCCTCGGACAATTCGATCTCGATCTGCGCCATATCGAGCAGCGTGGGCCGGGCGTCGGGGTTGAACTCGACAAGCAGGTCGATGTCGCTGTCCGGCCGGGCGGTGCCCTTCAGTTGCGATCCGAACAGGGACAGCCGACGAATGCGGTGGGCCCGGCACAGCTTCGCCAGCGTCGCTTCGTCCAGGTTCAGGCTCCGGTGCATGAGTTCTTCCTCCTCGTGCCTATTCTTGCGCAAACAGGTCTTCGGTGCCGGCCATCGTGGCTTGGGGCACCTCGCGCGCGAGCCGTATGATCTCGGGCCAGCTCTGCACCAGGCCATTGTAGGCCATCGCCTCGTTGGCGCGTTTCTTGCGCTCGCACAGGGTGTAAAGGCGGTAGCAGAGTTCGCGGGCGGTTTCGGCCTGGCTGCCGAGTTTGGCCACCAGCGTTGCCGCCGCGCCTTCGCCGCCGGCTTCGAGTACGCGCACCAGCTGATGCACCATTTCCCAGACGGTCAGGCGGGCATCCGTTGTCGGGTCCCAGTCGGC
>CAYOKH010000006.1:0-50739 GCA_964404505.1 uncultured Azoarcus sp.
TCGTTCTCGAGCCAAGAATGCATTCTTGGCGACTGGACGGGTGATAACGCGAGATGTATATCGCTGGCGGAGGCGGTGAGATTCGAACTCACGAGGGGCGCGAACCCCTGCCGGTTTTCAAGACCGGTGCATTCAACCACTCTGCCACGCCTCCGTTCCGCCTCGGAAGACGAGCCTGACGGCTCGCCTGCCGGTTTTGGCTGCGTGGCCGACGCGTCGGTCACTTCGCCAGCGCACCGCTTGCGCGGCTGGCGCCAAGACCGGTGCATTCAACCACTCTGCCACGCCTCCAAGTCACGATGCGCACCGCTGCGAGGACGCGAAGTATACCATTCGGGCGTCAGCTCGCGCGGTCGAACAGGGCAACGGACTCTACGTGCGAGGTCTGCGGAAACATGTTAACGACGCCGGCGCCGCGCATGACGTAGCCCTTTTCATGCACCAGCACGGCGGCATCACGTGCCAGGGTTTCCGGATTGCACGAGACGTAAACGATGCGGTGTGGCGACTGTTCCGGCCCGAGCGCCTTGACCACCGCGATCGCACCCTCGCGCGGCGGATCGATGAGCATCTTTTCGATGGGGCCAAGCACGGCCAGACTATCCTCGGTTGTCTCGAAGAGATTGGCGGCGTGAAATTCGCTGTTGCCGTCCAGCCCGTTGCGGCGGGCGTTTTCTCCGGCGCGCTGGACGAGACTCTCGCTTCCCTCGACTCCGACCACTGTCGCTCCCGAACGCGCAATCGGCAGACTGAAGTTGCCCAGACCACAGAACAGATCCGCGATGCGCTCACCCGGGCGCGGATCGAGCAACTGCATGGCGCGGCGTATCAGCAGCCGGTTTATGTAAACGTTTACCTGGACGAAGTCGGTGGGACGAAACGTCAAGGTCACGTCGAATTCGGGAATGGAGTAGGAAAGCTCCGGCGCCTGCGTCGGATGAAGTCGGTGGACCGTATCCGGACCGCCCGGCTGCAGCCAGACCTGAACACAATGTTCGTCCGCGAAGGCGGCAAGCCGCCGCCTGTCGTCCGCGCTCAGTGCAAGAAGGTTGCGGAACACCAGGACGGTCACCTGATCACCTACCGCGATCTCGATCTGCGGCAATCGGTCGGGAATGGACAGGCCGGCGATCAGTTGCCGCAGTTGCGGCAGCAGCACCGAGATGTGCGACGGAAGGGTCTCGCACCTGAGCATGTCGGTAATGTAGCTGCTGTTGCGCTCATGAAAACCGACGAGCACCCCGCCCTTCTTCGGTACCAGCCGGACGCCTATCCGGGCCCGGTCGCGATATGCCCAGAACGATCCGTAAATCGCCGCATACACGATTTCGGGCCGGATCCTGCCGACGGTCCACAGTGCGTCTTCGAGGACACGCTGCTTGACGGCAGCCTGCGCGACCGGATCCAGGTGCTGCATGGCACAACCGCCGCACGTGCCGAAACTGGGGCATCTCGGTTTCACACGCTGCGCGCTCGCCTTCACGATATGAATGATTCGGGCGCGTTCGTAGGTCGGGCGACGGCGATACACCGAATACTCGACGGTCTCGCCGGGAAGCGCGCCGTCGACGAATAATGCCTTGTCCTCGACGTGCGTCACGCCGCGGCCTTCATGATCCACCGACTCGATTACTGCAACCGGCATGAAATTTCCAGGCAAAAGGTGTAGTTTTAGCCATGCCGCAACGCCCATTCACTACCGCAGCGACGCACATGACAGACAGCCAGACCTTCGACACATACACCCGATATCGTGAAGCCATGCTCGACGCTCTTGGGCGCGCGACGCAAAGCATCTCCATTTTCGACCCCGACCTGCGCAATACAGGTCTCGAGTCACCCGCCGGGATCAGCGTTCTCGAGGCCTTCTGCCTGCGCGCGCGGATCGAGGAAAGCCTGCGTATCGCGGTGCATTCCGCAAGTTTCTTCGAGCGTGAGTGTCCACGGCTGCTCAACCTGGTTTCGCGATTCGGACATCGCATGCAAATCCGCATCAGTTCGAGCGCCTTCCGATCCCTGGAACAACCCTTCGCGGTCGTAGACGGCGTGCATCTCGTCACCCGCTTCCACTCTGATGATCCGCGCGGCAAGATCTGCATCGACGACGCACTCTCTTCGTTGCCACTGCTTTCGCAATTCGAAACTCTTTGGGCTTCGGCGCAAAAAGGGCCATCCGGCATTCCGCTGGGAATCTGAGTGTCTCTCGGCGGGATTCGCACACAGCGGCCGACGCCCATCCCGTCGCATCGAAGGTGACGGGACAGCGGTCACTCCATGGGTGCTCTCCTGAAAAGAAGCCGGCGCCTCGGCGCCGGCTTCCTGGATCGGATCACTTCACCGCGCCCTCGGCGGGCGAATACGGGATACGAATCATTTGAGCTGTTCCTGCAGCAGGCCGAGTATCCGGCGTGCCGTCTCCGACGTATCCTCGCCACCCTCGCGTGTCAGGACAGTCACCACCGATGTGCCGCCGACTCCCGCGACCCGAATGCGATACTCGCTGCCGCCGCCCGCCACCGGCGCGTCCTTGCTGCGCCAGAAAGCTAAGCGTGACAGAAAGCCCTCGGAGCGCTGGCTACGGACATCCAGATCGGGGTCGATGTAGCGTACGAAGAAGAGGCCTTCTGAACGGTCGCGATCCTCGACGGTGAAACCGCTGCGATCGAGCGCCAATCCAACCCTGCGCCATGCGCGATCAAAGGACTCGTCGACCGTCAGACGAATCCGTCCATCGGGTCCGGGCTCCAATGCAGCGCGCTCCGCCGTCGGCGCCGATGCGACGATCGCTGCCGCGCGCTCTTCCTCCGCACCGAGCCGGATCATCAACCGTCGCAGCATCTCGGCTTCGAGTTCGGGATCGGCCGGTCGCGGCTGCCATACCGTGCTGTCCTGCTGAGCGCTGGAATACACCTCGACCATCCCGCGATGGCTGATGTAAATCTCCACGGTGCCGGGCTCCTGCCCCTCCTCGAGACGCGTACGGAACTTGTCGCGCTCGGCCGTAGAGAAAAGCCCGTCGAGAACGCGACCGAGCGTGGCGCGAATGAAATCCTGCGGGATGCGGGCACGGTCCTCCGCCCAGTCGGTTTCCATGACCCCGACCTCGGGCCGGTCGATATTCAGGATGAAGCCGAGTTCCATCCAGAAGTCCCTGATCTCCGGCCACATAGCATCGGCCGAGCCGGGCACGACCAGCCACCGCTGCGAGCCGGCACGTTCCATCCTCATCCCTACTGGCTGGGCGAGCACAGCCGTGGAAGCTCCGACAGCCGGTTGCGACTCGCGATCGCTCGAATAGGCGGAGAAGGTTGCAGTGCCGCGCGGCGCCACGTCGGGAACCGCGAAGCGGTCATCACGCGTTGGCGCCGTCAGATCCGGAGGAATTTCGAGCGTCGACACTTGCCGTGCGCTCTTGTAGTCGATTTTCCGGGACTCGATCAGCGGGCCCGAACACCCTGCAAGGGTGATCGCGAATGCGAGCACTGAAACCAACGTGAAGATCCGTGAATTCATGAGTTTCGAGCAGTCCTGAACAGTCATACGTTAATGCCGGCACGTCGCATTGCCTCACGCACACGTTCGTGTGCGTCGGGCGACAGCGGCGTCAGCGGCAGGCGGATTCCGGGCCCGATCAGGCCCATCTGCGCCACCGCCCATTTCACTGGGATCGGGTTGGCCTCGCAGAAAAGATGGCGATGCAACCACAGCAGGCGTGCGTTGACCTGCCGTGTCCTGAGCACATCAGCCGCAAGCGCCGCTGCACACATCTCGTGCATCGCGCGCGGAGCCACATTGGCGGTAACCGAGATCGCGCCGTGACCGCCGAGGAGCATGAACGCCGCGGCGGTCATGTCGTCTCCGGTATATAGCGCGAATCCCGACGGAGCACGCTCGACCAGATCGCACGCACGATCGATGCTGCCGGTGGCGTCCTTGATTCCGACTACGTTCGAGATCTCCGCCAGACGCAACGCGGTGTCGTTCGACAGATCAGCGACGGTCCGTCCCGGTACGTTATACAGCACCATCGGCAATTCGACCGCTTCCGCGATCGCGCGGAAGTGTCGGTACAAACCTTCCTGGGTCGGCTTGTTGTAGTACGGGACGACCGACAGGTGCGCACTGGCTCCGGCCGTCTGTGCGAACCGGGCCAGTTCGATCGCCTCGCTGGTGGAATTCGCGCCCGTGCCGGCGATCACGGGGATACGCCCGCACGAATGCCCTACTGCGACCCGGATGAGTTCGCAATGCTCGTCCACATCGACGGTCGGCGATTCCCCGGTGGTCCCGACTATCACGATCCCGTCGGTGCCTTCGACGACGTGGAAATCGATCAGCGATCGCAGCCGCTCGAAGTCCAGACTGCCGTCTTCGCCCATCGGTGTGACGATGGCCACAATTGAACCGGTAATCATGAGAGTACGAACCGAAGCTTAAAGAGTGGATTCTACCTGATCGGCGCCAGACGGCGAGACCTGCGTGCGAGGTCTTCCGGCCATGGAAGTGACGAGGTCCGCTTCCCCGGAGCAGGCCATGTACAAGGACCCTCCGCCGGGAACGCTCAGAGGTCCGCCAGGGACTTTATATGTGCCACGGCCGAACGCGCCAGCGCGGAGAGCGCATATCCCCCTTCCAGAATCGATACCATGCGCTTGTGCCCGCACTCTGCGGCAAGAGCCTTCATCCGCTCGGTTGCCCACACATAGTCCGACTCGACGAGGCCGCACGAGCCCATGTCGTCCTCGTAATGCGCATCGAAACCCGCCGAGATGAACAGCATCTGAGGCTTGTGGGCACGCAGCGCGGGGATCCAGGTATCGGTCACGATCTGCCGGAACGCGTCACCCCGGAACCCCGCCGGCACGGGCACATTGACCATGTTCGACGACGCGCGTTCCGCACCGCTGTAAGGGTAGAAGGGGTGCTGAAAAATGCTCACCATCAGGACGCGCGGATCGTCCCGGAAGATGTTCTCGGTCCCATTGCCGTGATGTACGTCGAAGTCGATCACCGCCACCCGCTCGAGCCCATGGGCTTCCAGCGCGTGACATGCGGCTATCGCAACGTTGTTCAGAAAGCAGAAGCCCATCGCCTTCTTGCGCTCGGCGTGATGGCCCGGCGGACGGACGGCACAGAAGGCATTCTCGATTTCGCCCCTGAGCACCAGATCCGTCGCCATTACCCCCGCTCCGGCCGAGCGCAACGCCGCCTTCATGGTGCTCGGACACATTGCGGTATCGGGGTCGAGATGGCGGATCCCGTGCTCGGGTACGCTGTTCATGAGTTCGTCGATGTATTCCTTCGCATGGGCCCGGGCGATCTGCTCATACGTCGCCAGGGGTGCATCGTAAAAGGAAAGGTAAAGATCAAGTCCCGCCGCGATCAGGCGGTCGTTGATCGCTGCGAGTCGATCGGGACATTCAGGGTGGAAGCTGCCCATTTCATGAAGCCAGCAATCCCTGTGCGTGATGAACGCAGTCGTCGTCATACCCCTCCTCTGATGAACCGGGCGATCGGTCGGGCGCAGCGATCCCGACACTCCGACTTCCCCCCGATGCTTGGCCCGCCGGCTCCCCTGTGGTCTATTATCACCGCTTTATGGTCAATTTTACAGCTGCCCGAACGATGCTCGACATTCACGCAACACGCCTGCTGGAAGCGGCAAACGGAATCATTCTGGGCAAGGAAAGAGGCCTGCGGCTGGCGCTTTCATGCCTCATTGCAAGAGGACACCTGCTCATCGAAGACATGCCCGGCGTGGGCAAGACCACCCTCGCGCACGTGATGGCCAGGCTGATCGGATTGCATTTCCAGCGCATTCAGTTCACCAGCGATCTGCTTCCGGCTGACATCGTCGGCGTCTCGATCTTCGAACGGGAAAGCGCCGCCTTCCGCTTTCACCCGGGACCGATATTCGCGCAGCTCATTCTCGCGGACGAAATCAATCGCGCCACCCCGAAGACTCAGAGCGCCCTGCTCGAAGCCATGGAGGAGCACCAGGTCACTGCCGATGGCGAGACCTTCCCGCTACCGCAACCCTTTTTCGTCATAGCCACACAGAATCCGACCAATCAGATCGGCACCTTTCCGCTCCCGGAGAGCCAGCTCGATCGGTTCCTCATGCGCATCGAACTGGGCTACCCCGATCACGCGGCGGAAAGAGCGCTGTTGATGGGCGAGGACCGGCGTCAGGTTCTCCAACGGCAGAAACCGGTCATCACGACGGAGGACCTGAGCGCACTTCAGCGCGCCGCGCAGGCCGTCACCGTGTCCGGGCGCCTGATCGAGTATGTTCAGGCCCTGCTCGGCAATACACGCCAGAATCCGGAGCTGTCCGGTGGTCTGAGCCCGCGCGCCGGGCTTGCACTCCTCGCGGCCGCCCGCGCCTGGGCCCTCACCGACGCGCGTGACCACGTCCTTCCCGAGGACATACAGTCTGTATTTCCGCACGTTGCGGGTCACAGGCTCCGCCTCGCGGGTGACGGACGCCACGCCCCGGCCGACGCGCTCCGCAGGATCATCGAGGCGGTCCCGGTCATCGGATGATGGGATTGAGGCAGGCCCGGGCCGGTGTCGCGAATTGGCTGGACCAATGGCTGTTCCGCACCGGAACCCCGGAAAAGGCGCCGATCGTTCTCGGACAGCGCCGCATTTTCGTATTGCCCACGGGAGCGGGTCTGGGATTTGCCGGAGCACTGCTGGTCATGCTCGTCGCCTCGATCAATTACAATCTCAGCCTCGGATACGGGCTTGTGTTCCTTCTCGCGGGAATTGCGGTCGTCAGCATCGTCCACGCCTTTCGCAACCTGCTCCATCTGTCGATCAGTCCGGGGCGCGCAGACCCCGTTTTCGCCGGTGAAGCAGCCCACTTCCGGTTCCTCGTGCGCAACACGCGCAGTGCGGACCGGCCTGCATTGCGATTGAGGACGAGCGAGGCGGCAACCGAGTTCGTTCTCCGCGCCGACGAGACCACGGAAGTCCGGATGCAATGCCGGAGCACGCGACGCGGGTGGCTGCGGCCCGGGCGGATG
Organism: uncultured Azoarcus sp.; assembly: GCA_964404505.1. GTDB lineage: Bacteria > Pseudomonadota > Gammaproteobacteria > Burkholderiales > Rhodocyclaceae > DAOMNN01. The sequence continues at coordinate 7,032 of CAYOKH010000006.1, forward strand.
ATTCTGGAGACCACGTATCCGCTCGGGCTGATTCGCGCCTGGAGCAACCTCGTGCCCGATGTGCGCTGTCTCGTCTATCCCGCGCCGGAAGCCGACCCGCCGCCGCTTCCGGAAGGGGGCAGGGGGAGTTCGAGCGGGCGCATTACGCACTCCGGCGATGACGACTTCGCCGGTCTTCGGGTACACCGAACCGCGGATTCACCCCGTCACGTCGCGTGGAAGGTGGTGGCCCGCGGAGGACCACTGCTTACGAAGAGATTCTCGGGCGTGGAGGGTGGCACGCTGGAACTGAACTGGGATGCGTTGCCAAGCGAGCTTGACCACGAGGCACGCATCGCACGGCTCACTGCATGGATTCTCGCCGCAGACACCGGCGGTCAGGCATTTTCACTGCAACTTCCGGGGACGCGGACGGCGGCCGAATGCGGAAAGCCGCATGTCCAGGCCTGTCTGAGGAAACTCGCTCTTTACGGTCATGAAGATCGCGAACGCTGATCCGGATGTCGCCCTGCGCAAGGCGTCAGTGTGGTTGCTGGTCACGGCGGCGGTCACGCTCGCGCCCCACGGCGCGCACTTGCCCGCCTGGTTGTCGGGAGTGCTCGTCGCGTTGCTCGCGTGGCGCGCCCTGACGCTGCGTTTGCCCACCCTCGCTGTGCCGCGTGCCCTGCGCCGCGCCGTCATCATTCTCGTGGCGCTCGCCGCCGCACTCGGCGTCCGATACCACTTCGGTCACTTCTTCGGCATGGACCCCGGTGTCGCGTTACTTACCCTGCTCCTTTGCCTCAAGCAGTTCGAGACGGCCTCCGGTCGGGACATTCGCATCGCGGTGTTGTTGAGCCTGTTTCTCCAGCTCGGGCTCTTCTTCTACAGCCAGACCCTGCCCGCCGCCCTCCTGGCCCTGGGCGGGGCATTGCTCGCAACCGCCACCCTGTTGACGCTTGTCACCCCGACTGCAGCCGCTCGTGAGAACCTGCGCACCGCCGCAGTGCTCGTGATGCAGGCGATTCCCTTCCTGCTGGTGTTGTTCCTTCTGTTCCCGCGCATCCCCGGACCGCTCTGGGGCCTTCCTGCCGATGCCTATAGTGGGCTGTCCGGTCTCTCAGATACCATGGAACCGGGTTCGATCAGTGAGCTGAGCCTGTCGAATGCGATCGCGTTCAGGGCACAGTTCTCGGGAGCACCGCCCGCTCCAGGACAACGTTACTGGCGCGGTCCGGTCCTGAGTACCTTCGATGGACGCACCTGGCGCGCCGCAAGACCCGTGGTCGGCAATGAACCCGCATATGGAACGACCGGGCCGTCGCATGCATACATGCTGACGCTCGAGCCGCACAACCAGCGATGGCTGCTGGGACTCGAGTTCCCAGGCGGTGGAGTGCCGCGGTCGCGCTATACGAGCGACTATCAGATCCTTGCAGAACGCCCGGTGCGTGCGCGAACCCGCTTCCGGATTCAGGCGTACCCCGAGACCAGGGTGGGCGTGAACGAGGACCGGAACGTTCTCAAGCAGGCGGGCAGTCTGCCTCCGCGATCGAATCCGCGGGCCCGTGCGCTTGCGCAGGATCTTGCGGGCGAGGACACCAGCCACGGCGTCATTCTCGCTCGCGTGATCGAGTACATGAGCCGACTCGAACTCACGTACACGCTCCAGCCGCCCCTGATGGGCGGCGACGCGGTGGACGCATTCCTGTTCGATTACCGCCGCGGCTTCTGCGAGCATTTCGCGTCCGCATTCGCATTCATCATGCGCGCAGCCGGTGTTCCTGCCCGGGTCGTCACGGGCTACCAGGGAGGGGAGATCAATCCGGTCGACGGAACCCTGGTCGTGCGTCAGTCCGATGCGCACGCATGGACCGAAGTGTGGTTGCCGGGAGAGGGCTGGCGCAGGGTCGATCCGACCGCGCTGGCTGCTCCGCTGCGCATCGAGTCCGGGCTTTCCGCAGCATTGCCACGCGACGAGCGACTGCCCCTGATGATGCGCCCGGCAATGGCGTGGCTCCGCGGGCTGCGGCACCAATGGGATGCACTGTCGAACGAATGGAATCAGGCCGTGATCGGTTTCGACGGCGAACGGCAGCGAGGCTTCATTGAACGTCTGGGTTTCTCCGAGCCGGACTGGAGGACGCTTTCCGCATTGCTCGGGGTAAGCACGGGAGCCCTGATGCTCCTCCTGTTCGGATGGGCTTTCGTCCAGCATCGGAAGGCGGATCCACTCGATCTGGCCTGGTCCGCCTTCTGCAGGAAGTTCGCCCGCGCGGGGCTGCCCAGGTTGCCATGGGAGGGCCCGATGGATTACGCTGACCGAGTGGCCGACGCCCATCCCGACTGCGCCGCAGAGACTCGCGGAATCGCCGCGCGCTATGCGCGCCTGCGTTATGGATCGGCGCGCGAACCCGCCCTTGAAGATGTTCGTCGGCTCGCCCGACGCATACGGAAGCTGACCATCAGATGACTTCGCGCGTACTTTGGATGTTGCTGTTCCTCATGACCGCCGCGCCGTTCGCAGCGGGTGCTTCGTTTCTCAGGCATGACGACGCATTGAGTTTCGTCCGGGAGATGGAGGAGACACATGGTTTCGATGGCGACGAACTGCGGGAAACCCTGCATCGCGCACGCCACATCGAACGGGTGATCCGCCTGATCAGTCCGCCGAGCACTCCTGCGACGCGCTCGTGGCAGAGTTATCGGTCGCGCTTTCTCGATGACGCACGGATCGAGGCTGGCGTCAACTTCTGGCAGCACTACCGGAGCACGATCGATGCCGCCAGCCATCGATTCGGTGTGCCCGCGGAAATCATCGCTGCCATCATCGGCGTGGAGACACATTACGGCAACTACACCGGGAGCTTCGAGACCGTATCTGCGCTCGCCACGCTGGCCTTCGACTATCCCCCCCGGGCACCGCTGTTCAGGCGCGAACTGGAGAACCTGTTCCTGCTCGCCCGTGAACAGGGTCGTGACCCCTTCAGCTACAGAGGCTCGTTCGCCGGCGCACTGGGCTACCCCCAGTTTCTACCGAGCAGTATCCGGGCATACGCGGTGGACTTTGACGGCAACGGCGTAATCGACTTCGAGTCCGATGCGATCGACGCGATCGGGAGCGTCGCGAACTACCTTGCCGCCCACGGTTGGCAGCGAGGAGAACCGATTGCGGTGGAGGTGACCCTGCCTGAGGGTTTCGATCCGGAACCCCTGATCCGCGCCGGAATCGAACCCACTCTCGACCCGATGCAACTCATTGAAAGCGGGGTCGAGGCCGCACGCGATCGGTTGCATCGCTCTCCCGCGACCCTGTTCGACCTGCCGACACCCGGCAAGGCCACCGAGTACTGGCTCGGTTACCGCAATTTCTATGTGATCACGCGCTACAACCGAAGCAGCTTCTACGCCAAGTCGGTGTTCGAACTGGCCGAGGCGCTCAGGATACGCTTCGAGGCCCGGTACGCGTCGGTGCGCTGAGGACGGAACAGGACCCGGGGATCAGAGCAGGACGTCACGCGATATGCCGCGGCGCCTGATCGCACGGCGCAACTGTCCCAACGCTTCGAGCTGGATCTGACGCACCCGCTCCCGGGTAAGCCCCAGTCGCGAAGCCAACTCCTCGAGCGTCATCACCTCGCATTCGTCGAGGCCGTAACGGTGCCTGATTACGGTACGCTGCTTGTCATTCAGCTTCGCAATCCAGTCTCGGACAAGACTCTCGACTTCGGCATTCTGTATGCCCGAGTCCGGCGGATCGACATGATCGTCAGCTAGCGACTCCCCTATCGAAAGCGTTGGATCGACTTCGAGCGGAGCATCGAGTGAAGCCGTGTGCTCGCTCAGGGCGAGCAAGGCACGCACATCGTCGACCGTTTTCCCGAGCCGGTTCGCGATTTCCTCAAGGGTGTATTCGCCGTTGCCCAGTGCTTCGAGGTTCCGCTGGGCACGCAGAACCTGGTTGAGCTCCTTGACCACATGCACGGGAAGCCGGATCGTGCGCGACTGGTTCATGATCGCACGTTCGATGTTCTGCCGGATCCACCACGTTGCGTAGGTCGAGAACCGGAACCCCCGTTCCGGATCGAACTTGTCGAGGGCATGCATCAGGCCGAGGTTGCCCTCCTCGACCAGGTCCAGAAGCGGGATTCCACGATTGAGGTAGTGTTTGGCGATATTCACGACCAGACGCAGATTGCGTTCGATCATGACCTGCCTGGCCGAGAAATCACCGCCCTTCACGCGCCTCGTCAGCGACCCTTCCTCCTCCGCCGTCAAGAGCGGGTTGGCACCGATCTCGTTCAGATATATCTGCGTGACGTCATTGAGAAACTCGCTCTCGAAAGGCGGCGGAGCCGGCTCGCCGAGCACCTCCACCTCGGGAGGCAGATCCGGCTCCTGACCAGCGTTCTCGTCATGATCGCCGGGATCGTACATGGGTGTTCTCCGTCAGCGTGCCGGCAGATACTGAGCCGGATCGACCGGACGCCCCTGCCTCCTGATTTCGAAATGAAGCTTTGGTCGGTCCGCATCCGTGCTGCCCAGCTCGGCGATCTGCTGTCCCTTCCTGACTTCGTCACCCTCCTGAACCAGCAGGGTCTGATTGTGCGCGTACGCGGAAAGATAGTCGTCATCGTGCTTGATGATCACGAGGTTACCGTAGCCGCGCAGTCCCCCACCCGAGTACACCACCTTTCCCGCTGCCGCGGCAATGACAGGATCACCCGGATTCCCCGAAATATCCAGCCCCTTGTTGGTCGCTTCATTGAATCCCGCGATGACCTGACCCGATGCTGGCCACAACCACGCGGAATCCGTGACCGCGGGTTGCGGTGCCTCGACCGGTCTTGAGGGAGGTGCAACCAGATCCGGCCGGATCGCCGCCCATGCCTGATCGCTGTATGGCTGCCGTCCGCCACGCGGCTCGTGCATCACCGGAACCTCCTGCACGCCACCCGGCGGCGTGATCGGCCGTATCTCCACCGGCCGCACGACCGCTATCGGCTCGGGGGGGAGCCCGCCCGGTGGCGATACCCGAATCTCCTGCCCCACGCGCAACTGGTTGGGATCCATCATGTTGTTCCAGAAGATCAGGTCATTCACGCTCTGGCCATAGAGTCTGCCTATGCCCATCAGCGTATCGCCCGGACGCACGACGTGCGTCCGTTCGACCTGCTGGGCCGCAGCGGATGGAGTCGTCGAAGGTGGAGGCGTGCTGTGACGGATAGGGGCCGCAGTCTGCGACGCGCAGCCGGCGAGAACGGCAAGCATGGCGATCAGCGCGGCGGCAGAGCGGAAGCGGAGGCGATTGACTGTATCTTTCATTCCATTCCATTCAGTAGCGGCACGAAGCGCACGGCCTCGAACCGGCTTTCCTTGAAAACCTTGCCTTGTCGTTCGACCAGGATCAACCGCTGGTCTGCCGATCCGACCGGAATCATCATTCTGCCGCCCGGCGCCAGTTGTTGCTTCAGCGCGAGCGGGACTTCCCGGGCTGCCGCCGCCACGATAATCGTATCGAATGGTGCGGCCTCCGGCAAACCGAGGCTGCCGTCTGCATATTTTAATCGCACGTTGGCAAATCTGAACGGCCGCAGATTCTCTTTCGCCCTGTCCAGGAGCGGACGAATCCGCTCCACAGCGTACACCTCGGTCGCAAGAAACGAGAGCACCGCAGCTTGATATCCACATCCTGCACCGACCTCAAGTGTTCGCCCGAGTTCGCGCCCGGAACGCAATATTTCGATCATCCGCGCAACAACAAAAGGTTGCGAGATCGTCTGCTGGAATCCGATCGGCAGCGGTGTGTCATCGTAGGCACTGAACGACAGCCCCTTCTCGACGAAGCGCTCACGTGGCACCCGCATCATCGCATCAAGGACCTTCTCGTCACGAATACCTTGTGTCTGCAGGCGTTCGCGCATTCTGGCGAGCGCGCGATTCGGGGCCTGACCCGGATCCCGGTGGCGCATATTCATACGGCAAGCCAGTCCGACACGATCGGAATCAGACCGTTGTGCGTCAAATCGATCTGCAGCGGCGTGACCGACACGAAGCCTTCCCTCACCGCATTGAAATCCGTTCCCTCACCCGCGTCGGCCGCCTGCCCGGCCGGCCCTATCCAATAGACGGTTTCTCCCCTCGGGCTCTTGTCCCGAATGACGGGCTCGGCCTTGTGCCGCTTTCCAAGGCGAGTCACGCGCAATCCCCGCAGTTCATCGTACGGGCAGTCCGGAATATTCACGTTCAACAGGACCGGTTGCTTCAGCGGTTGGCGCTGAAAACGCTCGACCAGCCCTCGAGCAACGCGCGCCGCCGACGTGAAGTCGCTCGCCGCCTTGCTCACAAGCGATACCGCGATCGACGGCACGCCGAGCAGGAATCCTTCGGTCGCTGCGGCGACGGTGCCCGAATAGACCGTGTCGTCACCCATGTTCGCCCCGTGGTTGATTCCGGAAACGACCATGTCAGGCAGATGATCGAACATGCCCGTGACGGCCAGATGAACACAGTCGGTGGGCGTACCATTGACGAAATGGAATCCGTTCGCAGCCGTCTTCAGCGAGAGCGGGCGGTCGAGAGTGAGCGAGTTGCTTGCACCGCTGCGATCGCGTTCCGGTGCGACGACGATGATCTCCCCCAGGCCATGCAGCGCTTCGGCCAGAGCCTCGAGTCCGGGCGCAAAATAGCCGTCGTCGTTACTGAGCAGGATCCGCATTCTCGTTCGTCAGAAATGAAACAGGGTCGCCACGCGAGCCCCCGCGTTGCAGAGGCTGAGAGCATATTAGCATGGAGCTCAAGAGCCGCCTGAAGACTCGGATCGGGGCAAGAATCGAACGGGTGGAGAGGACGGACGCGGACGCCAGGCAAACACCATCAAGGCTGCCTCCTGGCGTCGTTCTTTCCGGGCCCTGTCGTCGCGACATCGGCCATGAGCGGAAGCCTCTCGGCAATTCGCAGGACTTCCACGAGCCGGGCCATACTCTGTCGCCGATACTCCGCGATATTCCTGTCCGTCCAGTCGTAGAAACCCTTCCCGTCGCGAAGCCCGTTGCACCCCTGCACCATGTTCCGGCCAACGATCCGGGGACTCGCGTAACGCTCATTGCCAAGCGCCTCGCTCAGATAGCGGCTTGCGTAATAGAGGATGTCGTTCCCTCCGACGTCAATGAATTCAACGACCCCCATCGCCGCATAGCGAACGCCGAATCCGTACCGCGTGGCGCGATCGATGTCCTCGGCAGTGGCCACTCCCTCTTCGATCATCCGTGCCGCCTCGTTCATGAGCAATACCTGCATGCGCGGAACGATGTATCCGGGCGAGGGCCCGCACAGAACCGCGACTTTTCCGATGTTCTCGAGAATTTCGCGCAGCCGCTGTGTTGCCCGGGGATCCGTACCCGCGTGAGGAGAGATTTCGACCAACGGGATGAGATGGGCGGGATTCAGCCAATGAGCGTTAAGAAAGCGTCGTGGATTGGATACCATTTCGGCAAGTGCGGTCGACAGGAACGTTGACGAGGTCGATGCAACGATCGCCTCCTCGGGCAACCAGCGGCATGCAAAGGCAAGGGCTTCGGATTTTGCCTCCATCACCTCCGGCACGCCTTCGAAGATCAGATCGACGTGTGGCAGCTGGCTGCCGGCAGCCGCTCGACCGCAGACCCCGATCCTCCCCAGAATTTTCCGCATCGCACGACGTGGGACGAGACCGACTTCGACGAGCACTTCGATCTGTCCCTCGATATCGCGCAATGCCTCGTCGCGCAAACGCTCGAAATCACTGCGACTGCGCTCCTTGACGTCTGCAAGGAGCACACGCTGCCCGGCGCAAGCAAACGCCAGGGCAATCCCTCGCCCCATGCGACCCGCCCCGAGTGCGGCCACTGCCGGTGGGTTCATCGAACTTCCCCTCGGTCGAGAAGGGCCGCCATCCCGTGACGTGACAGGCCCGCCAGCCCCAGTGCTCCAAGCGTTCGAGCGCCCTTGCGCAGATCCTTGCCGCATATCGCCGACGCGATGGACAGCAACCCGCTTGCGACCGGAGCAGGCACACCCGCCCAATCGGCGACGGAAACCAGAAACGCAAGTCCGTAGTGAACGTCTTCGACCATGTAGCGGTGCTCGGTAAGGACGATGTGCTCACGCCAGTCGCCGCTGTCCACCAGCCTGCCGTGCGCGTCGCCGTACATCCACCGATCGCTGCTGTAATGATCGCTCAAAGGGAAATGTTCCCCGACGTATCCCAGTCGTTCCCTGACGGCGATCCGTTCACCGTCAAGCACATCCGTGACGCGTCGAATCGACGGCTGAGTACCCTCGTTGTGAATATCCCAACTGTCGAAATGTTCGAGAGGGCCGGCATTCATCATTATCAGCGGCGGATGGATGATCGGACCCGCGTTCATCAACGCGCCGGCAAGCGCATCTTCGATGGGTTCCACCGACGGAAATACCGCCTGGAGAACCGGGAAGGCACGCGGGGCATTCCTGGCGGGGAACACCCCGGTCGGCAGACGTGTGGCACGGATCGTGATGGAGACCTCGGCGGGACCGTGCTTTCGTGCCAGCCACGGCAGCGTCCCCGTTTCGGCTATCGACACATCCACCACGCACCCGGCGCGTCTGAGCACCCGCATCATTGCGTAGCTGCCGAACGTGCCGGGTGGCAGGAAAATCACTTGACCATCCGAGAGGTGCGGCGCGAGCCCCTGTGCAATGTCCTCCTGCGCAAACGCGGGGGCTGGCACGACGATCAGTTCGGCCGCGCCGACAGCATCGCCAATGTCATTCGCTACCCGCGCAAGAGCTACATCATGACGCCCTGAGGCATCCCTCAAGGTCAGCATACCCGTCGCACGAACCGTCTGAAGCTGCTGTCGATCACGCCGCCACAGGGATACGTGGTGCCCCAGACGGGAGAGATCCGCCGCCGCAGCGTAAGAACCATTCCCGCCGCCCAGCACCGCGATTCTCATACTTCCTCCTGTCGTTCCAACGAACATTCCTCCCGGCTGACGGAGTCAACAGCACTGGCGCGGGGTCGCACCCTCCATCGGGTCATGGCGGATCCCGGACAAGGATCTAGCCGAGCAAGGCGTTCGGAAGGTATAGCACCGTACCCGGGAACGCCCACATCAAGGCGATGCACAAGACGTACGAAAGCATGAAGTAGGCTACGCCGCGGAATATCGTATGGATCGGGATATCGGGGGCGAGCCCCTTGACAATGAACACATTGACGCCCACCGGCGGCGTCACCGCCCCCATCGTCGTGACGATCGTCAGCATCACCGTGTACCAGACGGGGTCAAAACCGAGTGCGGCCGCAAGGGGGTAGAAGATCGGAATCGTGACCACCAGAAAACCGAGTGCATCCATCAGCGCACCGCCGACAAGGTAGATCATCAGTACCACCAGCAGGATCAAGCCGGGCTCTACCGGCAGGGAAGCAGCCCAGTCGGCAAGCTCGAAGGGCAGGCGGGAGACCGTAAGAAAGCGACCGAACAGTACCGCCCCCGTAATCAGCAGGACCACCATGGCCGAGATGCGCAGAGTCTCGCTGATGGACTGGACGATCCCGCGCAGCGACAGCCGGCGGCGCATCACGCCGATTACCAGGGCGCCGAAAGCCCCCGCCGCGCCGGCCTCCGTCGGCGTAAACCAGCCCAGGTACAGCCCTCCGATCACCAACGCGAACAGAATCAGCGTTTCAACGACCCCGGAAATCGAGGCAAGCTTCTCCCTCAGGCTGGTCACCGGCCCCAATGGACCGAGCTTCGGGTTATGCAAGCACATCCCCACGATGGTCAGCAGGAACAGCAGCGTCAGAAGCAGTCCCGGCAAGATGCCGGCGAGAAAAAGCCGCAGCAGCGACTGTTCGGTCTGCACTGCAATCACGATCAGTACCACGCTCGGCGGGATGACCACGCCAAGCGTGCCGCCGACGGCGATCGCGCCAGCGCTGAGGGCCTGGTCGTAGCGGTAGCGCCGCATCTCCGGAAGCGCAATGGTACCCATGGTGGCCGTAGTCGCCGAATTGGAACCGCAGATGGCCGAGAAACCGGCGCAGGCCGCGACAGTGGTGCCGGCCAGGCCGCCCGGGAGTCGCCCCACCCACTTGTAGGCCGCGACGTAGAGCCGCTCGGTGACGCCGGCCCTGTATGCGAACTGCCCCATCAGGACGAACAGAGGGATCACGCTCAGGCCATACGAGGAAAACTGGTCCCAGACATTGGTCGAGAGCAGGTGGGTCGCCGCAGGGACTGAAAGGAGGTAGGCGTTTCCGAGCACACCGGCCAGCACCATCGCGAACGCTATCGGCATGCCGAGCAACATGAACAGGAACATTACGACCAGACCCACGAGGGCGACGGAAACCGGATCCATGAAGCACTTCTCCTGACTCTCGGCCAAGGCCGCTAAGGTCGACGTCCATGCGGGGATAGGAAGCGGCCTGCGGAGTGGAGAAAGTCGATCAGCAGGGCGAGTGCAAGCCCCGCACCTCCCGCGGCAACCAGGTAGACCCAGGGATAGACGATCGCCCGCAGCGTTTCAGACAGCGACCCGGTTTCCTGCAGCACACGGCCATAACGCGCGACGTACCACGTAACGGCCACGAACAGCAACAACGACATCAGGCTCGTCAGCGCCTCGACCGCCGCCCGCGCACGTCCCGCAAGGCGGACCACCAGGATGCTCATCGATACATGGCCGCGATGCTGTTGCACGGAGCCGAGCGCCAGGGCCATTGCCCCGGCCGACAACCATCCGATCACTTCGTATGAACCGGCTACCGGGCGCCCAAGCGCTCGAAGGACCATGTCGGCAACCGCAAAAAGCATCATCGCGGCCAGGGCGAGACCGGCCATCCAGGCGAGTACCCGGTTGACGAACGCACTCAGCCCCTCCAGCAGCTGCATGGCCCGGTGCAGTCCGGCGCCGGCCGGGCGCGCGGTAACGCCCTCGGTCGCCGGATCAGAATCGGTCACTGCTGGTTCGCGAACTGGTCGCGCAACTCACGCAGGCGAGTCAGGTACTCCACGGCTGGCAGCCCTTTCGCGGTCATCTCTGCCACCCACGCCTCCTCCATCGGCTTGAGCTTGGCATCCCACTGGGCGCGCTCGTCGGGGGACAGGGAGAGCGTCTGGAGGCCATGCTCCTTGGCGGCCCACTCGAGCGCAGCACCGACATTCTGTTTGTCATGGTATTGACCGGTCCAGACAGCCATCTCAGGTGCGAGTTCCTCGATGACCTTCTGCACATCGGCGGGCAGTTTTTCCCAGCGCTTGCGATCCATCACCGCCGCAAAAGTGACGACGACGGTCGGATAGTCGGTAACGAACTTGAGCGATTCGGCAAGTTTGAAGTCCTGCAGCACTTCACGGGACGTCATGGTGCCGTCTATGACCCCGGTCTGTACCGACTGCGGCACCTCGGGCATCGGCATGCCGACCGGAGCCGCGCCCAGCGCACTGAGCACCGGCACGCCGGTCCCGGCAGCACGCAACTTCATGCCATTGAGATCGGCGGCATTGCGAACCGGATTTCGGGACTGGATGTAGCCAGGCTCGGTGGTGAACATGGCGATCACTTTGAAATTCTCGTACTCCTTGGGTTGGAACTCCTGGGTCAGTTCCCATAGCGTGCGGCTCGCCACGGTGGCATTCGTGAAACCCATCGGGAGCGAAACGCCGGACGTCAGGGGAAAGCGTCCGGGGTCGTAGGAGGGAGCTCCCAGGCCGATGTCGGCGACACCCTTGCTCACGCCGTCGTACATCTCCCTGGCGCCGAGCAGCGTGCCCGCGGGAAAGGTCTGCACCTCGACCTTGCCGCCGGTCCGCTTATTGACCTCCTCAGCCCAGTGCGCCATCTGCTTGCCCGGGAACGTCCCCGCGGGAGCGAAGAAGGCGTAGGTAAGGGTGATTTCCGCTGCCCTCAGGGTGATCGGAGCGACCAGGACAAGCAGGCCGAATACAAGCGAGAGAGCAAATCTTGAAAGCAACAAGGGACCGTTCATGTTCTCACCTCACGATTACGTTGGGTAAACAGCGGGTTTGCGCGAACAGCCGGCCGCGCCACGGATCTGCCGATTCACGAAACAACATCGGGGATAACCAGATCGAACCCGTCGAGCGTCACATCGCGCACCTTTGCCCGGTCATAATTCGATCGGTGTGGAAATGGTCGCGTCGCATCGAAGCCCACCTTGGTGCCGAGGTAACCCGGAAACGACGGATTGAGCCCGTGACCGAACACGTTCTCCACCACCATGATCCCCTGCCTGGGATCGAGTCGCGTTGCCATCGCCCATTCGACGTCAGCAGGGTTGCGGATATCCACGTCGTCGTCAACAACCGTCACCATCTTCAGGGGTGGAAAGGCGGCAAAGGCCGCCATCAGGGACTGTTTTGCCCAACCGGCGCGCCTTTGCGAAATCTGCACCACGGCGTGGTAGAAACCGCACCCGCCATGGGAAAAATAGACGTCCCTGACCCCGGGGACCTGCTTCTGAAGCAGCGCCAGGACATTCGCTTCGCCGAGCAGGCCAACCGAATTGAAGACTTCGATGCCGGAGAGAATGGTGTGGAACACGGGCTGCCGGCGCCGGTGCAGCCGCCTGACGCGCACCAGCGGCCGCGGGGCGACCGTCGCGTAATAGCCGGTCACCTCGGCGAACGGGCCCTCCTCGTGCAACTCCCCCGGGATCATCTCGCACTCCAGGGCGAACATGGCGTGTGCCACCATCTCTACGGACGAGGTCGTGCCGGGCACCAGTTCAAGCGGTCTTCCGTGGAAACGGCTGGCAATACCCAGTTCGTCCGTATCGATCGGCGCCGCCTCGGCAGGCGTTGCCGCGGCGAAGTGGAGCCCTGGCCCGACGCTGACGTTGAGCGTGAAGGGCAGCGATTGCCCAAGCGCGGCTGCCTTCTCGAGGTAGGTCTCGAGGTGGCGCCCGGCGTCGATGTTGATGACCAGGCGATCCTTGCCAATGGCCATGAAGCGCTGAATCGAGGCATTGCGCACGCCGGTCTCGGGATCCTTGGCAATGACCACTGCGGCATCGAAATAGGGCCCGCCATCGAGTTCGGCATGGGTCGGAATCGGCAGTCTGGACAGATCCACCGCCGGTTCGGTCACTTGGAGCACGGGGCCCTTGTCGACCACCACAGGCGCGACGGGTCGCTGCTGCCAGTCGCGGATGCACTCGGAAACGTACTGGGGTAGCGCCTGCTCGGTGCGCCCGAGCAGGCTCGCCAGCAACTCGCGCGACCAGTACAGTCCGGTGAACACGGGGTAGCGACTGCCCTTGACCTTCTCGAAAAGGACGGCACGCGGCCCACCCTCGAATCGCGCGGCGATGGACGCGAGTTCGTAGGCCGGGTCAACTTCGGAACGAACACGAACCAACCGCCCGCGGCGCTGGAGCCACTTGATGATGGCCCCGAGATCAGCCACGACGGGCACGCCGGATTGGTTCCCGGTCATGAATGCCCCTCCTCCTCCTCTGGTGCCGCGCCCCGGTTCTTATATGAATGCTTCCAGACTTTGGCAGGGGCGCTCGAACCACAGCCTGTTCCTGTTACCGGGCTGAGTATACTGACTACACCATTGGGGCGCAAAAAAGGTGCACGACGGCGTGGAGTTTCGATATGGCATAACCGTGGTGCAAGCGCATGGGTATCGATAACGCCAACACAAGCGCCCCGGTCTACGGCGACCAAATGGCTACCAGAATGCTGATCCGGGCCAGGAAAACAAGAAGGCCGCTCCGAAGAATGGCCCAAGTGTTTGATTCGAATGGTCGGGGCGGCGGGATTCGAACTCGCGACCCCTTGCACCCCATGCAAGTGCGCTACCAGGCTGCGCTACGCCCCGACACAGGCGCGCATTATAGCAGTTGCAACGACATCTGCCAGTGTGGCAATCAGGCCCGCAGCAGGTTCAGCGTCTCGACGATCTCGGACCGCAGTTCGGCGGTGAGCGCCCTCAGCCGCGCAGCTTCCTCGACTTCCTCATGTTCGTGAATAGCGGATTCGCCCAGGCGGTTTCGCGCACCGGATATGGTGAAGCCTTCCTGATAGAGCAGTTCGCGGATACGCCTGATCAACAGCACCTCGTGATGCTGGTAATAGCGGCGGTTTCCCCGCCGCTTGAGCGGCTTCAGTTGCGTGAATTCCTGCTCCCAGTAACGCAGGACATGAGGTTTCACCCCGCACAAATCACTCACCTCACCGATGGTGAAATAGCGCTTTGCCGGTATCGGAGGCAGTTGATCCGACGACTCGTCAGGGCTGCTTGCTTGCATCGCTCAACTGCTCCACGGCGGCCTTCAGCTTCTGACTGGCATGGAAGGTGACCACCCTGCGGGCAGAGATCGGAATCTCCTCGCCGGTCTTGGGGTTGCGGCCAGGCCGCTGAGGCTTGTCACGCAATTGAAAGTTACCGAACCCGGACAGCTTCACGGCCTCGCCCCGTTCGAGCGCAAGCCGAATCTCCTCGAAGAAGCCTTCCACCATGTCCTTGGCTTCGCGCTTGTTCAGTCCAACCCGCTCGAAGAGCAGATCAGCCAGTTCCGCTTTGGTCAGAGTCACATTCATTTAACTATCCACGCAGGCGCGCGCCAAGGGAGGTCTCTGCCTTGCTGACGATTGCCGCGATCGCCGCATCGACCTCCGCATCTTCAAGCGTTCGTTGAGTATCTTGCATCAAGACTCTGAATGCAAGGCTCCTTTTCTCCGGCTCGATGCCCTTGCCATGGTACACGTCGAACAACTCGATCGACCGCACTATCGGCGGCACGGCTTCCTTCAGGATCTCCAGTACCCGGGCCACACTCCACTGGGTGTCGACGATCAAGGCTACATCACGCGCCACTGCGGGAACGCGTGATATTTCACGGTAAGCGGGAACCTTGTCCTGCAGAACCGCCTCCAGTTCGAGCTCGAATACCACCGGCGCGGGCCCAAGTTCATAGCGATCGACCCACACGGGGTGCAAGTCACCGACAATGCCGATGCGGCGGCCGTCCAGATGCACCGAGGCCGCCCGCCCCGGGTGCAGGGCCGGGTCGGAGAGCGTCTCGAAAGAAAGAGCTGACGAGCCGAACAAGGCTTCGAGATCACCCTTGACGTCGTAGAAATCCACCTGCCGTTGGGGCACCCCCCACTGCTCGGGCAGGGCCGGGCCCGCAGCGAGCACCGCGAGCTTGAGCGGTTGATGAAAACCGGCGACAGGCTCACCATCGGCCTTGTGTTCGAAGCAACGGCCCGTCTCGAACAGGCGTACCCGTTCCTGCTGGCGATTGCGGTTCGCGGCAAGATTCGCCGCCAGACCGGGGATGAGGCTGGAACGCATCACGCTCATCTGGCTCGCAATCGGATTGGCCAGGCGGATGGGATCGATGCTCGCGCAGTAATCCCGCTCCCACGCTTCATCCACGAAAGCGTAGTTGATCACCTCCTGGTAATCCCGGTCCGCGAGCATCCTGCGAATGGTCCACACGGAGCGGACCGATTCGCCATGATCGAGCATTTCGAGGCGCCCCTTCGGCGACAGTGCGGGGATGGCATCGTAACCGTGCAGACGCACGATCTCTTCGATCAGATCCTCCTCGATAGCAATGTCGTAGCGAAACGACGGCGGGACCACCGCGAACTGCCCATCCGCTGCTTCCACTGCCAGATGCACGCTCTCAAGCAATCGAACCATGGCGGCATCGTCGAGTTCGATCCCGAGTACCTTGCGCACCCGGTCGGGGCGCAGGCGCACCGGGTCGCGGGCGGGCAGATGCGGGGCCGACACGGCCTCGACAACCGGACCGGCACGACCACCGCAAATGTCGACAATGAGCTGCGTCGCGCGCTCGATGGCGCGACTTGCGAGCGCGAAATCGACGCCGCGCTCGAAGCGGTGCGATGCATCCGAATTGAAGCCGAATGCGCGGGCCCGTCCCGCGATCGCCTCCGGCGCGAAGAACGCGCTCTCCAGGAACACATTGGTCGTCTCGAGCGTCACGCCGGTATCCTCGCCCCCCATGATGCCGGCAAGTGCGAGCGCCCTGGCCTCGTCGGCGATCAGAAGCGTGTCCGCGGCCGGTGTGACCGTCTGCTCGTTGAGAAGCAGCACCGATTCGCCTTCTCGCGGATAGCGGACATGGATCGCTCCGGAAAGCTTGTCATCGTCGAAGACGTGCAGCGGCTGCCCAAGCTCGAGCATCACGTAGTTGGTCACATCGACGAGTGCGCTGATCGGACGCACCCCGCAGTGCCGAAGCCGCAGCTTCACCCACTCGGGGCTCGGTGCCCACGGATCCACGCCTCGCAGAATTCGTCCGCAATAGCGAGGACAGCCATCGGGCGCATCGAGCACGATGTCCCTGCGATCGGCAATCGTCGGCTCGACCGGCACGAATGGCGGCATGCTCAGCGGCGCTCCCGTCAGTGCCGACACCTCGCGGGCGATCCCGGCCAGACTCAGGCAGTCCGATCGATTCGGGGTGAGCTTGATCGTAAACAGCATGTCGTCCAGCGCGAGCAGTTCCCGTACGCCGGCACCGAGTTCCGCGTCCACGGGAAGTTCGAGCAAGCCGGCGTGATCATCCGACAAGCCGAGTTCGCGTGCCGAACACAGCATGCCGAAGGAGTCGACGCCGCGCAGTCTCGCTTGCCCGATCTCCAGACCAGACAGCCTGGCGCCCACTCTTGCAAGCGGCACCTTCATGCCGACCGCGGCATTCGGCGCGCCACAGACGATCTGCAGCCGTTCGCCCGAGCCGGCGTCGACCGTGCAGATCTTGAGTTTGTCGGCGGCAGGATGCGGTACCGCTTCGATGATGGAGGCCACGACGACACCCGAGAACGCCGGTGCAACGGGATCGCATTGTTCGACCTCGAGCCCGGCCATCGTGAGCAGATGACCGAGTTCCGTGCTGTCGAGTTGCGGATTGACGAAGCTTCGCAGCCAGCTTTCCGGGAATTGCATGATCGTTTACCTGAACTGGGTCAAGAAGCGCAGATCGTTTTCGAAGAAGAGGCGCAGATCATTCACCCCGTAGCGCAACATGGCCAGGCGGTCGAGACCCATGCCGAACGCGAATCCGGTATGGCGCTCGGGATCGATGCCGCCAAAACGCAGCACGTTCGGGTGCACCATGCCGCAACCCGCGATCTCCAGCCACTGGCCCTTCAGCGTCCCGCTCATGAACGCCACGTCGATCTCGGCGCTCGGTTCGGTAAAGGGGAAGAACGACGGTCGGAAGCGTACCTGCAGGTCCTCGGACTCGAAGAACTTGCGCAGAAACGCGACGATCACGCCCTTGAGGTCCGCAAAGCTGACCGACTCGCCTACCCACAGACCTTCAACCTGATGAAACATCGGCGAATGAGTGGCGTCGGAGTCGACGCGGTAGACACGGCCTGGCGCGATGACACGTATGTCCGGCATTGCCTGTTCAGCCGCATGACGTTCGACGTGGGCCAACATTGCCCTGATCTGCACGGGACTCGTATGCGTGCGCAGCAGCACGTCGTCGCGACCTTCCAGATAGAAGGTGTCATGCATCGAACGGGCCGGGTGGTTGTCCGGTGTGTTCAGGGCAGTGAAGTTGTGCCAGTCGGTCTCGATCTCGGGGCCGTCGGCGACGATGAATCCGATCGATCCGAACAAGCGCTCGACGCGCTCCAGCGTTCGCGTGACCGGATGAAGGCCGCCGTGCCCGACTCCGCGGCCGGGCATGGTGACGTCCAGCGACTCGGCCGCCAGTTGCGCGTACAGTCGCGCCTCGCGCAAGGCCCCGCGACGTGCTTCGAGTGCCGCCTCCAACGCGCCCTTGACGCGATTGATCTCTGCTCCGACTGCCCGCCGCTCGCCCGGTGGCAATTTGCCCAGACTCTTCAGTCGCTCGGTGACCGCACCCGTCTTGCCGAGAAAACGCGCCTTGGCCTGCTCGAGCTGTGCGACGTCGGAAGCAGCCGCGAACAGCGCGATCGCATCTTCGACAAGTTGATCAAGATTATCCATTTGCATTCACTGGATGGTCCAGAAAAAAAAGGAGGCCAGGCCTCCTTTTTCTGCGCCACCTTGTATCAGGCGGCTAGCTTGGCCCGGGCCTGGTCCGCAAGCGCGGCAAAAGCGGGCTTGTCGAATACGGCCAGATCGGCCAGAACCTTGCGGTCGACATCGATCGCAGCCTTCTTCAGCCCGTTCATGAAGGTGCTGTATGTCAGACCCAATTCACGAGCGGCGGCATTGATTCGTGCGATCCACAGTGCGCGGAACTGACGCTTGCGCTGACGGCGGTCACGGTACGCGTACTGACCTGCCTTCATCACCGCCTGTTTGGCGATGCGATAGACATTCTTGCGACGACCACGATAACCCTTGGCCTGGTCGAGTACCTTCTTGTGACGCGCGCGGGCGGTTACACCACGTTTTACTCTGGGCATGGTGGTCTCCTGTCAGGCGTACGGAAGCATGGCGCGGATCAGCTTCTTGTCCGCAGCATGAACGTCGGTCATGCCACGCAGCTGCCGCTTCGCTTTCGTCGTCTTCTTGGTAAGGATGTGACGCCTGAACGCCTGGGACCGCTTGATCCCGCCGCTTGCGCGGACCTTGAAGCGCTTGGCCGCCCCGCTCTTTGTCTTCATCTTCGGCATTTACTGACTCCGTATTTTCACATGCTGCCAGGTAGCGCCGTGCTTCGGCACATTTGATGACCCGACACCACTTGTCTTGCGGCTCACGCACCTGCGTGCGCTTAGCCGCTTCTTGCACTTCGGCCCGCACGAAGCCAAAGCGCAAATGCTCTTGATGTCGATCAGCGCCCCTTCTTGGGCCCGATCACCATGATCATCTGGCGCCCTTCCATCTTGGGCATCTGCTCGACCACCGCAATCTCTTCCAGATCGGCCTTGACCCGTTCGAGCTGGCGCATCCCGATTTCCTGGTGAGCCATCTCGCGCCCCCGAAAGCGCAGGGTCACTTTCGCCTTGTCACCCTCTTCCAGAAAGCGCCTCAGATTACGCAGCTTGATCTGGTAGTCGTTCTCGTCGGTCCCGGGGCGAAGCTTGACCTCCTTCACCTGAACCTGCTTCTGCTTCAGTCTGGCCTCGTGAGCCTTTTTCTGCTCCTGGTACTTGAACTTGCCGTAATCCATCACCTTGCATACCGGCGGCTCCGCCATCGGTGCGATCTCGACGAGATCCAAGCCTGCTTCGTCGGCAATGCCAAGAGCCGTGTTCAAGGAAACGATGCCGAGTTGTTCCCCGTCATCTCCCACTAGCCGGACTTCGGGCGCGTTGATTTCTCCATTGACGCGCTGCTTCTTATCTTGAGCGATGGTTCAGTTCTCCATGTATACCAATATCAGACCGGGCCGGCTTTCGCTTCCACTTCGCGACGCCAGCGCCCGATCAGCGAGTCGAGGGACATTTGGCCAAGGTCATGGCCTCCCCGCGCGCGCACCGAAACGACCTCCGCCTGCTTCTCCTTCTCGCCCACGACGATCTGGTAGGGCAGCTTGTGCACGCTATGCTCGCGGATTTTATAGTTAATCTTCTCGTTGCGCAAATCCGCCCCGACCCGAAAGCCGGCCTTCCTGAGCTTTCTCGCGACCTCGGCGGCATACGCCGACTGCCCCTCCGAAATGTTCAGCACCACCCCTTGGACAGGCGCGAGCCACAGCGGAAGCGCACCTGCATAGTGTTCGATCAGTATCCCAGTGAAGCGCTCCAGCGATCCGAACATCGCACGGTGAAGCATCACGGGGCGACGGCGCGAGTTGTCGTCGGCGACATAGCTGATGTCGAAACGCTCGGGCAGGTTCATGTCCACCTGAAGCGTGCCGCACTGCCAGTCACGACCGATCGTGTCGCGCAGGACGAATTCCAGCTTTGGCCCATAGAACGCGCCCTCACCCGGAAACAGTTCGTACCGGATGCCCATGCCGTCGAGTGCACCGGCAAGCGCCCCTTCGAGCGTGTCCCAGGTCTCGTCGCTTCCGATCCGGCTGTCCGGTCGCGTCGACAGCTTGATACGGATGTTGTCGAACCCGAAGTCCTTGTAGATGTCGAGGATCAGTTCGACGACATCCTTGCACTCCTGCTCCATCTGCGCCTCGGTGCAGAAGATGTGGGCATCGTCCTGAGTGAAATGGCGTACCCGCAACAGGCCATGCAGCGCCCCCGACGGTTCGTAGCGATGGACCTTGCCGAACTCGGCCATGCGCAGGGGCAGGTCGCGATAGCTCTTCAAGCCCTGGGCGAACATCGACACCGCGCCCGGGCAGTTCATCGGCTTGAGCGCAAATACGCGCTCATCTTCGGTCTCGGTCGTGAACATGTGCTGACGGTAGTTCTGCCAGTGCCCCGACGTTTCCCACAGGCCGCGGTCCATCACGTCCGGCGTGTTTACCTCGACGTAGCCCGCCTCGTCCTGACGCCGGCGCATGTAGTTGATCAGGGCCTGGAACAGGGTCCAACCCTTGGGATGCCAGAAGACCGAGCCGGGAGCATTGTCCTGGAAGTGAAAGAAGTCGAGTTGCTGACCAAGCTTTCTATGATCCCGCTTCTCCGCCTCTTCCAGCATGTGCAGGTAGGCCGCCAGGTCCTCCTTCTTCGCCCAGGCGGTGCCGTAAATGCGCTGGAGCATCTCGTTCCTTGAATCGCCTCGCCAGTATG
Source organism: uncultured Azoarcus sp. (assembly GCA_964404505.1). Lineage (GTDB taxonomy): Bacteria > Pseudomonadota > Gammaproteobacteria > Burkholderiales > Rhodocyclaceae > DAOMNN01. The sequence continues at coordinate 27,689 of CAYOKH010000006.1, forward strand.
CTCCGGCGACCTTGGTCAGCCTGAAGACGCCGAGTTTCCCGGTGGAGGGTACGTGCGGGCCGCGGCAAAGATCGATGAAGTCGCCCTGCCGGTAAAGCGAAACGTCCTCCGCCTCGGGAATCGACGCGATGATCTCGGCCTTGTAGTGTTCCCCCTGGGCCTTGAAGAATTCGACGGCATCGTTACGCGCCCACACCTCACGCGAGACCGGAATCTCGGCCTTGGCGAGTTCCGTCATGCGCGCCTCGATCTTCTCGAGGTCCTCCGGCGTAAAGGGCCGCTTGTAGGCGAAATCGTAGTAGAAGCCGTTCTCTATCACCGGGCCTATGGTCACCTGCGCATCCGGAAACAGTTCCTTGACCGCATGCGCAAGCAAATGCGCCGTCGAGTGGCGGATGATCTCAAGTCCCTCGTCGGACTTGTCGGTAATGATGGCCAGTTCGCCGTCGTCGGCGATCCGATGGGACAGATCGACCATGCGACCGTCCAGCCTGCCGGCCAATGCCGCCCTGGCCAGCCCGGCCCCGATGGATGACGCGACCTCGGCCACCGTGACCGGACTGTCGAAGCTGCGCTTGGAGCCGTCAGGGAGCGTGATGATGGGCATGTATCGAGCCTCAGACTCAGGTGTTTCAGCACAATCGGGGCAAAAAAAAAGTGCGGTCGAGCCGCACTTTCTTGCATATACGCGTAGCCCGAGATAGTCAGTTTACCGATTCGGTGCTAGTTCGAAACATCTGTACAACTCCCGGAATCTGGTAGGCGCGATTGGATTCGAACCAACGACCCCCACCATGTCAAGGTGGTGCTCTAACCAACTGAGCTACGCGCCTGCTAAGAGCCGGGAATTATAATGCCTCGACAGCGGCTGTCAAAGGCTTTTCGCTACACAGGCTTCGCTGCACGGCAAGAGCCATCGGTCCGGTCAATCGGGTTTCCACGCGTTCAGGAAGGCCTTCCAGTGCGGCGCGTCCAGACGCTCCAGAGATTCGCGCACCAGCGCAAGTTCGACTGTCAGTGATGCGGCATCGATCTGCCCGCGCATACGCTGGAACTGAAGAAACACCAGGTAGGTGTTGACCACGTCGGTTTCGCAGTAGTCGCGGATCTCCGCGATGCGACCCTCCAGCCACGCTTGCCAGACGGCCGACCCGTCCATCCCGAGCTTTCCGGGGAAACCCGTCAGCTTGGCCAGTTCGTCGAGGCGCACGCTTGCGCGCGGCTGGTAGAGCGCGAGCAGATCCATGAGATCCAGATGCCGGCTATGGTAGCGTCCAAGGTAGCTGTTCCACTTGAAGTCGCGCGAGTCGTTGTAGTCGCCTTCGCCTTGGTCCCAGTAGCGCGGCGCCGACACGCCATGTATCAGGCCCCGATAGTGCAGCACCGGCAGGTCGAAACCCCCGCCGTTCCAGGAGACGATCTGGGGAGTGTAGCGCTCGATTCCGTCGAAGAAACGCTGGATGATCTCGCCCTCGCCGCAATCCGGCTCGGACAGGGAAAACACGCGAAACTGGCTCGCGTCACGCAGCACGCAGGAAATCGTCACGACACGCTGCAGATGGTGCTGCAGAAAATCCGTTCCGGTTGCCGCACGGCGCTGCTGAAATCCGAACTCGGCGACCTCGAAGTCGTCGAGTTCCTCGGGCAGGTCGTTCAGGGCCCGGATTCCGGCCACGTCCGGAATGGTCTCGATGTCGAAGACGAGCGTCGTCATTACTTTTGGGTCCAGCCCCCGGATTCCTGCACCCACCAGCCCGGCTGGGCGCGGTCCATCCAGCGCTGAGCAAAGGTCTTGCGTACATCGGCCTCCCATTCGGGGTGGCCATTGGCGCGCGCGATTTCCCTGTAGAGCGCAGCCCGATCGGCGTTCTCCGCCGCAATGAGCGCGTTGACCTGCCCGCGTTGCGCCAGCGGCACGCTGGAGGCATCGCGCAAGGCCACATTCCCGTCGCTCGCCTGGCCGACCGCACCAGACGCATAAAGCGGTGCCAACTGCGCGTGGCGCTGCTGCATCGATTGCTTCAGCGCGGCGATCGCAGGGGTGTTGATCTCGAGATTGCCTTGTGCGGCGGCAAAACCGCCGATGGCCATCGCAGCCACGACCAGGGCAATGCGAATTCGGTTGAGTATTGTCATTTTGCCTCTCCCTCTCCAGCGGGCTGGCCACCGGCGGCGGCGCCCTCACGCAATTGCCACACCTCTTCGATGATCCTGTCGGCTGCCTGCTCCGCCGCCGCCGCGGGAAAATAGATGTTGATCGTGACGCATCCCGCCGCCGTCACTGCGACGACTGCCGCAATAGTGGCCAGTCTTGCATTCGAACTCGTACTCATGCTTTCTCCTTCATGCGGTCTCATGCCGGCGCCGGTTGCCGATGGGATGCCCCATTCATGCAGTCAACGCCCAGGAGCCATCATTCGATGACCGGCGCCACGTTCGACTCGATCACGTGCTGCAAGCGGTCCACGAGTTCGTCCCAGTCGACCCGGCGATTGTAGCCGATGACGTTCAAGGCCGGGATCCCGCCTCCTCGGATGATTACGAATCCGTCGCCCTCGCGCCCGCCGAGGCCATCCATGAGGCAGACCCCGCCCGACAGCGAGCACGACAATCCGATTTCGCGGTAGCCGAAACTTTCGAAGAACCCGAGAAAGCCGCGCTGGATCGCGACAGCTGCGCCGGCGCCCCCCAGCGCGCCGATGTTCTGGACCGCACGCTGGCTGATCCGGCGCGGATAGCGTCCGGGGCTGCTACGCATGCTTGCGTCGAAACGCACCGGGCGCCAGCGCACCAGTTCCAGTCCGAGCACATCGGCATCAATCAGGCCACTCACGGATCCGAAGGAAAACGCCTCGGTGAGCTGGGTCAGGTCGATATTGCGCGCCTCCACATCCACGGTAATTCGCGACGCGACGCCCAGAGGCTCGATGGCGTGAAGATTGGTGGCCCGCACGTATCCATCGAACACGGAGACAACCAGGGCCCCGTCGAGGACGATCTCCCCCGGGCTGACGCGAAGGCCCGGCATCGATGCGGAAAGTACACCGGCCATGGGCGGAAGACCCAGAGCATCGGCGAGCAGGCGCATCGAGACGGGTTCGACCGCAGCGGAACCGCTGCCCGACCAGCCGGACCGCTCCCTGACCAGGGCAAGACCGCTCAACACCAGCCTGCCGTCGAGGATCGGGATCGCGACGTGCGCAATCTCGACGCTGCGCCCGGTCGAATGCGCCTCGAGCTCGAACGGTCCGAACCGCAGCTTCTCCCAATGCCCGCCGCCGACCTCGAGCCAGGCACGTGTCGCGCCGCCGCGCTCCCACGGAATCACGCCGTTGAGCGGCCCGAAACCCAGTTCGCCACCCTTCAGCGCGAACCCTACCTCGGCAAGCGCCAAATCGACCGCGACCAACTCGCCTTGTTCCAGCCGGATTCCTGCGCTCAACAAACCCTCGAACAACAGGGAATCCACTCGTGCCGGCGCCAGGATCGGAGCGATGAAGCGCGGACCGACCAGCGCGAGGTCCGCATCCGCGACCGTGAATCCCGCGCGGGTCAGGGTCAGTGTGCGGAGGTCCATCTCGCCCGAGGCCACGATGGTTCTGACCCCTTCCAGTTCAAGTGACGCACGGGTGACCTCGAGCCGCATGGACCGATAATTCCCCGCAGCCGCGAGTTGCGCACCCGCGGTAAGGTAAACCGGATGGAGGTAGGCTTCGCCTTCCTGCCACGACACGTCCCCTTGCCAGTCCCAGCCGCCGCGGTCCCGGCGGGCTTCAACCTGCAGCTCGAAATTCAGCCCCTCGGCTGCGCTCAGACCGTCGGCACGCGCGAAACTCGCCTGCGTCAATCGACCCGACAGCGACACTCGTTGCGCTGCCGGCCGATAGGTCGCACGGCCATCGAAGCGGCCCGCCACCTGCCATTCCACAAGTGCCGGAGTCAAATCCCTCAGACGCGTCAGCGACAGTGCGGCGAACACCGCGTCGATGCTGCCGGACGGCGACAGCGCAATCTCGATGGACTCCTCGGCGTCGCCGCGCAGGCGGACACGCCCCGATCTGCGTCTGGTGTCGAAGCTGAGCTCGAACCGGCCCAGATCGGCCAACCCCGGTACGGACAGCGTGCCGTCGCGACATCGGATCTGGCCGTCCGCCAGCGCGAACCCGCGGCAGTGCAGCCGGACGTTGGTCCAGCTGTGCTCCCCGACAACGATTCGCCCCACCACGAAGTTGGCCGCGCCCCCCTCCGCACCGATATCCGCCTCGAGGTCCTGAAGGATGAATGCCGGGTGTTCGAGCTGCCCCAGATCGAGCTGAAGCCGCTCGGCCGAACTGCTGCCGGAGCACAGGCTCAGGAAGGCAAGGCAGGCCAGCTTCCGCAATCCCGGCCCGCGGCCGGGGCTGCGACGAAACTCAGCCGGGGAATACGCCGGTCGACAGATAACGGTCGCCACGATCGCAGACAATCGAGACAATCACCGCGTTTTCGCATTGCCCGGCAATACGCAGCGCAACGTGCATCGACCCACCGGACGAGATTCCGGCGAAGATACCCTCATCACGCGCGAGACGCCGCGTCATCTCCTCGGCGTCGGCCTGGCTCACGTATTCCAGCTGGTCCACCGCCGACTTGTGGTAGATGCGCGGCAGGTACGCTTCGGGCCACTTGCGGATTCCAGGAATCTGCGAGCCCTCCTCCGGCTGGCAGCCGATGATCCGGATCGCAGGGTTCTTCTCCTTGAAATAGCGCGAACAGCCCATGATCGTGCCGGTCGTTCCCATGCTGCTTACGAAATGGGTGATGCGTCCGCCGGTCTGCTCCCAGATCTCCGGCCCCGTTCCCTCGTAGTGCGCAAGGGGGTTGTCGGGGTTCGCGAACTGGTCGAGGATGATGCCCTGGCCCTCGTCGCGCATGCGCTCGGCGACATCACGGGCCATCTCCATGCCGCCGTCCCGAGCCGTAAGCACGAGTTCCGCGCCGAAAGCACGCATCGTCTGCCTGCGCTCGACACTCTGATTCTCGGGCATCACCAAGACCATGCGGTAGCCGCGCATCGCCGCCGCCATCGCGAGCGCAATGCCCGTATTGCCGCTGGTCGCCTCTATGAGCGTTTCACCCGGTCGAATATCGCCGCGGGCCTCGGCGTGCATGATCATCCAGAGCGCCGGACGATCCTTCACCGAGCCGGCCGGGTTGTTCCCTTCGAGCTTGGCGAGAATCACGTTGTCGCGCCCCGCCCCGATCCGTTTCAGGTGGATTAGGGGCGTGTGACCTACGTAATCCTCGAGTGTCTTGTAATCCATGTCGGCTCGAAACGATATTGTCGATGGCGCAAGTTTAACCCGGATGCGTCGGCCCACGCCGGCCGCGAGAAACAGCACGACACACGCTCACGGTTCGAGGTCGAACTCCTCCGTCCGTCGCGGTGGGTAGGTTTCCCACCCGCCGCATGCCGGACAGCGCCACTGGAACTGGCGCGCCTTGAAGCCGCAGGCCACGCAGTGATAGCGGGCCACGCGTCGCGTATGATTGTGAATCAACTGTTTGACCAGCTCGACGTCCCCGCGTTGCTCCGGCGGCGCGTTCAGCGCTGCCGCCTCGAGAAGCTTTTCAAGGCCCAGCAGCGTCGGATTGCGCCTCAGTTCCTCCCGAACGAGATCATAGGCGGCGCGCGGCCCATGTCGGTCGAGCTCCCAGCGGAACACTTCATCGAGCAGATCGAGCGACGGGTGGCGCTCCAGCCATGAGCGCAGCAGGGTCTGGCCCTGTTCCGGACGTCCGAGACGACCATACGCCGCCATGATGTTTTCGGCAACGAGGGCCAGATAGACCGGATCCTGGTTCTCGACCCGCTTCCATGCCTCGATCGCCTCGGCATCCTGTCCCTGTGCGACGAGGAGTTCACCTCGCACGATACTCGCCCGGACACACCGGCGATTGACCGAAAGCGCTTCGTCCAGATGCTGGCGTGCGTCTTCGTACGCTGAGTTGGCAAGCGCGTCGGTGGCCAGTTCACAGTGAAAATTGGCGACTTCCGTGCGCCAATGCACTCCCTCCTTGTCGGGCAGGGTCCTGGCCACCTCGATCGCCTTGGCCCAATCCTTCTCCTGCTGATAGATCTCCAGCAGATAACGGGTGGCCGCGTCGTTGTGGTGTGTTCCGCGCAGCTTGAGAAACACGGTTTCGGCCCGGTCGAGCAGCCCCGCCTTGAGGTAATCCTGGCCCAGCGCGGCAAGCGCCTCCAGACGCTGGTCGTCGCTGATGTCCTCGCGCTCGACCAGATTCTGGTGCATCCGTATTGCCCGGTCGGTCTCGCCCCGGCGTCGAAAGAGGCTGCCGAGAGCGAAATGCAGCTCTATCGTGTGCGGATCGATCTTGACCGCCTCGATGAAAGCGTCGATCGCCTTGTCCTGCTGTTCGTTCAGCAGAAAGTTGAGCCCGTTGAGGTAGGAACGCGGAAGTGTCCGCGATTCGCGTACGACCTGGCGAATATCGATCCGGGCTGCGAGCCAGCCCAGCGCGAAGAACAGCGGCAGCGCCAGGAGCCACCAGAACTCGATCTCCATCGCGATCAACCGGCCCTGCCGACGCTCCCGGCGCCTCCCGCCGACACGGCCTCAGCATCCTTGCGGTGTCGCTCAATCTTCACGATATCGCGCTTGAGGCGGCCAATCTCGCGCCGCTTGCGCAGCAGCGACGCAACGGTTGCGGTCACCCCCAGGATCGCACCGGCCGCGAATGCCGCAAGGATCACGAATACCAGGGGTATCTCCCATTCACGACCGAAGAAGGAATTGACCTGCACCAGCTGGTCGTTCTTCACCGCAAAGCCGAACAGGATGAAGAACAGCATGAAGCGCAGGATCCACATCACGATACGCATGAACAATCTCCGAACTGATGACACCCGCCGCTGCGCGGTTGGTTCGCGCGGCTCCGAAACGTCCCGGAAGCAGTCGAGGACGCCGCGCAAAAAAGAAGGCGGCCAAGCCGCCTTCCCCGAATCAATGGCATGAACCGGATCGTCACGCGGTCATTCAATGATATCAACTCGCTCGCGCAATTCCTTGCCCGCCTTGAAATGCGGCACGTACTTTTCGGGTACGTGCACTCTTTCACCGGACTTGGGATTGCGGCCCACCCGCGGCGGACGGTAATTCAGCGAGAAACTTCCGAAACCGCGGATCTCGATACGATCCCCGCGCGAAAGCGCGTCGGACATCGCATCGAGAACCATCTTGACCGCAAAATCGGCGTCCTTGGAGACCAGCTGGGGAAATCTTGCCGCCAGCTTCGCAATCAGTTCCGATTTTGTCATGACAGGTCGGGCTTACTGCTTCTGCTCGTTCAGCTTGGCCTTGAGCAGGGCCCCGAGATTGGTGGTCCCGCTCGCCGCCGAGCTGTCAGCGAGCTTGTTCATCGCCTCGCTCTGCTCGACCTGGTCCTTGGCGCGAATCGACAGATTGATCGAGCGCGTCTTGCGATCCACGTTGATGATCATCGCCTCGAGTTGGTCACCTTCCTTGAGGATCGCGGTCAGGTCATCGACACGGTGCGGAGCCGCCTCGGAAGCACGCAGGTAGCCTTCGACCTCATCGTTGAGCGCAATCACGGCACCACGCGCATCGACGCTCTTGACCGTACCGGTCACCGTCGTGTTCTTCTCGTGCGTCGCGATGAAATTGGTGTACGGATCACCCTCGAGTTGCTTCACGCCCAGCGAGATTCGCTCACGCTCGACGTCGATTGCCAGCACCACGGCTTCGACTTCATCGCCCTTCTTGAACCGGCGCACGGCTTCTTCACCGGACTCGCTCCACGACAGATCGGACAGATGCACGAGACCGTCGATACCGCCATCGAGGCCGATGAACACACCGAAATCGGTGATCGACTTGATCTGCCCGCGAACCTTGTCACCCTTCTTGTGATTGAGCGCGAAGTCGTCCCACGGATTCGACATGCACTGCTTCATGCCGAGCGAAATGCGGCGACGTTCCTCATCGATCTCGAGGATCATCACCTCGACTTCATCGCCGAGCTGAACGACCTTGCTCGGATGGATGTTCTTGTTGGTCCAGTCCATCTCGGACACGTGCACAAGACCCTCGATGCCCTGCTCGACCTCGACGAACGAACCGTAATCGGTGATGTTCGTGACCTTTCCGAACAGCCGCGTGCCCTGCGGATAGCGGCGCGAGATGCCGACCCACGGATCCTCTCCGAGTTGCTTGAGGCCCAGCGAGACACGCTGGCGCTCCTGGTCGAACTTGAGCACCTTCGCTTCAATCTCGTCGCCGACGTTGAGCACTTCGGACGGGTGACGCACGCGACGCCATGCCAGATCGGTGATGTGCAGCAGCCCGTCGATACCGCCCAGGTCAACGAACGCACCATAGTCGGTGATGTTCTTGACAACACCCTTCACGACTGAACCTTCCTTGAGATTCTCGAGCAGCTTTTCACGCTCCTCGCCCATGGTTTCTTCCAGCACAGCGCGGCGCGACACAACGACGTTGTTGCGCTTGCGGTCGAGCTTGATGACCTTGAACTCGAATTCCTTGCCCTCGAAAGGCGTGGTGTCCTTGACCGGACGCATGTCAACCAGCGAACCCGGCAGGAAGGCCCGAATGCTGTTGGTCATGACGGTCAGCCCGCCCTTGACGCGGCCGGACACGACGCCCTTGACCAGCGTGCCTTCGTTGAGCGCTTTCTCGAGATCGTTCCACGCGGAGATGCGCTTGGCCTTTTCGCGCGACAGGCGCGTCTCGCCGTAGCCATCCTCGAGCGCATCGATGGCGACATGGACGAAATCACCCACCTCGACCTCGAGTTCGCCGCGGTCGTTGCGGAACTCTTCGATGGGAACGTAGCTCTCGGACTTCAGGCCTGCATTCACGACGACGAAATTGTGGTCGATGCTGACCACCTCGGCAGTGATCACTTCGCCGGAGCGCATCTCCTGGCGTGCAAGGCTTTCTTCGAAAAGATCGGCAAAACTTTCCTGGGGGACGGAAACAGGGGTGGCAGTTGTCATAAAAGTTGAAATTTCCAAAAGCCGCGCGGGCGCGGCCACCAGTCATTGGTTTGTAAAAGGCCAGAGACCGAACCCGGTCCGAAAGCCGCTTCGTGCAGGGTATCGCTCCGTCAGGAGGTTACCCGCTCCATCACGAACGCTACCGCTGCATCGATATCCATAGCGGAAGTATCGAGAAGGACTGCGTCCGGCAATCTCTTCAATGGAGCCACCGATCGGGCCGCATCGCGCGCATCCCTTTCATGCAGATCCTTCAAAAGACTTTCCATATTAGCAGTCAATCCCTTTTCCATCAACTGCTTATAACGACGAATTGCGCGCACCTCGGGGCTCGCGGTGAGGAAGATCTTGACGGCCGCGTCGGGGAAGACCACTGATCCCATGTCCCGCCCTTCGGCTACCAGCCCGGGAGCAGTGCGAAAGTCCCGTTGCCGGTCGAGCAGCGCATCTCTCACCGCGGGCAGTGCCGCAACCCGCGATGCCCCGACCGAGCAGATCTCCTCGCGGATCAGGTCGGTCACATCGTCACCCGACAGCCAGGTTCGCCCCTGGTCGAAACTCACCGGGAGCACAGCCGCAAGTTCGGCAACGCGCCTTTCGTCATCCAGCGGGATGCCCGCACGCATGGCCCCGAGGGCGACCAGACGGTACAAGGACCCGCTGTCCAGATACGCGAATCCGAGCGCGTCCGCGACTCGTGCGGCAACCGTTCCCTTGCCCGAAGCGGAGGGTCCGTCGATTGCAATGACCGGAACCGGGCGGGCGACCGTGGCGAAGCAATCGAAATAGCCCGGGAAAGTCTTGTTCACGCACTGCGGATCATTGATCCTCACGCGGCATCCCCCCAGGCTCACCAGCGAAAAGCACATCGCCATGCGGTGATCGTCATAGGTGTCGATGGCTGCATGCGTCAGTGCAGCGGGCGGCGTGACGACGAGATAGTCCTCGCCCTCTTCCACCTGCGCACCGACTTTGCGCAGCTCGGTGGCCATCGCGGCGATGCGATCCGTTTCCTTGACGCGCCAGCTCGCGATGTTGCGCAGCCGGCTCGGTCGGTCGGCGAACAATGCCGCGACTGCCAGCGTCATCGCGGCATCGGGTATGTGGTTCAGATCCAGATCGAAACCCTTGAGTCGGCCGCCCTCGGGGGCGCGGGATTCGATCCAGTTGTCGCCCATCGCAATACCGGCACCCAGTTGCGCCAGGGCCTCGGCGAAGCGTACGTCACCTTGTATGCTGTTGCGACCGACACCTTCGACACGCACCGGACCGCCTCCGATCGCACCGGCAGCAAGAAAGTACGAGGCGGAGGAAGCGTCGCCCTCCACGTACAGTGTGCCGGGGCTGCGATAACGCGCCTTCGCCGGAATGACGAATCGCTCCCATTCCTCACGGCGCACGATCACGCCGAAGCGCGCCATGAGTTCGAGCGTGATCGCAATGTAGGGCTTGGAGATCAGTTCACCGACGACTTCGACGGCGGTCTCGACACCGGTCAGCGGCAGGGCCATCAGCAGGGCCGTTAGGTACTGACTGGAAACGTCGCCGCGGATCCTGATCACACCGCCCGGCCTGATCGTGCCAGGCAGGATATGCAACGGAGGATAGCCCTCGCTGCCGAGATAGCGCACGTCCGCGCCGACTTGCACCAGGCTGTCGACGAGATCGCCAATCGGCCGCTCGTGCATTCGTGGCACCCCCGAAAGACGATACTCGCCTCCGGAAAGCGCCAGGGCGGCCGTCAGCGGGCGAAATGCCGTTCCCGCATTACCCAGGAAGAGTTCGGCCGACTTGACCGGAAACGGTCCGCCCACGCCATCGACGAGACAGTGCCCGGTGTCGGGATCATGCTCCCACGCCACCCCCAGCCGGGTCAGTGCGTCGAGCATCCGCTCCACATCATCGGATACGAGCAGATCGTGAATATGGGTCCGCCCCTCGCACAGCGCCGCGAGGAGCAGGCTGCGGTTCGAGATGCTCTTGGACCCCGGGAGTCGCACCGTGCCTTGCGCACCGAGCATCGGAGGGAGATCGAGAAATTCCATCAGCCGTCGCGGTGTCCGGACTCGTCGCCAATCTGCCCCGCCCACGCGTTGCGCGCCGCACGCGCCTCGGTGAAATGCTGCTCGAGGCGCGCGCCGTCGCCCGACAGCAGCAGGGCGCGCAGATGCGCCAGTTCGGCCAGATACTCGTCGAGTTCGGCCAGCAGTGCCTGCCGGTTGGCCATGCAGATGTCGCGCCACATCTCCGGATGACTGCCCGCTATCCGCGTGAAATCACGAAAGCCACTCGCGGCGAAACCGAAAAGCTGCTTAGCGTTCGCGCGTCCCGCGAGGTCGTGCACCAGACCGAAGGCAAGAAGGTGTGGCAGGTGGCTGACGGCGGCGAACACCCGATCATGATCATGTGGCGGCATCTCGTGTATGGTCGCGCCGCACGCCTCCCACGCCTCCCGAACCCGCAACACGGCGGAGGGTTCGTTTTCGGGCAACGCGGTCACCACGACCTTCCGTCCCTGGTAGAGGTCTGCATACGCCGCGTCCACACCACTGGTCTCGGCGCCCGCGATCGGGTGTGCCGGCACCACATTGGCGAGGGACCCTCCCAGATGGCGATAAATCGCCTCGATGACGTCGCGCTTGGTGCTACCCGCGTCAGTTACCACGGTCTCCGGCGAGAGATGCGGCGCCATCGCCTGCATGATGGCTTCCATCTGTCCGACCGGAGGAGCGAGCAGGACGAAATCGGCTCCGTCGAGCGCCTCGGCCCAGGACGCTGCGGACTCGTCGATCACACCCCGTTCGAGCGCCCGTGCGAGCGAGGCGTGCGTGCGCCCGACACCGACGACCCGTTGCACCAGCCCCGCCTTGCGCAAGGCCAGCGCGAACGATCCCCCGATGAGACCCACGCCGCAAACAACCAGCTTCCTGATCAAGACCATGTCCGACAATCCTGGATTCTCATGTCAGGGCGTGTTCGAGCGCCGCGATGAAACGTGAATTTTCCTCGGGCAGGCCTATCGTCACGCGCAGCCATTCCGGCATGCCGTAGGCGGCTATCGGACGCACGATCACACCCTGACGCAGCAGCGAGTCATTGACTTTCGCGGCGTCCCCGACCCTGAACGTCACGAAATTGCCGGCCGACGGAATCCACTCCAAGCCCCGATCGGCAAACGCCGCGGTAACCTGTTCCATGCCGCGACGATTGACCTCTGCGCTGCGCGCAAGAAACTCGGTGTCGCCGAGGGCGGCGGTGGCCGCCGCAAGCGCCACGCTGCTCACATTGAAGGGCTGACGCACGCGATTCATCAGGTCGATCACGTCGGGGTGGCCCATGCCGTAGCCCACTCTCAGACCGGCCAGTCCATAGGCCTTCGAAAATGTCCTCGAAATCAGCAAATTGGGATACCTGTCGAGCCACGCGACACTGTCGTAGGACTGTTCCGGGAGCAGGTATTCCGTGTAGGCTTCGTCGAGTACGACCAGCACCTCGCGCGGCACCGAGTCGAGAAATTCCCGCACTTCGTCGCCCCGCGCGAACGTGCCCGTCGGATTGTTGGGGTTGGCGATGAACACCACTCTCGTATCCGGTGTAATCGCCGTCGCCATGGCGCCAAGGTCGTGACCGAAATCGCGCGCCGGAACCTCTATGCAGCGGGCACCGACGGCATTGGTCGCAAGCGGATACACGGCAAACGCATGCTGCGCGAACACGGCGGACCGGCCCGGCGCGAGAAACGCCCGCGCGGCCAATTCGAGCACGTCATTCGAGCCATTGCCCAGGACGAGCCGTTCATGTCCGACGCCCAACCTGCCACTTAGGGCCTCCTTCAGTACGAAACCGTTACCGTCCGGATAGCGCTCGATTTCGGACAGGGCTGTGACCGCGGCCTCCCGAGCGCGCGCACTCATCCCCAACGGGTTCTCGTTGGACGCCAGCTTGACGATCGTCGCCTCGGAAAGGCCCATCTCCCGGGCCAGTTCGCCGATTGGCTTGCCTGGCTGATAGGGTGAGATTGCACGGATGTATTCGGGGGCCTGACTGGCAATGCTCATATTTGTGTCTCCTCTAGCTGTGTGCGCGTGCTCGACGACGGCCCGATCAGATCGCCGCAACCGGATATGACCCCAGAACCTTGACGAAGGCGGCCTTCGCGTCGAGTTCCTCGAGGGCCGCAGCCACATGCGGCTCCTGCTGGTGCCCTTCCAGATCGATGTAGAACACGTACTCCCACAATCCGCTCCGAGCCGGGCGCGACTGCAGTTTGCTCATGCTGACCCCGTGGCGCGCAAAGGGCTCCAGCAGCGCATGCATGGCACCTGGCCGATTCGCCGTCGAGCAGACCAGCGAGGTCCTGTCGCTTCCCGACCGGCCGGCATCGTGATGTCCGATGACCAGGAAGCGCGTCGTATTCTTCGGATCGTCCTCGATGTTCGCCGCAAGCACCGTCAGACCGTACAGTTCCGCGGCAGCCTCGCCCGCTATGGCGCACGATTCCGGATCATCGGCGGCAAGTCTCGCCGCTTCGGCATTGCTTGCCACCGGCACTCGCGGCAGGTTCGCCAGATTGCGGTTCAGCCATTCGTGGCACTGCGCCAAGGACTGCGCGTGCGAGTACAGCCGTTTTGCCGCAGCGATGCCTTCGGCCTTCGACAGCAGGTGCTGGTGGATACGCAGCTTGACCTCTCCACAGATTCGCAGGGGATTGGCAAGCAGCAGATCAAGCGTCCCCCCCACTGCCCCTTCGGTGGAGTTTTCGACGGGCACCACACCATAATCGACGTTCCCGGCCTCGACCGCACGGAATACCTCATCGATGGTCGCCAGCGGCAGGAAGTTCGGCGCCGAGCCGAAATGCTTGCGCGACGCACTCTCGGAAAACGTGCCTGCGGGACCGAGATAGGCCACCTTGAGCGGCTGCTCGAGTGCCAGACAGGCGGACATGATCTCGCGGAAAATCCGCTGCACCGCCTCGTCCGGCAGCGGCCCCGGATTGGTTTCGGCAAGGCGACGCAGGACCTGGGCCTCGCGTTCCGGACGGTACAGATTGCCCTGCTTGATCTCGCCGATACGCTTCGCGTTGCGCGCCCGGTCGGCAAGTCGCGCGAGAATCTCCTCGTCGAGGCGGTCGATATTGTTTCTCAGGTTCAGCAGTTCGTCTCTCATGCCAGCACCTCAAGCTTCGATATCTCAGCCATGACGTTGCGCGAACCCGCGCATGTAGTCGATCAGCGCCCTGACGCCTGCCAGCGGCATCGCGTTGTAAATCGAGGCACGCATGCCGCCGATCGACTTGTGCCCCTTGAGCTGGACCAGTCCGGCCGCATCCGCACCGGACAGGAAGGTCGAATCGAGCGCGTCGTCCCACAACCGGAACGGTATGTTCATTCTCGATCGGGCAGTGGGTGCAATATCATTGGCGTAGAAGTCCGACGAGTCGATGAAATCGTACAGCAGGCGTGCCTTCTCGATATTGGCCGCCTCGATGCCCGCCAGTCCGCCCTGTTCCTTGAGCCACTGGAAAACCAGGCCCGCAATGTAGATCGCGAATGTCGGCGGAGTGTTGAGCATCGAACCATGGTCGCTGGCGACGCGGTAATTCATGACGCTGGGCATACCGGCCCAGGCGCGGTCGAGCAGATCGTCACGGATTACGGCAAGCACCAGGCCGGACGGCCCGATATTCTTCTGCGCACCGGCATAGATCATGCCGTAGGCGGATACGTCGACGGGTCGTGACAGGATGTGCGACGACATGTCGGCCACCACCGGTGCGGGGCTTGCCGGCAGGTCTGCCACCGATTGCATCTCGACACCATGGATGGTTTCGTTGGTACACACGTGTACGTACGCGGCGTCCGGATCGAGCAAGATCTCGTCCGCATGAAGCAGGCGCTTGAAGCCGGTGGCTTCGGTCGAACCGGCGAGTCGCGCGCGGCCGCCGATCGCACCGGCGATGTGTACGGCTTCCTTCAACGCCTTGCCCGACCACGACCCGGTGACCAGGTAGTCGGCCGAACCTCCTTGCAGGAGGTTCATGGGAACCTGCGCAAACTGTTGGGTCGCACCCCCCTGCAGAAAGAGCACCTTGTAGTTGACCGGTACGCGGAGCAACTCCCGAAAATCGGCTTCGGCCTGTTCGATGATGGATGTGAACGCCTTGCCGCGATGGCTCATCTCCATCACGCCACACCCGGCACCGCGCCAATCCAGCATTTCGCGGGCGGCCTGGCCCAGAACCGGTTCTGGCAAGGCAGCAGGCCCGGCACTGAAGTTGAATACACGGCTCACGTCACGTTCTCCACGAACGGTTACTCCGAACCCTTACCGGATTCGGGTTCGTCACGCACACCCTCGCCGGACTCCGGCGCCCCTTCCAGGCCATCGTCCACATCGGATTCGGCGACCTTCTCGATCCCGGCCAGATAGGTGCCATCATCGAGGTTGATCAATGTGACTCCCTGTGTGGCGCGGCCAAGCTCGCGGATGTCGTGCACCTTGGTACGGATAAGCACGCCGCCCGTTGAAATCAGCATGACCTCATCGGTGGGCTCGACGAGGCAGGCGCCCACGAGCCTGCCATTGCGGTCGGAGGTCTGGATCGCGATCATCCCCTTGGTGCCACGGCTGTGACGCGTATATTCACCGACCGGGGTGCGCTTGCCGTAACCGTTCTCCGTAGCGGTCAGGACACAGATGGCGTCGTCCTTCGTGACCAGCATCGCAATTACGCGCTGTCCGTCCTCGATATTCATGCCGCGTACGCCTCGCGCCTCGCGCCCCATCGGGCGCACATCCGATTCGGGGAAGCGGACCGCCTTGCCGGCGTCCGAGAACAGCATCACGTCGCACTCGCCGTCGGTAATCGCGACCCCGACGAGATGATCCCCGTCATCCAGGTTGACTGCAATGATGCCGGCCTTGCGGGGGTTGGAAAATGCTGTGAGCGCCGTTTTCTTCACCGTGCCCTCGGAGGTGGCCATGAACACGAAGTGATTGTCATCGAAACCCTGCACCGGCAGCACCGCCGTAATCTTCTCACCCTCCATGAGCGGGAACAGATTCACGATGGGTCTGCCGCGCGCGTTGCGCGCTCCTTCGGGCACCTCGTAGACCTTGAGCCAATACACCCTGCCGCGGCTGGAAAAGCACAGGATGAAATCGTGCGTGTTTGCAACGAACAGCCGGTCGATGAAATCGTCATTCTTCATGCCGGTTGCCTGCTTGCCGCGTCCGCCGCGTCGCTGGGCACGATAGTCGGCAAGCGGCTGGCGCTTGAAGTATCCGCCGTGGGACAAGGTCACCACCATGTCCTCGGGTGCGATCAGGTCTTCGATGTTGATCTCTGCCGTATTCAGCACGACCTCGGAGCGTCGCGGGTCGCCGAACTGGTTCTTCACCGCGGCGAGTTCGTCCGAAATGATTGCGGTAATCCTCTGCGGGCGCGCCAGGATGTCGAGCAGGTCGGTGATCAGTTCCATGACCTCCCGATACTCCCCGACGATCTTGTCCTGTTCCAGACCCGTCAGGCGCTGCAGGCGCAATTCCAGGATCGCCTGAGCCTGCACCTCGGAGAGGCGATACCCCTGCGCCGACAGGCCGAACTCCGGCGCAAGCCCGTCGGGCCGATAGCTGTCGGCGGCAGCACGCGCGAGCATCTCCTCCACAAGCGCGGAACGCCAGGTGCGGGCGAGCAGTGCCTGCTTCGCTTCGGCCGGCGTCGGAGCGGCCTTGATCAGTGCGATGACATCATCCACGTTCGACAGCGCGACCGCCAGACCTTCCAGAATATGACCGCGATCACGTGCCCTGCGCAATTCGAACGCGGTGCGACGGGTGACAACCTCGCGCCGGTGTGACAGGAAGCAGTCGAGCATCTGCTTCAGATTCAGGGTGCGCGGCTTGCCTTCGACCAGCGCGACCATGTTCATTCCGAAGGTGTCCTGCAACTGGGTCTGCTTGAACAGATTGTTCAGCACGACCTCCGGTACCTCGTTGCGCTTGAGCTCGATCACGACCCGCATGCCCGACTTGTCGGACTCGTCACGGATCTCGCTGATACCCTCGATCTTCTTTTCGTTGACCAGTTCGGCCATGCGTTCGAGCAGGGTGCGTTTGTTCACCTGATAGGGCAACTCGTCGACGATGATCGCCTGCCGGCTCCCCCTGTCCAGATCCTCGAAATGGGTCCGCGCCCGCATCACGACGCGGCCCCGCCCCGTGCGATAACCGTCATGAACGCCGGACAGACCGTAAATCATGGCGGCAGTGGGAAAGTCCGGCGCCTTCACGATCCCGATCAGCGTATCGATATCCGTCTCGGGTTCGGCCAGCACGGTCAGGCACGCATCGACCACTTCGACGAGATTGTGCGGCGGAATGTTGGTCGCCATCCCCACCGCGATCCCGGAGGAGCCATTGATCAGCAGGTTCGGGATTCTCGCCGGGAGGATCAGCGGCTCCCTTTCCGAACCATCGTAGTTGGGCCCGAAATCGACGGTCTCCTTGTCGATGTCCCCGAGCAGCTCATGACCGATTCGCGCCATGCGGATCTCGGTGTACCGCATCGCCGCCGCGTTGTCGCCATCCACGGAGCCGAAGTTGCCCTGTCCATCGACCAGCATATAACGCAGCGAGAAATCCTGCGCCATGCGCACTATGGTGTCATAGACCGCGGAATCGCCGTGCGGGTGATACTTGCCGATCACGTCCCCTACGATGCGCGCGGACTTCTTGTACGGTTTGTTCCAGTCGTTCGAAAGTTCGTGCATTGCAAACAGCACACGCCGGTGCACCGGCTTCAGACCGTCACGCGCGTCCGGCAGGGCGCGCCCCACGATCACGCTCATCGCGTAATCCAGGTAGGAGTGACGCATCTCATCCTCGAGACTAATCGGCAGTGTTTCCTTGGCGAACGGGGTCATCTCGAATTGGCGGCTAGTACCGCATTGAACAAAACGCGAAATTTTACCATGCCGCGGCACGGAACCGCTTCGCATCCCGACAGCAGGTTCCGCCGCGCACAGCCCGCAGCCTGTGCAATCCGGGGCGAGTGTGCTTAAATTGCAGTGCAGTACAAGAACGAACAAGCATGTGCGATCAAATCGTCACGTTCAGTGGAGGAATCATGAATCTCGGAATGTTCTACCGCCCGCTATTGCTGGGCGCAGTTCTCATTGCTTCCTCGGTGACGGCTCAGGCAAACGATGTCGTCGTGGATCGTTCGGGTGTCGTCCCATACGTCATCGATGCGCGCAACGTCGTCGCACGCAGCGGCACGGGTCTTTGCTGGCGCACGGGTTTCTGGAGTCCGGCTGCTGCCGCCTCGGCCATGGCTGGCGAGTTCCCGGCCGGCTGCGCCTGTGATCCCGACATCGTTCCCCGGGAAAATTGCGTCGCACCTGCCGCACCTGCGCCGGCACCGGCTGCTGCACCCGCGCCGGCCCCCGCACCCACAACGGTCGTACTTTCCGCCCAGGCACTGTTCGGATTCGACAGGGCTGTGCTTACACCAGAAGGCAAGGCTGCGATTGACACCGAAGTCATCGCCAAGTTGCCACAGGTCGGGGCGCTCGAGATGGTCACGATCGAGGGTCACACCGATCGCATCGGCTCTCACCAGTACAACCAGGCACTGTCCGAGCGCCGCGCCATGGCGGTCAAGGCCTATCTCGTAGAGAGAGGTATCAGTGCGGACCTGATCGACACGATCGGTTACGGCAAGACCAGTCCCGTTCCCGGGGTAAGCTGTCCGGATACACTCGGCCGTTCGCAACTGATTGCCTGCCTGGAACCGCATCGGCGAGTTCAGGTCACAATCAGGGCCAAGGCAAATTAATCCCCGGCAAACCTTCGAAAACCCCGCCCTCGCGCGGGGTTTTTGCTATGTGGAGCACTGAGATGCACGAAGCCGTCGACCTGCTGATCAATGCGCGCTGGATCATCCCGATCGAACCGGCGGGCACGGTTCTCGAACGCCATTCGGTGGCTGTCAGGCACGGTGCGATCATTGCGGTACTGCCGCAGGAACGGGCATCGCAGCTCTATTGCGCTGACCGCAGTGTCGATTTGCCCGTGCACGTTCTCATGCCCGGCCTGATCAATCTCCATACGCATGCGGCGATGACCCTCATGCGCGGCATCGGCGACGACCTTCCGTTGATGCAATGGCTCGCCGAGGCCATCTGGCCGGCCGAGAGCAAACATGTATCGCGGCCATTCGTGCGTGACGGCACCTTGCTCGCAGCGGCGGAGATGCTCCGCGGCGGAATCACGACGTGCAACGACATGTATTTCTACCCGGACGCCGCTGCGGAAGCTTTCAGCGAGGCAGGCATGCGCGCGGTCATCGGGGTCGCCGTGCTGGATTTTCCCACCCCCTATGCATCCGGGGCGGACGACTATTTCCGCAAGGGGCTCCTCGCCCGCGACGAATGGCTGTCACACCCGCGCATCGGCTTCGCGATCGCGCCACACGCCCCCTATACGGTGTCGGACGAATCGCTTTTGCGTGTCGCCAGCATCGCAGCCGAACTCGATTGCCCCATTCATATCCACGTGCACGAGACAGCTCAGGAAGTCGCCGATTCGATCGCGCAGTTCGGCGTGCGCCCGCTGACCCGCCTGGCGCGACTCGGCATCCTCGGCAGCAACGTCATTTGCGTGCATGCCGTGCACCTCGACGCAACGGATCTGGACTTGCTGGCGCGTTTCAACTGCAGCATTGCGCATTGTCCGAGTTCGAACATGAAGCTCGCCAGCGGAATCGCACCTGTCGCACGCCTGCTCGAATCCGGAATTCGGGTCGGGCTGGGTACGGACGGTGCTGCCAGCAACAATCGCCTCGACATGTTCCAGGAGATGCGCCAAGCGGCACTGCTAGCCAAGGTTGCCACCCTCGATGCCACCGCCGTACCGGCGCATACTGCCCTCAGGATGGCAACACTGAACGCCGCCTCTGCGCTCGGCCTCGACGCCTCGATCGGATCGATCGAGGCAGGCAAGCGCGCAGACCTGTGTGCGGTGTGTCTCGACAGCATTGAAACCCGCCCCTGCTTCGACCCGGCCTCGCATCTCGTCTACGTGGCCGGTCGAGAACATGTGTCGCACGTGTGGGTCGACGGCGAAACCCGTGTCGAGGACCAAAAGATTCTGTTGCAAAACAACAACAATGAATTGATCGGGATCTCCGCATTGTGGCAGACTAAACTACACTGATAATTCAGGGAATATGCATTATTCTTGGATGAAGGCGTTTCAGTGCCTTGATAGCAAGAAGAAACGCATTTGCACGCTCCATCTTTTCGACGAGGAAACCATGATCAAACTAACCAAAAAACATATGAAGATGCTGATGCTGGCCGCGGTTGCCTCGCTTGGCTTCTCTGCACCCGCTTTCGCCCAGGACATCAAGGTTGACGGTACGGGTGTGATTCCGTACGTCATCGATGCCCGCAACGTGGTCGCACGTAGCGGCACCGGGCTGTGCTGGCGTACCGGCTTCTGGAGTCCGGCAGCGGCGCAGACGGCCATGGCTGGGCAGTTCCCGGTAGGTTGCAGCTGCGACGGCGATATCGTTCCGGCAGAATTATGCACCGTCGTAGCTGAAGCGCCTGCGCCGGCACCTGCCCCCGCTCCCGCCCCGCAGCCGACCGCCGAAAAGGTCAAACTGTCCGCCGACGCGCTGTTCGACTTCGACAAGGCGGTACTCAAGCCGGCCGGAATGCAGAGGCTGGACGAACTCGCCGTGCAGGCCCGGAGCATCAATCTCGAGGTCGTGCTTGCGGTCGGCCATACCGACCGTATCGGCTCCGACGCTTATAACCAGCGTCTGTCCGAGCGCCGTGCTGAAGCAGTGAAGACCTACCTGGTCTCCAGGGGTGTCGAAGCCAACCGGATCTATACCGAGGGCAAGGGCGAGACCCAGCCCGTGACGGGTACCGCGTGTGACGGGATCCGCGCTCGCGCGGCACTCATCGAATGCCTGCAGCCGGACCGTCGCGTCGAAGTGGAAGTGATCGGAACGCGTTGATCGCAAGACATCTTCGGCAACACCAGAAAGCCCTGCTTCGGCGGGGCTTTTTTTCGGGTACAGTCCGGAACGCATCCTCGTATCCGCCTGTCCCATGCTTGCTTGAGTAGAAGAACACGACTTACATGAATGCCAACGCAGATCCGGCCGAACTACGGAAATTCAGCGATCTCGCCCACCGATGGTGGGATCCCTCCTCCGAATTCAGACCCCTCCACGAGATCAATCCACTCCGCCTCGGATGGATCGATCGACGCGCAAGTCTGGCAGGGAAAAGAGTTCTCGACATCGGGTGCGGCGGCGGCATCCTCTCGGAGAGCATGGCGGGGCTGGGCGCAGAGGTGACCGGCATCGACCTGTCCGAAAAGGCCCTCGGAGTGGCGCGCCTGCACCTGTTCGAAAGCGGTTGCAAGGTGGATTACCGGCACGCGAGCGCCGAGGCATTCGCCGACGAGCGTGCCGCGCAGTTCGATGTCGTCACCTGCATGGAGCTGCTCGAACACGTACCCGATCCCTCGAGCACGGTTGCGGCCTGCGCCCGGCTGACGAAAGCAGGCGGCCATGTATTCTTTTCCACATTGAATCGCAACCTGAAGTCCTACGTGTTTGCCGTTCTGGGCGCAGAGTACGTGCTGAAGCTGTTGCCCAAAGGAACTCACGAGTACGCGAAATTCATCAAGCCATCCGAACTGGCGCGATACTGCAGAAATGCGGATCTGGAAATCGTCGAACTCACGGGCATGGGCTACAACCCGCTCACCCGCGTCTATTCGCTGGGCGACGACACCGACGTCAATTATCTCGTCCATGCCCGCCGACCGGATTGAGGCCGTACTCTTCGACCTTGACGGCACACTGGCCGATACTGCGCCCGATCTTGGTACTGCCGCCAACTTGCTGAGAGAGCAGTTCGGGCTCGACCCACTTCCCCTGGAGGTATTGCGCCCGTTCACCTCGAGCGGGGTGAGGGGCATGCTGGGTGCGGGCCTCGGCATCGACCCTGAGGACGCGGATTATCCGGACATGGCCGAACGTTTTCTCGAGATCTATGCCGCCAACCTGTGCGTGCAGACACGCCTCTTCGACGAGATGCACGATCTGCTCGATGCCCTCGACGTCGCGTCCGTCAAGTGGGGCATCGTGACCAACAAGCGTCGCCGCTATACCGATCCCCTGGTCGCCGCGCTCGACCTGACCCACCGCGCCTGCTGCGTGATCAGCGGCGACTCCGCCCTTCGTCCCAAACCGGCTCCCGACACACTGTTGCTGGCATGCGAACGTGCCGGCCTTGAACCGCACACCAGTGTGTACGTTGGCGACGACTTGCGCGACATCCAGGCCGGCCGTGCCGCGGGCATGCGAACCATTGCAGCCGCCTACGGTTACCTTGGAAACGATGAACCCATCGAACGCTGGAATGCGGATGCGATAATCTGCTCCCCTCGGGAACTCCTGCCGCTGGTGGGTATCAGAGGGTGGTAAGATGAACTCTCGGATTCTGGATTGAATTCCCAGTTATCAGTTAACTCGCAAGGGGCCGACCTGGCTTCGACGTGGGTCGCAAAGCAGTGCAGTGCATACCGAGGACCAGTGACCTCGTAAATCCATCTGGAAAACCATAAACGCCAACGACGAGCGTTTCGCTCTAGCCGCTTAACCCCGGTTAGCGCTGCACCGGCAGGTCTCTGGGCCGGGTGGTCTTAGCGCAAGCTGAGCCGCTGCAGTGTCATTTACAGAGAATCGCGAGCAGTGCCGGGTCACTTGGTGCCGCAGCTAAAAGCAAGGTGACTCGCCCCTGTCCGGCCCGCCGATCGGCTAAGCCAGGGGTCAAACTCAAGTAGGTCGGATAAGTATGTAGATCTGTCTGCAGAGGGCTTGCGGACGGGGGTTCGATTCCCCCCGGCTCCACCATTTCAAATTCCGGATCAGTCCGGTAAAGGCCAGAAACCTAAGCAAATATGCCGGTTCTGGCCTTTTTTT
>CAYOKH010000007.1:0-23050 GCA_964404505.1 uncultured Azoarcus sp.
GCGGATTGGCGGTCACGGGAGGATTGAATCTGGGCGGTTCGCTTGAAACGCTCTTCAACCCGGTCGCTGTAGTTGAAGCCGCCATCGAGAAAGGCGCCGTCAGTATCCTGATGCCGATCAGCAGCCGGCGGCAATTGAACGACCTGCCGGATGATCTGGCAGCCAAGATCACGATTCACTATTACCTTGATGCGCGGGATGCGTTGTTGAAGGCGCTGGCGATTTGATGGCGGTTCGTGCGAGTGACATTGAAGGCGTGACGGGTTGTCACGGGTTGCGGTGACGCGCAGCCCCGCTTCCCGTCCGCCCCGGTGGGGCTCCCCAAGAACAACACCTACTCTCTGTTAATCACGCCGCGCCACGTATTGGCTTGACCATCGCATCGGTCGGCACCGTGGCGCAATACACGGCCCACTCCGCCATCAATGCCGCGCGCTTGGCGAACTGCGAACCGCGCTGATAGGCACGCTCGACGGCGTCCGGCAACTGGTGCGCCAGCGCGTGTTCGGCAACCTCACGCGGGTAATTGGTGGTCTCTGCCGCCCACATGCGGAAAGTGCTGCGGAAACCATGGACGGTGATGCCTTCGCCGTTGGCATCCACCCAGACGGGCTTCTCGTCGCCATTCATGCGCCGGATCACGGCCGTCAGCGACATATCCGACAGGGGCTGGCTTTTCGTGCCGGCAAACACCACATCAGCATCGTCGTCTTTGGTCATCGATTCCAGCAGGGCCAGCGCGGCATCGCTCAATGGCACCTGATGTTCGCGTTTGGCCTTCATGCGCTCCGCCGGTATTGTCCAGAGTTTGCCGGCCGTATCGAACTCGGACCATCGAGCACCACGTACCTCGCCCGACCGACAGGCGGTCAGGATGGCGAACTCGACTGCCCGGGCGGATACACCCTCACGCGCCCGCAGAGCCGACATGAACGCAGCGATGCGCTGCCACGGTAGCGATGGATGATTCTTCGTCCGGCTGGATTTGCTGATGGTGGCCAGCAAGTTTTCGAGGTGGCCTTTCCAGCGGGCAGGGTTCTCGCCGGTCCGATAGCCGCTGGTGGTGGCCCAGCCCAACACCGACTCGATACGTCCGCGCACGCGGCTGGCTGTTTCGGTCTTGCTCTCCCAGATCGGCGCAAGACACTTCACGACCAGGCCGGTGTCGATCTCGGCCACGGGCAAATGGCCGAACACCGGACTGGCGTAGGTGTTGAGCGTGTTGGTCCACTGGTCGCCATGCTTGGCGTTCTTCCATCCCGCCTTGTGCGCGAGGATGTATGCCTCCGCACACTGGTCGAAGCTCATCATCTTGGCTGCAGCCAATGTTGCGGCGATCTGGTTTTGTTTCTTGGCCGCCAAAGGATTGATGCCGTCAATCAGCAGCTTCCGCGCGTCCAGCGCCTTCTGCCGCGCCTCGGCCAGGCTCACGGTATGAGTCGGTCCCAGTCCCATCCCGAACGGCTTGCCGGCGACCATGTAACGAAACAGCCAAGACTTCGCGCCCGTCGGGGTGATCTGGAGCGTCAAGCCACCCCCGTCGCCATACAGCCCCGGCTTGGTGAGCTTGCTGACTTGAAGTGCAGAAAGTCGTTGTTGTTGGCGTGCCATGCTATCCGCTCCACTATCAAAATGACTATCAAACTATAGCCGGATTTGATGGGATTGTATAGGACTAACTTGGACGCTTGCATTGTTTAAGTGGTTGTTATGTAGGCTACTTTATGGACGGTACGGGATTCTGTCGGACTACTATCAGGCGGACGCCCTCTCCGCCATACGTCAAGCAATAACGCGCCGAATGGCGCGTTCTGTGTTCACGACTCACAACCCGCCCCACAACCTGAGTCATGTGATCAAGCGGCTGACCGTCGCCGCTGAGCGCTTTCCGCCAGTTCGAGAAGATCATCAAAGCCTCAGATACATGCGCGCTTCCGGCTACCGGATGCTGCTGCAGTGCAGTATTTACGACATCTTTACATCCCCCTCACTAGGATTCCGTGATTCAGGCTGTGGCCTGGCACCGGGCAATCGTCCCGTACGAGGTGCCGGCCTGAGCAACGGGTTCAGCGTCGGACTGCGCGACTTCATCGCCAGGACCGATCATCGGGGGTCTCGTCGTGAAGATCATCATCCTGGGGGCCGGGCAGGTCGGGGCTTCGGTCGCCGAGAATCTCGTCTCCGAAGCAAACGACATCACCCTTGTCGACACCGACGCCGAGCGCCTCGAACTGCTTCGCGAACGGATCGAATTGCGCACGGTACGGGGAAATGCCGCATCCCCGTCGGTGCTTCGGGAGGCAGGCGCCGACGATGCCGACCTCCTGATCGCGGTCACCCAGTCGGATCAGACCAACCTCTGCGCGTGCAAGGTCGCCAGAACGCTGTTCAACCTGCCAACGCGGATTGCGCGATTGCGATCGGGCGAGTTCGTCGATTTTCCACAGTTGCTCGCAAATGACAATTTCGCGGTCGACTTCTCGATCTGTCCGGAGCAGATCGTCACGGATCACATCAAGCACCTGATCGCCTTCCCCGAAGCCCTGCAGGTACTCGAGTTTGCCGGCGGTGTGGTCAGCATGATCGGCGTGCGCGCCGTCGAGGGCAGTGCGCTGGTCGGTCACCCGCTCCGTGCATTGCCGTACGACGTGCGAAGTGTCGAAAGGCGTGTCGCCGCCCTCTACCGCAACGGTGAGGCCATCATCCCGGAGGGCGATGCCGTCATCACTGCGGGTGACGAGGTCTTCTGCATTGCCGATTCCCGGCACATCCGGCAGGTAATGCGTGACTTGCGCCGCTCCGATCGCCCGTTGCGCCGCATCATGATCGCCGGGGGCGGCAACATCGGGCTCAGGCTCGCGCGCTCGATCGAGCAGGACTACAACATCAAATTGCTGGAGATCAGCCCGCATCGCGCGGAGATGCTGGCGACGCACCTCCAGCGCACCCTGGTGCTGCTCGGCGACGCGACCGATGAAAAGCTGCTCGAGAACGAGGGCATCGACGAAACGGACCTGTTCATTGCGCTCACCAATGACGACGAAGACAACATCATGGCGGCCTCCCTTGCCAAACAGATGGGGGCACGCCGAACCCTCGCACTCATCAACCGCAAGTCCTACGCGGACCTGGTGCAGGGTGGTCCGATCGACATCGCGATCTCGCCCGCTCAAGTCTCGATCGGAACGCTGCTCGCGCACGTGCGGCGAGGCGACGTGGTCGCGGTGCATAGCCTGCGCCGAGGGGCCGCCGAGGCGCTCGAAATCGTCGCACACGGCAACGCCACCGAATCCAGGGTGGTGGGCCGTCGCATCGACGAGATCGCGTTGCCCAAGGGGGCGACCATCGCTGCGATCGTACGCGCCGATACCCGAATGGATCGGCGCGTAACGGGACCGAAGGTGGTCATGCCGCACCGTGAAACAGTGATCGAATCGGAAGATCACGTCATTGTGTTCTGCACCCACAAGCGCCTGGTACGGTCGGTGGAAAAACTGTTTCAGGTTGGTCTTACCTTCCTCTGAGTTCCGGGTTCCTCATGCATCCGCTTCACCCCACGCTCAACGCCCTCGGCCTGGTGCTGATGATCTTCGGCCTGGTCATGTGTTTTCCGCTCGCAGCATCTGCCTGGCTGGACGATGGCGCCACTCACGCCTATGACTTCGCGATCCTGATCACCTTTCTGAGCGGATTCATGGCCTGGTTGCTGACCCGGCGCGGACGCCGCGATCTGCGCACCCGCGACGGCTTTCTGCTGGTTGCCGGTACCTGGGTGATCGTGCCGATCTTCGGCTGCCTTCCGCTGTTGTTCTTCATCCCCGAGCTGTCCATCACAGACGCGTATTTCGAGGCTGCCTCCGGCCTTACCACCACCGGTGCGACCGTGCTCACGGGCCTTGACGATCTGCCCATATCCATCAACCTGTGGCGGACCTTCATGCACTGGCTCGGAGGCATGGGGGTGATCGTCCTTATGGTCGCCGTGCTGCCTCTGCTAGGCATCGGTGGCCGGCAGATCTTCCGCGCCGAGAGCCCGGGCCCCTTGAAGGAGACCAGCC
The DNA here is from genome assembly GCA_964404505.1 of uncultured Azoarcus sp. GTDB lineage: Bacteria > Pseudomonadota > Gammaproteobacteria > Burkholderiales > Rhodocyclaceae > DAOMNN01. Next base: position 4,059 of record CAYOKH010000007.1, read on the forward strand.
TTACACCCCGAATCGCCGAAACGGCAAAGGGCCTATGGTCCGTCTATGTATTGCTCACCATTGCGTGCGGCACCAGCCTGTGGGCGGTCGGAATGGATCCGTGGGACGCGGTGATTCATGCCTTTACCGTGACGGGCCTCGGTGGCTTTTCGAGCAAGGATGCCTCGCTCGGCCATTTCGACAGCGTTCCGATCGAGATCGTGGTCATCTTGTTCGCACTGTTGGCAGGTTTCAACTATGCAACCCACTTTCTGGCCTTCCTGCGACGTAGCCTGAAGCCGTATGGCGCGGATCCCGAAATTCCATGGTTCCTGGTGGTGCTGGTCGGCAGCATCCTGATGCTGACGACGTTCCTGACCCTGCTCGGAGCGGGGCACGGGGACATCTGGCAGACGGTCCGCTATGTCTCCTTTCACGTCGTGTCCATCGCAACCTCGCTCGGGCTCGCGACCTACGACTACACCCTGTGGCCGATGTTCGCGCAGATGTGGATTCTGTTTCTCGGCAGCTTCGCCCCATGCTCGGGTTCGACCGGTGGCGGCATCAAGATGATCCGCGCGATCATGCTCTACAAGCAGGCGTTCCGGGAAGTCACCCGCTCGCTGCACCCGCATGCCGTCGTACCGGTACGCATAGGCGGGGCCACGATGTCCGAACATGTGCTGCACGCCGTACTGGGGTACAGCTTTCTGTACATGGTCTCGATAGTATTGCTGACCCTGCTGTTGCTGGCCACCGGCCTGGACGTGCTTACGGCATTCGCGGCCGTGGTCGCATGCATCAACAATACAGGTCCCGGGCTGGGTGCCGTCGGCCCGGCATCGAACTACCAGGCCATGAATGCCCTGCAGACCTGGATACTGTCATTCACGATGATCCTCGGACGTCTCGAAATCTTCACCCTGCTGGTGGTGCTTACCCCATCCTTCTGGCGTCGCTGATGCACGGGCATCGCGCGCCAGGCGCGGAAGTCATGACGCATCTCCCGTGCCCGCCGCAGCGGCTCCCGGCTCAGGTTACGAGTCGATAACCGATACCTGTCTCGGTAAGGATGTGGACCGGAAAGGCGGGTGTCACTTCGAGCTTGCGCCGCAGGCTCGCCATGTGCACCCGCAGGTAGTGGCTGTGCTCGACAAAGTTCGGCCCCCACACTTCGGCCAGCAGGCGTCGGTGGGTCAGCACGCGCCCGCTGTTCGCAACGAGAAGCGCAAGCAGCTTGTATTCGATGGGCGTGAGGTGCACGACCTCGTCGCGGCGCGTCACGCTGCGCTGCGCGAGGTCGACTTCGATATCGCCAAAACGCGTGATCGGCGGATCGCCTGCGCGAGCAAGTGCGGTGCGCCTGAGTAGCGCACGCACCCTGGCCATGAGTTCGGCGACACCGAACGGCTTGGTGAGATAATCATCCGCACCGGCATCCAGAGCCGCAACCTTGTCGGACTCGGCCGAACGTGCCGACAGAACAAGAATGGGCACCGTTGACCAGGCACGCACCGCACGGATGAGATCCATACCCTCCATGTCGGGCAAGCCGAGATCCACGATCACCAGGTCAGGCTTTCGCGACCGTGCCTCGATCAGGCCGCGTTCCCCGTTCGCGGCCTCGAACACCTGGCAATGGCTGGCAATCAGCGCAGTGCGCACGAACTGGCGAATTCGGTGTTCATCCTCGACCAGGATCACTACCGGTACGGGCGCGTCCGCAGAATTCATGGTATCTCCCGCGGGAGTTCCGGTGGCTCCCCGAGCGGCAGGGCAATCACGAAGCAGGCCCCCCCTTCTGGGCGATTGAAGGCGCGAACTGTCCCGTCGTGCGCCTGCATCACCGACTGCACGATCGCAAGCCCGAGCCCCATGCCGGATACATTGGATTCAGCCCGGCCCCGTGTGAATTTCTCGAACACGGCATCCTGCCTACCTGCGGGAAGTCCCGGCCCGTCGTCGCAAACCAGGAGCTCGAGCCATGGGCCCTTTGCCTCGGCCTTCACCTCGATCCTGGAGCCTTCCGGCGTGTACTTCGCCGCATTTTCGAGCAGGTTGCACAGCACCCTCTCCATCAGGACGCTATCGATTTCGACCAGCGGGAGGTCCGCCGGAAAATCGAGCGAGAGATGATGACGGGACAAGAGCGAGGCCCGTGCCTGCAATGCAGCGCCGACGACTTCCTCCAGAGGTTGCCATTCGCGTCTCAGATGGACGCCGCCGGACTCGAACCGCGCCAGATCGAGCAAGTTCACCACGAGCGCGGTCGTACGAAGTGCTTCCGCCCGGATCGCTTCCACCAACTCGGCATGCTCCTGCCCAAGGGGCGGTGGCGTGAGCTCGATCGTTTCGGCAAGGCCCACGATGGCCGTCAGCGGTGTCCGCAAGTCGTGCGACAGGGCCGCCAGCAATGCGTTGCGCAAGCGTTCCGACTCCATGGCGACCTCGGTTCGCTGCGCGACTGCGACGTAATGTACGCGCTCGACCGCAATCGCGAGCAGGCTCGCAAATGTCTCGAGGAGGCGTTCCTGCTCCGTCGATAGCCCGACCGCTGCGGGAGTGGGTGACAAGTCGAGCACCCCGCGCAGACTCATCGGCGCCTTGAGCGGCACATGGCGCCTTTCAGTTCCGGTCTTCGGATCGACTACGGAAGAAGTCTCACCCGTCCGATACACGGTCATCACTGCGCTATCGGCGGCGTTGCTCCCTGCCGGATCCGACTCGGCAGAGACGGCGACGAGCGAACCGTCGGTATCTGGTATCCATAGGGTCATCTGCGCATTGAAAGCTTCGCGCGCAAATCGGGCCCCCATCTCGGCGATCTGCGACTCGGTCAGCGCAGCAGAGAGCTCACGCGCCATACCATAGAGCGCATGGGCTTCCTGCTCCCGCAACTCGGCCATGTCGCGCTGCGTCCTCAGATTCGCCGCGAGCTGGGCGGTGGTCAGGGCAACCAGCAGCAGTACTAAGAAGGTGAGCAGGTACTGCAAGTCGCTGACCACCAGCGTGAGGTGGGGAGGAACAAAGAACACGTCGAACAGCACGACGGACAGCAGCGCCGCCAGCACGGCTGGCCCCCTGCCGAGCATGACGGCCGAGAAGAGCACTGCCAGCGGAAACAGCATGACGATGTTTGCCAGATCGAGATGACCGAGCAGAGGCGCGCCAATCGCAGCAATCGCACCGACTGCAGCAGCGGCACAGGCATAGCTGTACCACCGGGGATTAGCCGGATCGAACAACGATCGAAAATGCGAGGAGTACATTGGGCATGACCAGGGAATCAGCGCATCCGGCGAAGCCCGGAGCAGGGGACCTTATGGTAGCAAGTCAGGCACGTTTGGGTTGCACGTGGATCGCGGCACCGGCGTAGTGAAACGCGTTTCTCTGCCCATACGTCAGAATGATTCCACGATGATCGCGCATCACCTGCCTGGTTTCCTCGAAGCTTCATTCCGGGAGAATTTCTTGCGGTCGATCGGATTGGCATGGGAGGTCCGATTCGTCCGTGCAATGCGGGACCACGGCCTAAAAAAAGGCACGATCGGTGAGATCGTGCCTCGGATCGGCGAGGATTTCAGGACGGTGGCCGTCTTCCGCAAAAGGCGGCCACCGGGAATCAGAAGCCCAGCGAAACGCCCATCATCAGCGTGTGCTGCCCCCCGTTCAAATTGCTGTATGCCTTGTCCTTGTATCGATCGTAGGCATACATTCCCCTGAGCGTGACGTTTTGCTGCAGGTCGTACGCGACACCGAATGCCAAACTGTGCAGGGTGTTGTCGATCTTGTCCTTCAGGGTTTCTGCCGGTCCTGCGCCCCCCAGTCCGGTGGTGCGCGCGCTGCCATCCGACTTCGACAGGGTATAGCTCGCACTGAGTCGCAACTCATCCGTAGGCTGATGGTCGCCGGTGAGCGACAGGGACCAGGTATCGACCTTGTAGTTGGAGATGCCACGCTGGTCGAACACGATAACCTGTTCAAAACGTCGCCTGTTCGTGCCGAAGAAGTAGCTTTCGAAGTCGTTCTGCGCCCAATCCAGGCTCGCACCGAGACTCGTCCATTCGGACGGAGCAAGATTTATGGAAAGACCGGCGGCATGGAATGTGTCGTCTGCCTTCTGCCGGTAGGCATTGCCGAGCACGACACTGGCACCGTCAAGTTTGTCGGTGTCAACGAAGCGATTGTTTCCGTTCTCCTTGTCCTTGAAGTTGTAATAGGCGTTAACCTGCATGCTGCTTGACATTGCGTAACTCAGCGCCATCTTCAGGTTGAACGCTTTTTCGGCCTCGGTAACAAGTGCGGTCTTGTCGGCCCACACGTAAGACGGCGATATGCGCAGGGTCACCCCCTGCATCGGCCGTGCCACCCATTTCAGATAGATCTCGTCCGAAACGGTCTCCTCCCGATACAACGAGACGGTGGGCCATGTACCGAGGTTGTCGTCGGGTTCAGCATTGTTGTACTGCAGCTTGCGGTCAGCGTCCACGCGCTTCCAGCCGGCAGTCAGGCTGGATTTGACCGGCAACGAACTGAAGGTTGCAGCGACGCCGTAGTCCAGGGACTCGAGACTTGCGATGCGCACCCCCCATTCGTCACGAACGTTGCGATTGAGGAAGAGCCCCGGCCCTCCCGTGCTGGAGTCGTTGTCGCGGTCCCTGTACTTCACGTGACCTTCAACCGATACCGCGGGCGAGAAGCGATGGTTTGCGACGACAAAGGCGTTCTGTGTGCTGATCTTGCCCTTGAAACCCTCCTCAGCCTGCACGTTCGAAAAGGAGTCCTGCTTCAGTCGCGACATGCCGTAGCCCATCGCCACCGCGGTATTCCCGTAGTTCTTCGACAGGCGAATGGCGTGGCTGGCGAGGGTACTGTCGGGGATGAAATGCAGGGGGATTTCCACCGACCCCGGAGATACGGTTACGCCGTTTTCGAGAAAACTCTCGAAATCGCCGATCAGGAATGTGCGAGCCTTGTTGTTGAACTTTTCATAGCTCCCATCGTAGGCAAGCTGAAACAGGCCGGCTGGTGAGGCGGTGAAGTTCAGGGAAAAGCGCCCCATGTTCTCGTCCACCGTCTTCTCATAGCCACGCCAGCGCTGGGGGACTCGATTCGGATCGACGCCGCCACCGAAATCCCCGTTGCCGGCGACCCAGGTAGCAAATTTGTTGCCATCGCGCCGGTAACCGTCGAAACCCAGCGTAAGGCTGGTGCCCTTTCCGAGCAGGTCCGGCCTGAATTTCACCGCCAGACCATACCGCGTACGCTCCGTGTGGTAGTCGGTCCTGGAGGGGCTGTCATCGTTGAACTGGCGGATAAACCCCGAATTAGCCGCCAAGTAGGCAGGATCGGATGGATTGTTTGCCGTTCCCGGGCGGTTCAGATAATCAAGACCGTGGCTGTTCGATCGAAAATGCGAGTAGTAGCCCTTGAAGCCGACACCACCCGCACCGCCCCGGATGCTGCCACGATGGTTGTAGAGGCCGAAGCCCTGGCGTTCGATGATCAGAAACTCCCCGATCATGAGGTCAACGTCGAGGTCGGCGTAAAGGCCGCTATTGCGGTTGCCCGACCACGTTCTCTGCCCGCCATAGGCCTGCAGATATTGGGGGTGCCCGCCACTTGGGCCGCCCTGGTAGTCGAAGTAAATCAGCTTGGGCGTGATCTCGCCCGTTACCTTGGTGCCTTCCTCGGCGGCGTAGGCCTGACCGACAGCGGCCGCCAGCGCTGTAAGGCAGGGTACGAAATACTTGAGCGTCTTGTTCGCGTTCATGTCAGTTCTCCAATTCGGTACCGGTCAGAAGCGCAGGTGCTGGTCAATGCTGCTGCCGTGCGGGGCGTTGTGGCACGAACTGCAGTTGCGCAGAGCCGTTGGAGAGATGCGCTGTTCGTTCACATTTCCGCCAGCCTGGCCATGCCGGTTTCCTGCAACCGAGTGGCATTGGAGGCAGAGCATGGGCTCGACCATGGCCAGCATCTTGCGGTTGGGCGAACCGTGAGGTTTGTGGCAGGTCGTGCAATCCTCAGCGGCGGGCACGTGTTCGAAGGCATGAGGGCCGCGCACATTCTGGTGGCATTGCGTGCACTGCGTGGTCTTGGCCGCTAGGGTAGTCAGTTTGCTGCCGTGCGGATCGTGGCAACTGCTGCAGGTCAGCCCCCCTTCCTTGACGGGGTGGTGCGAACGCAAATTGAAGCTGAAAAGCACATCCTGGTGGCAGGTGGCGCACAGCGCCACTTCCTTGCCCGCCCTGACCATACCGGCATTGAGTGTCTGTACCTTGGGCGAATGGTTGCCGTGGCAGTCACGGCACTGAATCCCCGCCTTGTCGTGTTCGGAGAAGGCGAAGTTCATGTGCTTGCTGCCGCTGACGTGGCAGGACATGCAGTCCCCGGTTGCGGGCAGCGTGGCCTGGACCGACTTGATGTCGTCCGCACCGGACTCGCGCGCCTCTTCGTTGGTGGCGTGTTCGATGGCGTTGACGTGACAGCTGGTGCATTCGCCGTGGTAAGACTTCACCGCGTGCCGATCGGCTTCGACTTCGTGGCAGCTGACGCATTGCTCAGCGCCAGTGGCCGCGGCCGCCGGGCCGCACAGCAGTGCGCCAAGCATGACGACGAGTGTCGTGACAAGACTTTTCATGTTTCCCCCCACAGCGTTTTTTATCTGAAAGCGCAAACAAGCCTGTGCTGGCACGCCGGTCAGCGCGACAGGATCCACTCGGCCAGGTTCTTGATACGATCCGCACTGCGCGTCTTGGCGATGCCGTGATCGTCCATCTCGCCGTCGACTTCGACCTGGCTGGGGTTGGTTATTTGGTCGATGACTTCGGCAACTGCGTTCGGATTGTCCCGGTATTTGGCAGCGGTCTCCTGATAAGGCGTGCCGATCTTCGGCTTGTCGACCGCGTGGCAGCGCGAGCACTTGCTCTCCCTGATCAATTTCAGCGCATCCGCTTCGTCTACCCCGGCATTCACGGCACCAACACCGCCCAAGGCGAATAGAAGGGATCCAGACAGCATGAGGGCAGCGACTTTTTTCATGAGATACCTCGAAGGCTAGTGAGCGAGAACTTGGTTCACTCAGTGTCGAATGCCACAACAGGGCCGGTCAACGGCAGCCTTTGCTTAGTCATTGCGTATGTTGACGGTTCTTTACGTTTCTCATAATGATTAGGAACGATTCCTGGTTGCGATGTGGGCAAAGGGCCCGAGACGGCATGACTCGCATGCGTAACCAGCTGCACCGCGGCACCCGGACCCAAACCCCGCCAAAGGTAGGGAGATTTCGCGCCACAATGGGCGCCGAGGGGGATTTCATGCGCATCAGGGGCGCCGGGTAGGCAGGATCAGGTTGCGGGGGCGAGCTGGGAAACTCCGGATTCAGTAAAGTTATGTAAAGATCTGTCACCGATCAAAACTTTTGTCTCATTTTTGCGTCGTTGCCGCTGCTACGGGTTTCGGTACTCGCGTCGCACGGAAGCCCCCGCAGGGCCGCGACGGCCGGATCGCCGGCACAAACGCATTCGGACGGAGAGCTCGACATGAACAAACGATTGCCCCAGATCCTGCTGGTGGACGATGACGAAGCCCTCTGCAACCTGCTGGGCGAATACCTGGAGGCCGAGGGCATGCAACTCGCCGCCGTGCACGACGGTGAAGCCGGTTGCCGCGAAGCCATGGGCGGAGGCTTCGATCTGGTCATCCTCGATATCATGCTGCCGGGCATCAGCGGCATCGATGTGTTGCGCCAGGTCCGCCGTGAAACGGATCTGCCGGTCCTGATGCTCACCGGGCGTGGCGACGAGTTGGACCGCATCATCGGCCTGGAGCTGGGCGCTGACGACTACCTGCCCAAGCCATGCAACCCGCGCGAACTGGTGGCACGCATTCACGCGGTGCTGCGGCGCACCGTACGCACTCCGGGTGCGGAAGTGGCGCACCACATGCCGGCGCTGCCGCTCGCGGTGTCGAAGGCACGACGGATCGCGACCTGGCGCGGTGAGCCACTGCAAGTGACTGGCACCGAATTCAAACTCCTGGCGATGTTGTTCGAAAGGGCCGGCTCGGTCGTCTCCAAGGCCGAATTGTCGATGCAGGTGCTGGGCCGGCCGCTTACGGGCTACGACCGCAGCCTGGACATGCACGTGAGCAACCTGCGGCGCAAGCTCGGGAAGCTCGACGACGGCCGCCTGCCGATCCAGACCATGCATGGCACCGGCTACGTGTTGCTTCGGGAGTGAGTACGTCATGGCCATGCGCTTTTCTTTGCCCCGATGCCTGCGCGTATTCCAGCCAATGCGCTTGTCCTGGAAGATCTTCCTGTCTCTCTGGCTTGCGATCGGGGCGACTTCGCTGACGGTGGATTGGGTGGTCGATGCGTCGTTTCAGAGGGAGCTGCGGGCTACGCCCGATCTTTCCGTCGGTTTCCGCGCCGAACTGGCAAGCGGACTGGTCGCCATGAGTCTGAGCCGTGACGGTGTGGAGGCAACACGCGCACTGATCACGCAATGGGCCGGCAGGCGCCCGCTACCGGTAATGGTGGTGGACGAGCGCGGTCGCGACCTTATCGATCGGCCGGTGTCACCCGCGGCACTGGCGCAAGCGCGCCAGCTGTTGCGCGATAGCCCCGCCGCCACGGCCGTGCACAATGTGCTGGCCCGGGATGGCCAGCGCTACCTCCTGTTCGTGCCGCTGCCGCTGCTGCCCGCCACTCCGCCGAGCCTGCACGTCTATCAGTCTCCGGAATCGTTCTCCACCGAGTTTGTCGCCATGACGCTGGTCAGCCTGCTGTTTGCAGCCGGGATGGGGTGGTATCTGTACCGGCCCATCCGTTATCTGCATGAGGCCAACCGACGCTTTGCCGCGGGTAATCTGGGCACTCGCATCGGGCCGCTGATCGGTAGCCGCAGCGATGAAATCACCGATCTGGCACGTGATTTCGACTACATGGCGAGCCGTGTCGAGGCCACCATGGAGGCCAAGAACCGCCTGCTGCATGACGTTTCGCACGAGCTGCGTTCGCCGCTGTCGCGCATGCAGCTCGCCCTTGGGCGGATACGGCAGAGTCCGGAAAGGGCGTCGGACATGCTCGAGCGCCTGAGCTACGAGATCGACCGGCTGGATCGCACGCTGAACGAGACCCTGACCCTGTCGCGGCTCGAATCGAAGTTGGCCGTACCCGAGGAAGAATGCATCAACCTCGTCGCACTGCTCGAAGAGATCGTCAGCGATGCACAATTCGAGACTGGCCTCAGCCGCCATCGTGTTGTGCTCGAAGCATGCAGCGGCAGCGTACTGGTGCGAGGCCGCAGCGAATTGCTGCGCCGCGCACTCGAAAACGTCATACGCAACAGCATCCGCCATGCGCTCGCCGATGCTTCGGTGCATGTGCGCGTTGGCACGCCAGAGGGGGGAAGCGTGTGCGTGAGCGTGAGCGATCACGGCCCGGGCATTCCCGAGGACGAACTGAGCGGCGTCTTCGAGCCGTTCGTCCACGGCCGTGGCGCAGGCGCGGGGCACGGACTTGGCCTGTCGATCGTACGTCGTACGATCGAGGCACACGGCGGTGCCGTCAGCGCCGTCAACATCCCCGCAGGCGGTCTGTGCGTCAGTATGGAACTGCCGGTGATCACGCTCGAACCCGAACTCGAACAATGATGTTGTCGGCAAGAGAGCCCTGACTGGCAGCGGCGTCTGAAGAATTGCTTGGATGCAGTCGGACGATCCGCGCACCCGCGAGGAATTGCCCTCGTGGATGGGTCGGCGTCATGGGCCGCAACCATGGCGGAACAGGATTGCTCATGAGGAGGCCGAAGCCGGGATATGAGATCCAGGTTGCCGTTGGCGCCGTGCCTGGCAACGGCCTGGCGCAAAGTGCTGTCACCAAGGCCCGTCAGAGTCGGTTGGTATTGGTCGATAGTCATCTCGTCGCTATGCTTGCCGATCCTCCTTGGCATGGTGGTCCTGAGCGTCATTCATGCGGATGAAGGGTGGGTACGGATCGTCGCTCCGTTGTTCTGGATCGCGATCGTGTATGGGGTTGACGACTCGCTTCGCGGCAGCCTCAATCGAAACGTCTGCCGGGTTGATAGTGCGCTTCAGGCCGAGCAGGCCGCCCCTGCGGAGCAACGGCCAATAGCGCTGATTCTCCGCTCGTTCGGAGAGCGGCACGGCTATGTGGATTGGGGAGTGACGTTCGGCATCTTCGAGCTGGTCGAGCCCGCGCTTCGTAAGGCAGGCTTCGTTCCGTGTGTCCTTGGGTCGGACGTTCCGTTGCCACCCGAGCACGGCGTTGCCATGGTCCTGTGCAAGGATGAGGACTGGTGGTCGAATTTCGAACTCCTTGCGCGGCATGCAGCCGTGATCGTTGTGGTTCCGGAGGCTACGGACTCCCTGGTCCTGGAGATCAAGGCCCTCGGGAACCGGCAACTCCTGTCGAAGGTGCTCGTCCTGATGATGCCCGAGTCCTTGCCCATCAATGTGTCGTTCACGGACATGCCCTGGTTCCAGCAGGCCGGAGATGAGGACAAGCGGCGACGACGGTGGTCGGCCGCATGCGAGATCTGGAAGAGCACGTTCCGCCAGGCCCTTCCACCGTGGCGTAAGGCTGGCGCGCTGGTCGAAATTGGCAACGCGGCCGAGGTCGTTTCGGTCAGGCCTCTTCGCATTTTCGAGCTCGATCAAGCAAAGGTTCCATACATCGACTCGCTCGATACTGAACAATACAAAAAGCACTATGGAGTCGATTTCAATCAGGTCTTGTGTCAAATGATGGCGCGCCGACGCTTCGATGGTCCGCCCCTTCGCGAGGTCTGGCCGATGCTGGCCCGCGAGCCACTGGAGATCGGGCTCTGGGGATACTGGCGTCCGCCGGGCGACAACGGGCAACTGCGTCACAACGCGGGAATCCTGCTCGGCATCGGTTGGGCGCCGGTCGTGCTTTTGGTCGGCGTCTACCTGTGGCACGTGATTGGTGACGTCCTGGCTGTTGTGGTGGAATTCGGAGCGCGGGCGCGATGAGGGATGGACGACATCAAGCCGTGGCGCTGAACCGCCGCGGCAACTCGTGCCGACTGAAGGACAAGCTGAGAACCTGCCTCGTCCGCCCGGAAGAGGGCGAAGCGTGAAACGGGCGGGGAAATTTCAGTCCCCGCGCCTGAGGAATGATGCGATCCTCAGGCAGGGGGGCAAGAGAGGTCATCCTCCATGCCCGCGAGGTTCGTCGGTGCTTGTCGCTCGGGCGCGGGGGCGGGACCCGCTCCCCGGTCCGCCCCTCCTGGTGGTCAGCGGCGTACTTCGAGAATCAGGTTGAAGGGTGTCTCGGCCGCGCGCCGGAAGCGGGCGAAGCCCGCCTTGCGGAAAACTTCGACCAGGCGCGCCTCGCCGGCTTGCGCACCGAGCACGAGCTTGCCGCCCTCGGAGATCGCGTGGGCGCAGCACAGAGTGGTCGAGGCGGCGTAGTAGAGGCGCGCCACCGGCGAGAGGTTATTCTCCACCCGGTCGTTGGCGAAGGGTTCGACGAGCATCACCGTGCCGTCGGGCGCCAGCACCTCGGCCGCATGCCGCGCCGCGGCGACCGGATCGCCCAGGTCGTGCAGCGTGTCGAAGAAGCAGACAAGGCCGTAGCTACTGCCCGGGTAGTCATCGGCCTTTGCCACCTCGAAGTTCACCCGATCCGCGAGGCCCGCTTCTGACGCGTGGCGCTGGGCCTCGGCGATCGACGGCGCGTGCGTGTCGAAGCCGCGGAAACGCGATCTCGGAAAAGCCTGCGCCATCAGCAGCGTCGAGTGGCCGTGGCCGCAGCCCACGTCGGCCACCTCGATGCCGGCTTCGAGCCGGTCCACCACGCCGTCGAGCGCGGGCAGCCACTGCGACACGAGGCTGGCACGATAGCCGTTGCGGTAGAAGGCTGCCACGCCGCAGTACATGCGCTCGGCGTGGTCGCCCCAGGCCACGCCCTTGCCGGTGCGGAAGGCATCGATGGCCTTATCTTCGTCGAACCACATCGACGCCGGCACGTTCCACGCGTGCGGAATATAGACGGGGCTGTCTTCGTCGGCCAGCACCATCGCCTGTTCGGGCGCGAGCTCGTAGGTGTCGCTTGAGGCGTGGTAGCCGACATAGCCGCCGGCGGCCTGCGCGTTCAGCCATTCGCGTACGTAGCGCTCGGCGCAGCCGGTGCGGGCGGCCAGCTCCTTCGCGCTGAGCGGGCCGCTGCCGGCCATGGCCTTGTACAGGCCGAGCTTGCTGCCGAGGCTCACCATCACGCCCGCGTAGCCGGACGACAAATCGCCGACGGCGTGCATGACGAAGGATTCGAGCTTGGCCTGATCGATCACGGAAGTGTCCATGGTTGCGACTCCTTTGCTTGGGGGGTTGCGTGTCAGTGGGGTTGCGCGGCGTTGACCGCATCGTGCATCGCCAGGTGTACCATCGCCAGGATGCGCGAGGCGGCCATCGGGTCCTGATAGCCGTCGGCGGCCTTGATGCCCTGGTGGGTCTTCTGGTTCCAGTCGATGACGATCTGGTCGCAGCGCTCGGCGCACCAAGTTTTCGGGGTGGCGGCGGCCTGTGCGGACGCGGCGAGGGCCGCGAGGGCGAGCGCCGCGAACCGGCGGGACGGGGTAGGCATGAATGACTTTGACATGATGGTGCTCCGGTGGTGGTTGGGGGCTTTCGTGCTGCCTATGATGGATACACGGCCACGCCCGGGACAGAGCGGGAATCGCCCGAAAACGGTTCGTTCGTGCCACTTCGTAGGGATGCGCCGCGCGGGCTCGCGCGCAGGCCGTCTTCAGGAGCATCGCGCGCCATGCTGAGGCCATCGACCCACGCCGGAGCCGGCCCCCGTCACGTCAGCCTCGTGGCGCTGCCCGACGCGGTGGTGTCCACCCTGTTCGGCATCTTCGACGTGATGAATGCGTTTTCGCTGATGCGCATGTCGAGCGCGGGCCCGCGCCCGCCGTTCGAGGTGCACATCGTGGGCGAGGCGGCCGGCCCGCTGGATCTGGCCAGCGGCGTGCCGATCGACGTGCAGCGCTCGAGCGACAGCATCGACACGAGCGACATCGTGATCGTGCCGTCGATCCTGCTTCCGGCCGAAGGCTGGCAGACGGGCCGCTATCCGCGCCTCGTGGATTGGCTGCAGCGGATGCACGCGCGCGGTGCCGTGCTGTGCTCGGCGTGCTCGGGCATCTTCCTGCTGGCCGAGACGGGGCTCTTCGACGGCCGCGATGCGACCGTGCACTACGGTTACGCGCGTGCCTTCTCGGCCACCTATCCCGCGGTGGCCGTGCATCCCGAGCGCGTGCTCGTGATCTCCGGCCTGCGCGAAGAGCTGGTGAGCTCGGGCGCATCGACGACCTGGCACGACATGGTGCTTTACCTCATCGCGCGTTATTCAGGTGCCACCGACGCGCAGGAAGTCGCGCGCCTGTTCGCGCTGCAATGGCACCAGGACGGACTCACGCCCTTCATCGTCTTCGAAGGCCGCAGCGACCACGGCGATGGCGAAATCCAGAGCGCGCAAAAATGGCTGGTCGAGCACTTTTCGGTCGCGAACCCGGTGGAGGAGATGATCAAGCGCTCGAAGCTCGCCGAGCGCACGTTCAAGCGGCGCTTCGCGAGCGCGACCGGCCTTACGCCGATCGCCTACGTGCAGCGCCTGCGCATCGAAGATGCCAAGCGCCGGCTCGAGCGCACCGACACGTCGGTGGACGAGATCAGCTGGCGCGTCGGCTACGAGGATGCGGCCTTCTTCAGGCGCCTGTTCAAGCGCACGACCGGGCTCGCGCCGGGGGCCTATCGCAAGCGCTTTCGCATTCCAGAGTTTGCTCGGCCGTAGTAGGGGAGTCGGTGATTCGACGCCGAACAGGCCGCGCATCTGCCGCGGCGTTCGCACGCACTGTCAAGCGTCCCGGCCGAACGCATGCGGTGGACACCGCCACAAAGATGACGCCCAGCCGTGCATGCGTACCGGCTCCCATCGCCGACTCTGCGTGTCGTTCGTGGCAAGCTGTGTCTACGGAACCCGGGCCGATTCAGCGCGTTTTCTGTTCGTAGCCGTCCAACGACCCGTCCAGGAAGAAATGCCCTCGAACGTTCCGGGCGCTCGCAGTACGAATGCAGATGCCGCGGGTTCCGCCCCTGAGCCACCCGACCAGATTGATCGGTGCGCAGTCGGTCCCGCAATTTTGAAGTTCCGATGGCTGTCTACTATGCTGAACGTGGTCCGCCGAATGGTGCCCGCAGCGAATGCGACAGCGGTCGATGCCCCGTGCATTGGGTAGCGTGGCGGCGTTCTCGCACGGGGAGCGACCTCACGACGAAATGGAGAAGCGACATGAACAGCAGATTTGCCACGAGCATGACAGCCCTGTTGCTGGCGCTGGGACTGAATTCAGTAGCCGTTTCGGCGGCAGAGGAAGGCGTTACGATCGTTAGCCCGGAAGACGGTGCGACGCTCGACGCACTGACACAGAACGAACTCGTATATGAAGTGATTCCCGGCCCAAGCGGCCACCATGTGCACGTATACATCGATGACGCGGAGGTCGGCATCCTGCGGCAACTCGCCGGCAGCTTCACGCTGCCGATGCTCGATGAGGGCGAACGCGAGATCTGCGTCCGCGTCGTCAACCGTGCGCACGTGCCGGTCGGTGTGGACGGATGCGTGAAAGTCGCCGTCGAGTAATCCCGCGGTGCTGGCCGAGAACCTGAGCTATGCGCTCGTTCAGGTGCTGCACAACTTCGGTGCGGCGGCCGTGGTTGGCATACCGCTGTTCGCACTGGCCGCAGATTCGCGGGGCGCGGATGGAGACCGGCCCCTGTTGTGGTTCACGCTGCTCGCCTGGAGCACTCAGGCGCTGAGCGGCGCCGGATTCGGCGCGGTCAGCTACTATTTCTACGGGCAGTTGCCGGACATCGCCGGCGTGGCGATCATCGCGCTCGTCATCAAGATCGCGTGCGCGATTCTGGGGTTTGCGCTCGCCGCCACTTTGCTGCGCGCCCGCCCTGCCGGCTGGAGCGGGGCGGTGCATCGGCGGGCATGGGAGATGCTTGCCGGGTTCGGAGTGCTGGCACTGGCTGCTGCGGCCTTTCTTCGCTGGTTCTCCTGAGCGGGGGTGTCGCCGCGTCGGAAACGGGGCCCCAAGCGCAAGCCGACGCAGCCTGCAAGCGACGCTTCGGTCGCGTTCGACCCAAACGTATGCTCGCTGCATCGTGCACCTCAAGTGTCCGCTGTTGCGCCATTGGCTTGCGATCGTCGACGAATCGCGCCCTTTCCTGACGGGAACGGTCCATTCATGGACTAGTATTATTCTCATGGCACTATCACGAGTCAGGCGTCATGGCCAAGCTCTCGTTCCAGGTCTTCGTTTCCTCGCCGGGCGATGTCGGCGACGAGCGGCGGATTGCCGTGCGCGTGCTGGAACGCCTGCAGGGAAAGTATGGTGCGTTCGTGTCCATCCGGCCGATCGTGTGGGAACACGAGCCGGTTCGGGCAACAGCCACCTTTCAGCAACAGATAGCGTCCCCGTCAGAGTCGGACGTCATGGTCTGCATCCTGTGGTCACGGCTGGGGACCCGTCTGCCGGCCGACTTCCGTCGTCCCGATGGCAGCACCTACGATTCCGGAACGGCATTCGAGTTTGAGAGCGCCAGGGCCGCGCATGAACGTGAGGGACGCCCCGACCTCCTTGTTTACCGCAAGACCGCGCTGCCCATCATCGATGTACGCGATCGCAGGGAGCGGGAGCTCCGTTCGGCGGAATGGGACCGTCTCGCCGAGTACCTGGATCACTGGTTTCGCAATCCCGACGGTTCCTTCAGGGCCGGTTTTACCGTCTTCGAGCGACTGGACGAGTTCGAGGACCTGCTGGAACGCCATCTTGACAGCCTGATCCAGGATCGTCTTGCCAAGGAACACGTGTCTGCCGACGTAGACGAGACGATGACGCCGACTTGGCTGCATGGCTCGCCGTTTCGCGGCCTCGAGGTATTCGAGGTCGAGCATTCGGGTATTTTCCACGGGCGCACGCGGGCGGTCGCCGAAGTCAAGGACCGCCTGAGCCGTCGGGCGTTGGACGGGACGGCATTCCTGCTGGTGTACGGAATGAGCGGCTCGGGCAAGTCGTCCCTGGTGCGCGCCGGTGTGGTGCCGGCGATCATCGAACCCGGTGTCGTCGAGGGGATCGGCCTGTGGCGCTACGGCATCCTGCGGCCGACCCAGGGCGCCGACCCACTGGCTGCGCTGATCGCGACCCTGTCCGGTCCTACGGCGCTACCGGAGCTGACGGAAGGTGACTTCACCCTCGAAGAATTGCAGGGGCTGGTCCGGGAATCGCCGGACAGGATTGTCGGCCCCGTTCGCGGCGCCCTGGGCCGGGCGGCTGAGCGTCTTCAGGCGAGCGAACGCCTGACGCGCCTGCCGGCAGCCCGACTCGCCGTCGTCGTGGACCAGTTGGAAGAGCTCTTCACCGATGCGCGCAGCGACGCGCAAGTGCGCCAGACCTTCATTGCAGTGCTGGCGTCGCTGTCCCGCAGCGGTCTTGTGTGGGTGATCTGTACGATGCGCAGCGATTTCTTTCATCGCTGCGCCGAAGTGCCGGTGCTGGCGGAATTGAAGGACGGGCTCGGCAGCTATGAACTGCTTCCCCCGGCGGGACCGGAGATTGCCCAGATGATCCGCAATCCGGCGCTGGCGGCTGGGCTCCGCTTCGAGGAAGATCCGGACGAGGGCAGACTGGACGACGTGCTGCATGAGGCGGCTGCCCGCGACCCCGCGTCGCTGCCGCTGATGGAGTTTGTTCTGGAAGCGCTTTACCAAGCCAGCGGGCACCGGCGTGTGCTCACCTTCGCGGCCTATCGCGCGCTGGACCGATTGGAAGGGGCCATCGCCCGGCGGGCGGATGATGTTCTTGGCAGTCTGCCGGCGGAGGTTCGCAACACGCTTCCGGCGCTGATCCGCGCACTGGTCACCGTGCGAACGGACGAGGGCACGGCAACGGCCCGTGTCGCGCGCTTGAAGCAGGTTCGGGCCGTCCCGCAGCGTGCTGCCCTGGTCGATGCGCTGATCGGCGCTCGCCTGCTGGTGAGCGATGGCGAGGATGAACAGGCCGTTGTCCGGGTCGCCCATGAGGCGCTGCTCAACCGCTGGCCTCAGGCTCAGGACATCATTCGCGAGAGCCGTGACGACCTGATGGCCCGCGAGCGGGCAAGCGGGGATGCAGCACTCTGGGAAAGGGACGATCATGCTCCGGATCTCCTGCTGCCGCCCGGCAAGCGCCTGGCCGAGGCGGCCGATCTCCTTGCCCGGACGCGCGAGGAACTGGATGACCGCCGGCTCGTCGAGTACATCGAGGCGTCGCTGAGGGCTGATGACCGCCGGCGCCGGCAGCGTACGTCCTGGATCGCGGGTGCATTCGTGGTGCTGGTCGGCCTGCTGGGGGCGGCAGTCTGGCAGTGGCAAGAAGCGCGGGAGCAAACCCGCGTCGCGCGGGAACAGACGCGCCAGGCCGAACTGCAGGCGGCCCTGGCCCTGTCGCGCCAGATTGCGACGCACTCGGCGGAGTTGCTCGCGCAGGGGGACCATCAACTCGCTCTGCTCCTCGCCGTCGAGGCCTTCAGGCGGGAGGAGACTCGCGAGGCCAGCGCCGCGCTGAAGGCCGCGCTGGAAAAGGCGCCGCTCCTCGAGCGGACTCTGTGGGTGCCGGCTGCACGTGATCTCGCCCTCGCCTTCAGCCCGGACGGCGAGCGGATTGCCGTCTATCGTCGGCATTACCCCGAGCGTCCGGTGCTGAGCACGTTCGAACTGGCGAGCGGCCGGGAACTCTCATCGTGGACGCTCGACGCGAGCGTCGAGCGGCTGGCCTGGGGTGATCGAGTGGTCGGTGCGATTGGAGGCGATCTGCTCGTGTTCGACGAGGCCGGTGCGGCTGAGCGCATTCCCTTGCCCGAGTGCGGCACGGCTCGGGAACTTGGCGCCGACAAGCTCGGGGTGATCACCATCGCTTGTTACCGCGAGCTCAAGCAGGTGACGACGGAAGGCGGACGTCGGGTGCAGACGTCGTCCGCATACGAGAAGTTTGGTTACATCGCGGCCTTGAGCGGCAAGGGCCGCCATGCGCTTGTGGGACCCGGAGAGCCTTCCGTGTGGCGCGTCGGAGAAAGCGAACTCAGACCGCTGCAGCCGGAAACCCAGGTCGGCTCGCGCATCTCCGAGCGGCTGGCGATAGACGACACGGGTCGCCGCCTTGCCGTCCCAACCACGGAGGGCACGCTCATCTGGGCGCTCGATGGTCCGTCCGTGCCGTTGGCAGCGCTGCCGACACAGGGTCGTCCGGTCGATCTGGCCTTCTCTCCGGACGGACGTCGTCTGGCGATCACCTACCAGGACGGTCGTATCGAGCTCTGGGCGGTGGGGACCGTCCACCTCCTTGCGCAACCCGTGGCGGCGCGAAGACAGGATGACAGCCTGCGGGCGCTCGCATTGAGCCCGGACCGCACGCGCCTCGCAGCCGGGACGGAGACCGGCTTTCTGACCGTCGAGCGGCTGGGCGCCGACGGCAACGACGTGCAGATCCTCAGCGGCTGGCCAGGCCCGATTCGCGCGCCGCTTTTCCTGCCCGTGCCACCGGGCGCGACCGCCTCGGCGGAGCACGCCATCGTGGTTGTCGAGGAAGGCGATCGCCTGGTCGCGCGCCGCGTTTCGGATCGGGCCCCGGTCGGCGAGGGCGTGCGGGTCGAAGGTCGATTTCTTGCCGCATCGGCGGGCGAAGACGGGCGCGTGCGTGCGATGGTCCTGACCAAGGGCGGTCTCCGCATTGCGAACCTGACGGAAGGAGATGTCGTTGATCTTGAGGTTCCGGGCGCGCTGCCCCTCGATGCCGACCAGACGCCTGCCGCAGCAGGTGCGTTGTCGCGCGACGGCAAGCTGGCCGCATTCGTCGACGGCAATCATCACCTGTGGTTTTTCGATCTTCACCGCAACGTTCGAAGGGGCATCCAGCTTCAAC
>CAYOKH010000007.1:23150-47534 GCA_964404505.1 uncultured Azoarcus sp.
GACGGTTCGCTGACAAGCCTCTGGGAAGGCGCCATTCGCTACAACGACCTGTTCGATGTCGCCATTTCGGCCGACGGCCGGCGCATCGTCGCCCCGATCTATCGGGTCGGCCCGAACCACGTTCTGGTGTGGCAACGGGACGACGACGGCTGGCGCGAGACCGCCGTCGAACTGGACGGAAACAGGATCGCGATCCACCCCGAGGGCACGTCGTTCGCGGTCGTGAATCAGCAAGGGGAAGTCAGCATCGGCGAACTGTCGGGGGCGCTCCTGCGCGAACTGCAGGGACCGCCTCCGCTGCACGCTGCATCGATGCTCGCCTATGACAGGCGCGGCGAATTCCTTGCTGCTGCCAGCGACCGGGATGTGCTGATATGGCGTGTCGGAACCGGTGAGCGTCTGGGCGGCTCGGAGAACCTGCTGATGAACGGTGTGGATGGCCTTGCGTTCGAGGAGGGCGGTCGGGCTCTGACGGCCGCGGCCCGCGGGATCGTGGTCCGCTGGTCGCTCGACGCCGGGGAGCCGCAACGCATCGGCTTTGAAATGACCGACGAACAACCGGCGCGCAACTCCTGCCGGCAGGACGCCTCTCTGCTCGACTTGTCCCCCGGCGTCGAACTCGCGCTTTGCACGACGATCACTGACGCCACCGGGGTGTCCCTGCAACTCGGAATGCGTGACACGTGGGCGGTCTACTGGGAGGTGCCGACGGGGGACTGGCTTGATCGGGCCTGTCGTCAGGCCGGACGGAATCTGAGTCCGGAGGAATGGACGCGCTACGTGGGAGAATCCGTTCAGCGCCGGAACCCTTGCAGGTCATGAATGACCGCGCGAGTGTCGATCATCGATGGTGTAGCAGCTGCAGAGGCCGGCGCTCATGCGCACGCTACAGCACGCGCTCGATCGCCGCGCGCAGTTCGGCCGAATCCGGTTCAACCCGGCTCGGGAACGCGGCAATGACACGGCCCGTGCGGTCGATCACGTACTTGTGAAAGTTCCACCGGGGCGCGTCCGACTGGCGTGCAAGCTCGCGGAAGATCGGGTGGGCGTCGGCGCCCTTGACGCTGATCGGCGAGAACATGTCGAAGCTCACGCCATAGTTCGCGAAGCACACCTCGGCAGTTTCGGCCTCGTCGGCAGCCTCCTGGCGGAAGTCGTTGGACGGGAATCCCACCACTTTGAGCCCGGCATCCTTGTACTGCCTGTGCAGCGCCTCCAGACCCTCGAACTGCCGCGTAAAGCCGCAGTAGCTGGCGGTATTGACCACCAGCAGCGGATGCCCGACATAGTGTTCGCGCAGGTTCACGAGTTCATTCGAATGCAGCCGGCGCAGTTCATGGTCGAAGATGGCAGCACGTTCGGCGGGATCGTCCGCCGTCGCGTGCGGTGGCAACGAGATCACGGCGAGAAGCAGAAGCGCGATCGATATCAGTCGGGGCATGACGTGTTCTCCGCGTTTTCGTGATTGACCGTTCAGACCCGGTGGAGTTCGCGCCGACTCATCCGCCCGGCGAATCCGACCTGCAGCCCCGGCCGGGTTCCGATCGGCTCGGCCCTTGGCCCGATCCCGCGCCGCGTGACGGCCATGAGCGGGGCCAGATGCTTCCGACGCGCCACTTCAGCATGCTGTTGCAGAGTCTCCGAACTGGGTATATGTTGCGACGTTCATAATAACAAGTGGACAAACGCGTGATATGAGCAAGAATGCCGGTTGCATCGACATCTATTTCCGCTTTCTCAACCTTGCCCGGGCCATCGAGGAGCTTCCTTCCGTACCCCGACTCGATGCTGCCGAGCAGAAGCTGCTGGAGATCGTGACCTCGGCCTGGCACTCGGGCAATGCACTCTCGGTGACCGAGGCCATGGCTCTCGACACGGCAGGGGCCCCGGCGACGATCCACCGGCGTCTGACCCGCCTGCGCGAGAAGGGGCTGATCGAACTGCGCTCTGAATGCGAGGATCTGCGCGTGAAATCGGTCGTTCCGACCGAAGTCGCTCAGAGTTACTTCCGGCAGATCGCGCGCTGCATGCAGCAGGCTATCGGAAGCTGAACGCCGTCGGGTGCATCCCTCCATGAGCGTGTGGATCGGCATTGCCGGGGTCACCGCCTCCATGATTGCCTGGGTGCTTGCGTATACGCTCAACGATCTCGTGTTCGGCTGGACTGCGTGGGGCGTGGGGATCGAGTGGATCTTCCTGCCGGCCGCGGTGCGCCTCGGCGCGGTACTGATCTTCCGCAATGCCGGGGCAATCGGCATCGGGCTGGGATCCCTGGTCACTTCGATCGCGGTGTTCGGAGACGATACGATGTTGGTAGCCGGCACCGCGATCGCCTCGGGACTATCACCGCTGATCGCGGTCCGGCTCACGATTCGCCGCTTCGCGCTCGATTCCTCCCTTTCCGGGCTTTCCGGGAGGCAACTCCTGGTGTGCACCGCGATCTACGCGGCGATCAACGCGATGCTGCACAATCTGCTCTTCTGGTACGGGGGACGGTTGGCGCGTCCGTTCGAGGGCGCCGTGCCGATGTTCGTCGGCGACATGCTCGGTGCGTTTCTGCTGATCTATCTCGTAAAGGCGGCTGTATCGCTGTACCAGGGGCGCGGAAAACCGGCCTGACCGGCGCGGCGCTCATTGCGCGTGATTTGCAGTACCATTCGGCTCGGTGCGCAAGCTGCCCGGCGATCCGGGCAGCGGCAGCGCGTTCGGCCCCGTCGATGCTTCGCCTGACCTGAATTGAAGATCTCCAGACTAATCCAGCCGCGCAATCCACTTTTCTGGTTGATGGTGGTTCTGAATCTGCTTTCATCGGCATTCTCGTGGGTGCTCCATACGCACGAGCTGACGACGGTTGCTACCTTGGTGGTTGCCGGCTTCGCCCTGTCGAATGCCGTGATCGGCATCGGATTGGCCCTTCGACTCATGCGCGACGAACCGGTGAAGGAATCCGGGGGAGGCTGAGTTCGCGGGACGCCGGCCCCGGGAGGCTGTCGGCATCCGCTGCGCCTGCGGGAGAAACGCAGCCGGTTCCATTGCCAGAGAGTGGGCAATCAGCCTGTTTGCCGGCACACCGCCACCCGCCTCGGCGATGGTCGATATCGGCCTGCGCTTCGCCGAGCCGACCGAAACACCGGGGGGTCAATTGCCGTGCTGTTCAGATCGGGTCATCCACATCGTGTTCGGTGCCATGTGCCCTCTGACGGCCGCGCATCTTGGCCTGAATGTAGACTGCCTGAGGGATGTAGAGGAGATCGGCAATCTTGCGCATCAAGTGGTTTTCGTGGGCACTCAAATGGCCGTCAGCGTAGGCCACCTGCCACATGTACTCGATGATGCGGGCCTTTTGTTCCGGGTCGAATCCGCGATTGATCTCGGACGTGAAGCGGTGATAGTCGTATGCATCGCGCGAGGCGTGTTCGGCAAGTTCGACCAGCCGCGCCAGTTCGTCGTCCGCGAGGGCGAATTTCTCGCGCAGGGCCTCGATCACCGCGCTCCGCTCGGCAGCGCCGATGTCCGGATCGGAACGCATGATCTCGATCAGCAGCACGGCTGTCGCCAGTTGCAGCGTGTGCTCGCGGGCCGGCTCCGACTGGGCGACCGGGGGCGGTCTTATCGCGTCGAACAAGTCCTTGAGGGTTCGCAGCATGATGGGTTTTCCGTGCAGGCGATTGTGGCTCAATACGAGTGAGTGCCGGATCGGGCGGTCCGTTCCCGAAACGAGGTCTGGACCGGCATCGCATGGACGGGCACGAGGTGGTGCCGGACTCCGCGCTCAGCCTTTCAGGGCGAGGGCAAGCCTGACGACGGCGGCACCCACTGCCTCGACCGATTGCGCCAGCCGCTCATCATGCATTCGTCCGTCCTCCGTGAATGCCTTGTCCACATTCGACACGCCAACCTGTTGCGGAACGACGATGAACCCGAGGTTCGACAGATAGAGGCGCGAATGCTGCAGGGAGCGCATGCCACCGAGTGCGCCGGCCGATGCCGAAACGATGCCTGCGGGCTTGCCGCGCACGTGTATGGTCCCGGGCCTGTCGGAGCCGTCGGGCAGGGGGCGGGAAAGCCAGTCCAGCGTATTCTTGAGCAGGGGAGTGAAGAACCCGTTGTATTCGGGCGAAGCCAGCAAGAAACCGTCATGGCCGGCGAACAACTCCTGGAGTCTTGCCGCAGCGGGCGGCAGTCCCTCCGCGTCCTCCAGATCACCGTTGTATAGCGGCAGGGGGTAGTCAATCGGGTCGATCAGCGTGACATCTGCGCCCGCCTTGCGGGCGCCGTCGACCATCACCGCGAGCACGCGGCGATTGAAGGAATCCCGCCGGGCACTTCCCGGAAAGGCTAGCAGGCGGACTTTCGGCATAATGCGAATCTCCAGGTGACGGATTGGACGAGAAAAGGGGGACAGCATTCCGTCGCACGGGTTCGCGGGGCCCGATCGCAACGGTGCGAAGACCCCGATGAAGCGCTATGATTGCGTGAGGGTCCGCGCAAGAAGAAGACGTGTTTGCATCCGGCCGCCCCCAGGTTACGGAATGACTCTTGCACGCGCTCCGGAACGAAACAGGAACCCCCATAAGATTACCTCAACATGAATACGAACGAAGCGCTGCCTCGTCGGGATGTCGGCATCATCGCAGTCGTCGGGTTTGCCCATGGCACCTCCCATTTCTTCCACTTGCTGCTGCCGGCCCTCTACCCGTGGCTGATGCCGGAATTCGATCTGTCGTTTGCGCGCATCGGCATGACGATGACGGTATTCTTCGTCATCTCGGGCACCGGTCAGGCGATGGCGGGATTCTTGGTCGACCATTTCGGGGCGCGGCGTGTACTGCTTGCGGGCGTCGCGCTGCTGGGCGCCGCCGCCGTGGTGCTCGCATTTGCGCAGGGCTTTGCCGGTCTCATGGTGGCAGCGGTGCTGGCCGGTCTGGGCAATGCCGTGTTTCATCCGGCCGATTTCACCATTCTGAACCGGCACGTGTCGGCGCCGCGCCTCGGCTATGCGTTCTCCGTGCATGGACTGTCGGGCTATCTTGGCTGGGCACTCGCCCCGGTGTACCTGACGGGGCTGGCGGCTCTGGGTGGGTGGCGAATCGCGGCCCTGGGTGCGGCCGCACTGGCCGTGCTGAGCATCGGCGGCCTCCTGGCAGGGCGCCGCTGGCTGCCGGATGCGCCGCTCTCCAGGGAAGATGCGGGCCCCCGTACGTCGTCGCTGGCCTTCCTGCGCGTCGGTGCCGTGTGGCTGTGCTTCCTGTTCTTCCTGCTGACGACGATGGCCTTCGGCGCGTTCCAGGGCTTTGGCGTTCCCCTGCTGCAGGCTCATTACGGGTTGAGTCTTTCGCTTGCGGCGACGGGGCTTACGACCTTCCTGCTGGGCGGCGCGGGCGGGATGTTCTTCGGTGGTGTGCTGGCCAGTCGCAGCACTGCGCATGAGAGTCTCGTTGCGGCATTCCTCACGCTTGCGGCCGCAATTGCGGCCTTGCTCGCGCTTGGCCTCGTGCCGTCGTGGGCGGCGGTTCCGGCCTTGGGCGCGATCGGTTTCTGCACGGGTCTTGCCGGTCCCTCTCGCGACATTCTCGTGAGGCGGGCTGCCGCGAACAGGTTTGGTGCTTCCGCATACGGACGGATCTACGGTCTGGTCTATTCGGGACTGGACGCGGGCCTCGCGTTGTCGCCTCTCGCATTCGGCCCGATGATGGATGCGGGGGCATTTGCCACGGTATTCGCGACCGTTGCGTTGCTGCAACTGCTCGCTGTGGGTGCTGCGGTGTCCGCTTCGCGGGCCGGGGGATTCGGAGCGCGCGTGCCGGCCACCTGAGGCCAGGCAACCGCGTACCCGGCCGCCCCTGGCGGGGAGACCCGAGAACACTCAGTTGAGCGTGGCCTTGCCCTGGAGGACACGGGCCTGAACATGTTCGGGGACACCGTTCTCGATCATGTTCATTCGTGCGTTCGCATGATCACCTCCCTGAGCCAGGTATTCAATGATCCTCCTCACGTACTCGCGCATTGCGAGGTCGATACGCAAGTCCCGACCGCTGAAAGTCATCACTCGAAGCTCCGGCAGGAATGGAAAGCGATGCGGAAATCCGCGCCCGGCTGTTCACCAAGGCAGTCGGCCGCAAGTCCGGTGTTACACAAGCACGAACCCTGCCAGCAATTGGTGACGTTGGCGGAATTGACGACAAGCGCGCGGATTGGCACCTTGCGGGCTTGTGGCGGAATCAGGTCAGACGATCCGGCTCGCACAAGTGTAAAAATTTTCGACAGTCGGAATTCGTTCTCTTGATGTCGCTGGCCCGGTTCAGATCCATCCCATCGCTCCGACGACCGCGCCGACGGCAATGAGCCAGATCGGACCCAGCCGGGTCCGGAGCATCGCGACCACGGTTACCCCGATCAATGCAAGTGCGCTCCAGCGATGATCGGCGTCGCGCAGGAAGGGTAACGCGAGTAACCAGCCGGCGGTCATCAGCAGAGCGATGGTCATCGGTGCGAGGCCCGCCGTGAAGGCCCGTACCGCGGGCGTTTCGCGTCGCTTCGTGCCCCAGCGGCTGACCGCGAGGGACAACAGGGTCGATGGAAGCAGAATGCCGACAAGTGCCGCTGCGGCTCCGGTGAGACCCGCGACCTGGTATCCCAGAACCGGTACGAACAGCACGTTCGGTCCGGGGGCCGCCTGCGCGAGCGCGATTGCGGTGGTGAATTCGCTGTCCGCAAGCCAGCCGCGCTCGCCCACCAGGTAGCGATGCATTTCCGGCGCGGTGGACATTGCGCCGCCGATGGAAAGCAGGGACAGCGCCAGAAAGCGCAGGAAGAAGTCGGGAAAGTCCGAGAGCATGAAGGCCTCGGTCATGATGTGCTTTCCTGTCGGGAAATGAACCAGCGCGCAACGATCCAGCCCGTCACGCCCAGCCCCGGTACGACCCACACGAGCGATACGCGGAACACGGCCACGAGCACGATGGTCGCGAGCCCGAGCAGGGCGCAGGGCAGCAGCCCCATCGGGCTCCTGCCCAGTGTCGCGGCCAGCTTCAGCGCCATTGCAATCATCAGCCCGGCTGCCACCGCGCCCATGCCGCGCAGGGCTCCGGCAACGACGGGCACGTCGGCCAGGACGTTGTAACTCGCGGCCAGCGAGATCACGATCAGCAAAGGCGCGAGCAGCATCCCCGCGAGCGCGGCGAATGCTCCGCGCCAGCCGAAGAACTGGTCGCCCAGCATAAGCGAGAGATTGACGACGTTCGGTCCCGGCAGCAACTGTGCGACCGAATACGCTTCGAGGAACTGCTCGCGGGACAGCCAGCCCTTGCGATCGACAAGTTCCCGCTGGGCGACGGCAAGTACCCCGCCGAAACCCTGCAGGGCGAGAATCGAAAAAGTGATGAACAGGTCGCTAGGTGACCTGGGGCAGCGTGTGACCGCCGTGTCGGGGGGCGTGGAATGCGTTTTCAAGCCGTACTCGCGATACAGGGCAGTGGGGCCGATTGCGGAGGATAACAGCTCTGCGTGCTCCCTTGCCTGCCGACCTCGAGACGGGTTCACGGAAGTGCGTTCATCATCCGAAGTCGTTCGAGAGCCGTGTCGGGTGTTTCGTAGATGTGGGGTGCGAGATGGCGCGCGGCGAGTGCATCACCCAGTTTTGCGCGCAGGAAAGTGCTGGTCGTGTAGCGCGTGACCCGCTCGTAGTAGCGCTCCACGACGTCCCGCACCATCTCGATGTAGGTATCGAGAAGTTCCGGCGCGATCGAGAAGTTGTCGTAGTTGACGATGGCACACACACGGTGGTCGATTGGACCCAGGCGCACGTCGATCAGCTTGCGGATGTCGCGAATCTGCGTCGGGTCGCGCACCGCGAGGCCTGCGAAGTTGACGAAGAAGATGTCGTTGGCCGCATCGTAGGTCAGGCGCTGTTCCAGCGGCAGTGAAAGCAGGTCCTCGCGCAAGCCCATGGGTTCCTGTCGAAATATGCGTTCGTCCATGAGTTCGAGTTCGCTCGCGATGCGTGGGCGAAAGTCCATGTGGGCGAGGATGTCCCGTTCGAGATCGATCCCCGGTGCGATCTCGGTCAGTTCCAAGCCCTCGGTGCCGAGTCTGAAGACGCATCGTTCCGTGATGTACAGGACAGGCTGGCCGCGGCGCCGGGCGTACTCGCCGCTGAAGGTGCGTTGTTCGACCTGTTCGACGAACTTGTGCGCAGAGCCCTCGCGTCTGATCACGAGCTTTCCGGAGTCGAGGTCGATGTCGAGCTTCCCGGCACTGAAGCTGCCGACGAAGACGACCTTGCGGGCATTCTGGCTGATGTTGATGAACCCGCCTGCGCCGGCCAAGCGCGAACCGAAGCGGCTGACGTTGAGATTGCCGGCGCGGTCGGCCTGCGCAAGCCCGAGGAAGGCGATGTCCAGGCCGCCGCCGTCATAGAAATCGAACTGGTAGGGCTGGTCGATCACCGCGTCGGTGTTGACCGCGGCGCCGAAGTTCAGGCCCGTGGCGGGAATGCCGCCTATGACCCCGGGCTCGGCGGTAAGGGTCAGCAGGTCGATGATCTTTTCCTCGGCCGCGACCGAACCGACGCCTTCGGGCATGCCAATGCCGAGGTTTACCACGCTGTTCGCCGCAAGTTCCAGCGCCGCGCGGCGGGCGATGATCTTGCGCTCGCTCATGGGCATCGGAGCCACTGACGAGGCCGGGATGCGTATCTCTCCCGAAAAGGCGGGGTTGTAGGCATCGGCGAAGGTCTGCATGTGGTGCTCGGGTTTCTCGGCGACCACTACGCAGTCGACCAGGACCCCGGGGATCTTTACCTGACGTGGATTGAGACTGCCGCGCTCGGCGATGCGCTCGACCTGCACGATGACGATGCCCCCCGAATTGTGTGCGGCCATCGCGATCGCCAGAGCCTCCAGGGTGAGCGCCTCCTTCTCCATCGTGACGTTGCCGTCGAGATCGGCGGTCGTGCCGCGTATGATGCCGACGTCGATCGGGAAGGCCTTGTAGAACAGGTATTCCTCGCCACCGATTTCCATCAGGCTCACGAGATCTTCGGTGGTGGAGGCGTTGATCCTGCCGCCGCCGTGACGCGGGTCGACAAAGGTGCCCAGGCCGACTCGCGTGAGGGTGCCCGGTCTGCCGGCAGCAATGTCGCGAAACAAATGCGTGATTACGCCCTGGGGGAGGTTGTACGCCTCGATGCGGTCCTGGACAGCGAGCGCCTGCAACGACGGCACAAGTCCCCAGTGACCGCCGATGACGCGTCTCACCAGCCCGGGATGGCCGAAATGGTTCAGACCGCGCGTCTTTCCGTCGCCCTGGCCAGCTGCGTATACGAGCGTCAGATCGGCAGGACGGCCAAAAGGCCCCGGCTCTTCGGACAGGAAAAGCGCCTCGAGCGCACACGCAATCCCTTCCGCAAATCCGATGCCGACAAATCCGCCTGTTGCGACGGTGTCGCCCCTGCGAATCAGACGAACGGCATCGGCCGCACTCACGATCTTGCTGCGCCGTGGCAGTTCGCTACCGGTTAGCAGGGGATGGACGCTCAGGCTCACGGCCAGTTCTCGAGGATGGCGCGGCGTGATCATCGGCTCCAGTCCCATTCCGGGCGGTCATCGATTGTGAGCACTTCAAACCCTGATGACCGTACCCGCTCAAGGAACTCGAGATGTGCGGGAGTTTCCGCGCCACCATGCGAACGTCCGAACAGGACCAGATCGACATCCTGGAGGCGTCTGTTACGAACGACCCTGTCGATTGGCCCGGTCGGCACGATGCTGCACGCCTCGGGCGGAATCCTGAGCCGACGCCGAAGCCCCTCGAGCAGAATTGCCGAGGCTGCGTCCGCTTCCACAGCAGCCCCGCCATCGGGGAGTTGTAGCAGACTCACGTTCGTTCCGATCAGTCGGCCGACCCATATGAGTCGGCGGTGGAACTCTTCGCAGGTCGAGACGAAATCGGTAACGATCAGGACATGCGCGTGATCCGGAGCCGGCCCCGTTCGGGGACCTGCCGAATCGGCGCGGCGTGTGGTGCTGCGCAAGCTGCCGCGCTTGCCAGCCTGCGCGGACTCGGACGACACCGCCGAATCTCGCCCCGTGACGCGCTGGTCGACCCGAGGCAGCGCGGTAATTGCATGCATGCCGGGACGCGTCGCCGGCACGAAGTCGGGTGTGGACATCGGTCTCCTCCATCATGATCGTCAGGCGGATCTGCCGTCCGCACTGGGAGATTCTGAAGCAGAAGTCGTGCCATATTCCTCAAGCTGTTGAAGCAGAATGGATTCCGACATCCGGGGCTGCCGGTGGAGGGCAAACTGTCTCGGATGATGGACGCCTGTTTGCCATCTTGCTGCGGCGCCTGCCGGCCATAGGTCGATACGAAATAAAAAGATTCGTAAAATCATTGACATGAGAAACAGACTGACATGTCTCAGTATGGAGATATGTCTGCTTTTCGAGACGACAAACCGAGCGCCGCCATTTTCTTGTACAGCGTCGCCCGACCGATCTCCAGGCGCCGGGCGGCCTCGACCACCTTTCCTCGGCAGTCGGCGAGGGCTTCGCTGATGATCTGTCGCTCGAAATCGGCAATGGCGCTGTCCCAGGTGCGTACCGTCCGCGGCACGGCCTGCTCCGGCGCTGTCGGAGCGAGCAGTCCGAAAAAGTCGCCTTCGCTGAGCCGTGTATTGTCGGTGAGCATCGCGGCCTGCTCGAGGACGTTGCGCAGTTCCCGAATGTTGCCGGGCCAGTCGCAGCGGCGGAACAAGGCCAGAACCTCGGGTGCGAGTTCCCGCTGCGCAATGCCGTTGCGTTGTGCGATGTCCTCGAGAATCGTCTCACACAGCATCTCCAGATCCGGGAGTCTTTCGCGCAGTGTCGGCAGGGTCAGGGGCAGCACTGCGAGGCGGTAGTAAAGATCGGCCCGGAAGCCGCCGTCGACAAGCTTCTGCGCGAGATCGACGCTGGTCGCCGCGATGATGCGTACATCGGTCTTGAATACCCGGTCCGAACCGACCGGTTCGACCTCCTGCTCCTGAATCGCTCGCAGCAGCTTTACCTGCAGACCCAGCGGCATGTCCCCGATTTCATCCAGGAACAAGGTGCCACCATCGGCCAGCTGAAACTTGCCCTGCCGCCGACGGTCGGCTCCGGTGAAGGCGCCTGGTGCCACACCGAAGAACTCCGCTTCGAGCAGGCTGTCTGGAATGGCCGTGACGTTGACCCCGATGAAGGGCTTTTCTGCGCGGTGCGAGGCAGCGTGAATTGCCTGGGCCAGCAGTTCCTTGCCCGTTCCGGTTTCGCCCAGGAGCAGTACCGGAGCATCCAGTCGGGCGGCCCGTCGGGCCTGGCGTTTGACTTCCATCGCCGCCGGACTGCTGCCGACGAAGTTGGAGAACGTGTAGCGGGTGCGCCGTTCCTCGGCGAGGCGCTTGCGTGTCTGGGCCAGTTCCTGCTGCATCCGGCCGAGGCGTGCGTAAAACGTCTTGAGCGGCTGGGTGTTGTCGAAGAGCGCAAAACCGACGGCCCCAATGAGGTTTCCGGCGTCATCCTTGAGCGGGATCCGCATCACGACGAAGCTCTCGTTGTTCGCTTCGAGGATGTCGAGAAGGATGGGTTGTCCCGAACGAACCACGTCACGCATCAGCGAGTTCGGAATCACCGATTCGACCTCGCGTCCGATCGCATCCGCCGCCGAGGCGAGGCCGAAACGCTGGGCATAGCGCTCGTTGATCCAGACGATCCGTGCCGACTTGTCCACAACCAGGGTGCCTTCGCACAGGTCGTCCAGGCTCTCGAACAAGGATTGCATCGCACGGGTGCGTATCGAAGCATAGTCAAATCCGGTAGTGTCCATCTGCGCTCCACCGATGCGGGAAACCGTCATTGTCTCAAACGCGAGACATGAAGTTACTGCTCGACGCCTCCGTTCGCAACAAATGCAATTCGACCGGTCACGCCCGGCTACCGCGATTGCACCTATCCGTCGCGGCAGGCTGACTGGCAGGACTGGTCAATCCACGACGTGCACGACACCCCGCATCTTGTGGGATTCGTCGTGCGGTTCGCAGATATAGGGATAGGTTCCGGGCTTGTCGAAAGTGCGTTCGCGCGATTCCTCGGGGAAGAAGTAGTCGCTCGGCTCATCACCAAGGCTCTCGAAGTAGATGTTGTGATACTGGCGTTTTTCCAGATTCACCCATCGGACCGTGGTCCCGACCTTGACCGTGATCTCGTCCGGGATGAACTTGTAGTCCTTGACCTCGATAACCACGTCACCCTCCGCGGGCTTTGGGTCCGCCGCGGCGCCCGCGAACGGTAGCAACGCCATCAGCGCGATAGTCGCAAGAGTCCTGAGTCGCATCGAATCCTCCACTGTTTCGTTGAACCATCGGTCGGTCGTGCTGCACGCCAGCTGTGCCGTCAGACCTGCGGTCGGTGGCGGCCCCCGGCTTGGGCACGATCGGCCGGTGACGATTTTGACGACCGGGTATGCCACGCGTTCCCCGTCCGGACCGGTCGATGACCGGATCCTTTGCGCAGCTTGCGCCAAACGCTGTGGTCTTCGATCATACTCGCTGCCGGACAACCCCATTCAGCAATGCGGAAGACATGAAGTGAGCGCTTCTCCGATGCGGCGTATCGACAAGGCGCTGGCCGCGCGCTATCCGCTCGTGTATGTGCAGTGCCAGGAAGAGGAGCGGCTCGAAGGGCTGTTGAGCCGACGCGCGGCTGCCCATTATGGGGATTCGCGACCGGTTGCCGTGTGGACCCGGACTCGCGGGTTTGCCGCGAACGCGCAGGTGATTGCAGCGATCTGCGATCCGCTCGAAGCACTGCGATACATTCGCGATGCCGCCACCGACGGGTTCTATCTGCTCGAGGACCTTCCGGCCATGTTTGCGGAGTACCCGGCCCTGATCCGGGGATTGCGGGATCTCTACCAAGACCTGGAACAACGCGATACCTTCGTCTTCCTGTCGAGTCCGCGGCTCGACATTCCGGATGCGCTCCGGCACCAGATGTTCCT
Organism: uncultured Azoarcus sp.; assembly: GCA_964404505.1. Taxonomy (GTDB): domain Bacteria; phylum Pseudomonadota; class Gammaproteobacteria; order Burkholderiales; family Rhodocyclaceae; genus DAOMNN01. Next base: position 36,171 of record CAYOKH010000007.1, read on the forward strand.
CGTGGACATGGGTGCGCCGACCGAGCCGGAGATTCATGCCGTGCTGGACGCCGTCGCTACGACGCAGGGGCTGTCGGAAGGGTTGACCGTCGAGTGGAAGGCACAGGCGTCGGGGGCAATGAAGGGACTGATGCTCAACGAGGTACGGCATCTTATGCTGCGCCTCATCGCGGAGGACAAACTCGAGCTTGCCGCCAGCCTGGAGGAGATCCGCGAGGAGAAGGCGGCGGCATTGATGCGCGAATCCTGTCTCAAGTACATCGGCAAGACGGTCGACATCGATCAGGTCGGTGGACTCGAGAACCTAAAGGAGTGGGTGCTCACCCGGGCGGAGTTCTTCACCCGCGGGGGTATCGCGTCCGGCGTGCCGTTGCCCTCGGGCGTGCTGTTCATGGGCGTGAGTGGCTGTGGCAAGAGCATGGCGGCAAAGTTGATCGCGAGCGCGTGGCAGTTGCCGCTGGTGCGCCTGGACATGAACCTGGTGCTGTCGGGTGCCTTCGGTTCGCCGGAGTATGCCTTCGACCATGCCCTGCGCGTTGCGGAGCAGATCGCGCCGCTGGTGCTGTGGATCGACGAGATGGAAAACAGCTTCGGCTACGACGTGGACACGCGCGGTGGCGGCAACAATCCGAATATCTTCTCGAGCTTTCTGACCTGGATGCAGGAGAAGCCCCCGGGAGTCTTCGTGGTGGCGACGGCCAATCGCATCGAGAAACTGCCGGCGGAGGTCATTCGCAAGGGGCGCTTCGACCAGCTGTTCTTTCTCGACCTGCCGTCCGAGCAAGAGCGTACCGCAATTCTCGACATCCATCTGCGCGCGGTCGGCGGCGACCCCGCCGCGTTCAATCTCAAGAGTCTCGCGGTGATCACCCGCAACTGGAGCGGCGCCGAGATCGAGCAGGCGATCCGCGCGGCGGTGGTGCACGCCTGGCAGGAGAAGCGGACGTTCACCGAACGGGACGTGTTCTGGAGCACTTCGCGCATGGTGCCGCTGTCGCGCACGATGGAGGAGCAGATCAAGCAGTTGCGCGTGTGGTCGCAGGAGCGCGCCACTCCCGCGTCGCGCAAGCCGTCAGCCTGACCTCCCGCGTGCCTTCCCAGGCGGTCGCCGCCAGGCGCATTCGCCCATCACGTGGGTGGCCGCGACTGCCCGGTCGTCGCCGAGCATCATGAACAGGAACAGGCGCTCGGAAAGCGTCCTGGCGCCTTCCATGCGGCGCGCCAGAAGCGGCGTGGCGGTCGGGTCGAGAACGACGAAGTCGGCCTCCTTTCCGGGTGCGAAATTGCCGATCCGGTCGTCGAGGTACAGGCTGCGCGCGCCGCCGAGCGTGGCGAGGTGGAAGGCGCGCTCGGGGGAGAGCGTCTGGCCCCTGAGCCGCAGCACCTTGTAGGCCTCGTTAAGCGTCTGCAGCATCGAGAAACTCGTGCCGGCCCCCACGTCGGTGCCGATTCCCACGCGTATCCCGTGTGCATCGGCACGCTCGAGATCGAACAGCCCCGATCCGAGAAACAGATTGGAGGTCGGGCAAAAGCTCATCGCGGTCCCGGTCTCGGCGATGCGCCGGCGATCGGTGTCGTCGAGCCAGATGCAATGAGCGAACACGGCACGGGGACCGAGTTGCCGGTAGCGGTCGTAGACGTCCAGGTAACTGCGCGCCGCGGGGTGCAGTTCGGTCACCCGGGCGATCTCGGCGCGATTTTCGGCAAGATGCGACTGCAGGTATACGCCGCGGGACTCGGCGAAGAGGTCCCCTGCGCGGGTCATCTGGGCGGACGTCGAGGTGAGCGCGAAGCGCGGGGTGACGGCGTATAGCAGGCGCTCGCAGCCGTGCCATCTGGCGATCAGGGCCCTCGAAGCGGCATCGCCGGTTTCGGCCGAGTCGCTGAGCTGTCCGGGGCAGTCCCGATCCATGAGTACCTTGCCCGTAATCATGCGCATCCTGCGGCAATGCGCGGCTGTGAACAGGGCGTCGACCGATTCGGGGTGCACCGTCGCAAATGCGAGCGCGGTGGTCGTGCCGTTGCGCAGCAGTTCGTCGCAGAAGAACCCGGCCACTTCCTGCGCGTGCATCGGATCGGCGAAACGGTCCTCGGTCGCGTATGCATATTTCTCCAGCCAGGCCAGGAGACTCTCGCCGCCGCTTGCGACGATGTCCGTCTGGGCGTAATGCGTATGCGTGTCGATGAAGCCGGGCAGGATCAGCTTGCCCCGGTAGTCGGTGATCGGGATCCCGGGTGGAAGACCGGCCGCGAGCGCCTCGGTGGGGCCACATTCGGCAATCAGTCCATCACGCACGATCAGGAGTCCGTCGTCGAAGTACGCGACGGTACCGTCGTCGGCCTCGTCGGGATTCCCCAGAAAATGAAGGACGGAGCCTCGTACGGCAGAAATTCGGGACGGATATGACATTCACCCGGCTCCCTTCGCGGCGGTTCCGCCGAGACGTGCGACGCTGAATGCGGCGCTCACTGTCGCTCGCGATTGCGCGTCGACGCAGCAGGAACTGGCGATGAGACCGAAGGCGGCAGTTCGAGGTCGCTGGTGTGGAAGCCGAAGTGACCCGTGCGGCGATCCGCGAAATAATGGCGCAGCGTCAGTGCGATGGTCCGGAACGCGATCCGGTCCCATGGAATGTCCTCCTCCGAGAAAAGGGCCACCTCCAGGGATTCGTCGCCGGGCGCGAAATCGAGATCGAGCAGGCGCGCCCGATAAACGATGTGCACCTGGCTGATATGCGGCACATTGATGAGCGTGAACATCTCGCCGACCGTGATTCGCGCACATGCTTCCTCGAGCGTTTCGCGGGCAGCCGCAGCGGCTGTGGTCTCGGCATTTTCCATGAACCCGGCCGGGAGCGTCCAGAATCCCTGGCGGGGCTCGATCGCCCGCCGGCACAGCAGGATACGGTCTCCCCACTCGGGTATCGCTCCGACCACGACTTTCGGATTGACGTAGTGGATCGCTCCGCAGGCGTCACACACGTGGCGAGGCAGCGTGTCACCTGCCGGAATCCGGTAATTCAGGGTTTGTCCGCAAGCTGAACAGTATTTCATTGCAATCGTGGCCGGAACCCGGAGACTTGGCGCATTGATTCTAGCGCAGCCTCCCGGCGTACGCTTGCCCGTCGGATGATTGTCGAACTTGGCACCAGGCGGCATTGCTCGCGCCGGCCTGGGCCGAGAACATGACGCGCCGGGTTGCCGGGACGACGATCCGCAATCCGGAACCGGGTCGAATCTGTTGTTGTTTTGACACTGATTCTTAACCGGAATTTGCAATTGCTGAGGATCTACTTTAAGTTTCGCACAGTTGCCCATGATATCGAGCGGAAAATGAAGCGCCGTGACTTCCAGGATGAGATCAAGGAGCTCAATCTCGCGTTTCTGATGCTGGCCCAGCAGATGCTGCGTGATGATCGTGAAACCGCGATGTTCCGGCTGGGGATCGGGGAAGATGTTGCACACCTGATCGAAGGGCTCTCGAGCACGAGACTGGTGCGCATGGCGACCGGCCAGATGCTGCTGCCAAGCTTCAGATTCGACGACCCGATGCTTGCCGGTCTGCTGGCCGGGGAAGGGCGCGATCCCGCAAGCGCGAGTCTGCATGCCGCGATCATTGCGGCAGCGAAGTCGTCCGGGAACCTCACTTGAGGAATGGCGTAATGAAGAACAAGAGCGTCATCGAGGAAGCACAAGACATTGAGCGCGCGGTCGAGCTTGTCAGCCTGGGCGCCCGGATGCAGATGCTGGAGTCCGAGACTCGACTCAGCCGGGAGCGGCTGCTGAAGGTCTACAAGGAAGTGCGGGGAATGTCGCCGCCGAAGGGCATGCTGCCATTCTCCACCGACTGGTTCATGGCGTGGCAGCCGAACGTGCATGCCTCGCTGTTCATGGCTTTTCACGGCCACTTCCGGGCGCGCGACAGCCTGAGCGCACTCGAGGCGATCGTGAAGGCGTACCACCTCTACCTCGACCACATCGAAGCCGAGCGCATGGAACCCGTGTTGAGTGTGACGCGCGCATGGACGCTGGTGCGGTTCTATGATGGGAATCTCTTGCAGTCGGCCACCTGCACCTCCTGTGGTGGGCATTTCGTCGCGCACGCGTATGATCCGACGCGCGATTACGTCTGCGGCCTGTGCAACATGCCATCGCGGGCCGGCAAGGGCAAGAAGAAGCGCGTCAGCGCCAGAAGCACCCGCAGCACGCGTCTCGCACGCATGTGCTGAAGTTGCCCGAATCGGGGAGGAGACCGTGCACGTGGCGGTCTCTTTTTTTTTGGTCAAGAGCCCTCGGTCGCCGGCCTTATTCTAGAATACGGTCTGCTCATCTTTCACGCGGCTACGTCCTGCAATGGCAGGATGAACGGAGTGTGCCTTGCTCGTAATCCTCGCATGCATTGTTCTTTCTGCATCGACCGGAGCCTGCGCAAAACATGGACGCCCGATGGTGCTGTGGGTGCCGCGCGGCAGAGCACCGGTGCGTTGGTGACCCGATGCGCGACCGGCAAGCGCTGACCCGTCGCGAGATCGCGGTTCCGCTTGAATTCACGCTTGTGGCGAGAACCGACCTCGACGGGCGCATCGGCGACCTGAGCCCGGATCTCGCCCTGCTGACCGGTCATGACGCGGACGAACTGACCGGTGAGTACGACGAGGTGCTGTTGCATCCGGACATGCCGCGCGCCGTGATCGAGGATATGCGGCGCGATCTTGGCGCGGGCCGGCCGTGGTGCGGTGTGCTCAAGTATCGCTGCCGGAACGGCGATCATTTCTGGGCCCGCGTCGACACTGTGCCGATTCGCGAGCACGGGTACAGTGTGGGCTTCGTTTCCGTGTGCAGGCGTGCAATGCGCGACCAGGTCGAGCGTGCAGACGAAGCATATCGGTACTTGCGCGAGCGGCGTGCGGATGACCTCGGGATCGATCATGGACGCGTGGTTCGCTCCGGCCGCATCGCCCGTGCAACGCGCCGCTGCGCGGACATCCCCGCCCGGTTCATGCTCTTGGGTGGCGCAGTGCTTGCAACAGTGTCGGGGATGGTTTTCGCCGGTTTTGCCGGTCGCTTTCTGAATGGCTCGATCGACGGTCTGCTCGCGACCGCCGCGCTGGCCGTCGCGCTGGCGGGGCTGGCGCTCGGCGCGGGAAGCTGCGTCGCCGCTTCTGCGGGCATCCGCCGCCGCTTGCGCGATGCGCGCAGGATCATGGAGGCACTGGCCGCGGGCGAGTACCACTCTCACATCGAGTACTGGCGCGACGATGAAGTCGGACGCCTGCTGCAGCATCTGAAGGTCCTGCAGGTGCGACTCGAAGCGGACTGCCGGCATCGTGCCCGTGGCGGCATTGCGGACTGGAACGCCGGCGCGGCTGCCGCCGTTCGCAGTATGGTCCGCAGCATGAGTTCGAATGCCGCAACCGTCCCTGCAACGGTTCACCGTCGGGAGGGGGCTCCGGATGCGGCGCACGCGCTCACGCGGTCGGGGCACGGTGCAGCCGAGCTGAACGGTAATCACCCCGATCACCGGGTTGCGGCGACTCATGCCCAGCCGCAAGAAAGGTTCACGCAGGCGATTCGGCAAGGCTCCGGGGTCGCGGAGCGGATTGTTGCGATCGCGTCTGCGCCTGAACGGACGGCCGATGCGCCGGGCAATGCACATGAGCACGGGCGCTTGGCCGGCAGGGCGCACATTCCGGCACAATCCGTGGAGCCGTCATTGCGATCCGCGCGCAGGACGGTGACAATTTCGCCGCTTCGTCCGGCGCGCCGCGAGTTGCGTGCGCCGCTGCCGAAGATAGGTCGTACCGGGGTGGCAACGAGTTCTCCGGGCGACGGGTGGGAGGAGTTCCATGAATGAATCGCGATGATCTGCCTCCTTCGGGACCGGGGTGTACGGGCAATGCGACGCGACCGGACCTTTCCGGGGTCGTGGCCATGGCGAGTCGGGAAAGGTCCCGCCAGGCAGGGCATGGCGTACGGCCGCTTGACCCGGCGCCTGCGAGAGATCGGCGAAACGGTGCCGCTGCGAGACTCGATGTGATGCGGATGGGACTTTGTTCCTGTACGAAGGCCTGACGATGTGGTCAGCTTCGCATCGGGTGGCTTGCGCCGGGTACGCGCGAAGGCAGTTGCCGCAACGTGCGGAGAACGAGATGTCTGATCATTGCATCAGAAGCGAGGCGCGAACGCGCCCTGGTGGCACCAGGAAGCTCGAGTTCCTCTTCGTCTCGCCGGGCGCAAAGGGAACCGATGTTGACGCACGCCTCCCAGTCGGCGGAGGCCAACGGGGCAGTGGGCAAGCAGGTTGGAGTGGATGCCTGCGTGGCAGAATTCAGCACTCATGCACTGGCCCACACATTGAGACTCATGTTGGCGATGGGCCATTGAGTTCGCAACACTGGGCCGTCAGCGGAGAAGGGAGACCAGGATGTCCGATGCAAACATGAAATTCCTAGTCGTCGATGACTTTTCGACAATGCGGCGCATCGTGCGCACCCTGCTCAGGGAACTCGGCTATGCGAACGTGGACGAGGCCGAGGACGGTCTGGTCGCACTGCAAAAGCTGGAGTCCGGAGATTTCGACTTTGTCGTCACTGACTGGAACATGCCGAACATGGACGGCCTTACGCTGCTCCGGCGCATCCGGCAATCGCCGCAGCTCGAGCACCTTCCGGTGCTGATGATCACTGTCGACGCGAAGAAGGAGAGCATCATCGCCGCCGCCCAGGCGGGCGCGCACGGCTATATCGTGAAGCCCTTCACCTCGGCAACGCTGGCGGAGAAGCTCCAGAAGATCTTCGAGAAACTGGGCAAGCAATCGGTCGCCTGAGCGGGCGGGCGTCGCTACAAGCAGGAGCGTGAGGATGACCAAGAAGCGGATATTCAATGAAAGCGGGGACTCGGAGGACCTTCAGGCCCTGTTTGACAGCATCGCGTCGGGCGGATCGCAACAGCCGAAGCTCGAGATCGTCAGCAGCACCAGCGATGCGGACCTTGCCGATGGTGACGCACTGCAGGCGCTCTTCGATTCTGTGGCGGCCGAATTCGACGATGACGGCTCGGGTTCCGGCGATTCCGGTGCGAGGGCTGCAGCGCCTCGGGCGGTCGCGGCGCCTGCAAGAGGAAGGCCTGTTGCCGTGTTCAATCGTATCGGCCAGATGACGCGGCAGGTTCATGACAGCTTGCGTACGCTGGGATGCGAGAACGCCATCAACGAGGCCGTCGAGGCGATTCCGGATGCGCGCCAGCGCCTGCATTACATCGCCGTCATGACGGCGCAGGCAGCCAATCGCGTGCTCAATGCGACGGACGTCGCGATGCCGCTGCAGGACAAGCTAGCATCCGATGTCGTTGGCCTCGAGCACAGGTGGGACAAGTTGTTCGCGAATCAGCTCTCGGTAGATGAATTCAGGATTTTGGCCGGGGATACCCGGAAGTTTCTCGAGCGTGTCGCAGCCGACAGCAAGGCGACGAACGAACAGCTCAGGGAAATCATGATGGCACAGGAATTCCAGGATCTCGCGGGTCAGGTCATCAAGAAGGTCGTCGATCTTGCCCAGACGCTGGAGTCGGAGCTGCTGCAGATCCTGTTGGAGATCACTCCGCCGGAAAGACGTGCCCCGGTCAAATCGGAGTCCGTGATGGACGGGCCGGTGATCAATGCCAAGGGGAGGGAGGATGTGGTTACGTCCCAGGAGCAGGTGGACGACCTGCTCGACAGCCTCGGGTTTTGAAGCGGCGTGCATTCAGGATGCGGCGAACGGACGGTGCCGCTGCGATCCGTCACGAATTCGTGAAGCGAGAACGTCATGAGTGATTTCGCCGGGATGGAGGATCTGCTTCAGGATTTCCTGATTGGAGCGGGGGACCTGCTATCGAGCATGGACAACAAGCTGGCCGACCTCGAACGCGCGCCGCACGATCGCGGCCTGCTCAACGAGATCTTCAGGAGTTTCCATTCGATCAAGGGCGGTGCGGGCTTTCTCAATGCGACCGAACTTGTGAACCTGTGCCATCTCACGGAAAACCTGCTCGACAAGTTGCGCAACGCGGAGCTGGATCTCCAGCCCGAGATCATGGCCACGCTTCTCGCGGCCACAGCGACGGTTAGGCAGATGTTTGGATCCCTGGAACAGGGCGTGCAACTGCGACCGGCAGATGCCGGCCTGATCGAGCGATTGAAGCGGGCGATCGCGGGCGAACTGAACGAAGGGACTGTCCGGGAGCATGACGGCGCCGCCGAGCCCACGGCCGAGTCGACGGGCGAGCCCGATTGGGAACTCCTTCACCGCGTTGCGAGCGGGTTGCCGATCAATGGCGACGCGGAGCATGGTTCGTCGGCGCTGCCGAAGCGTGCGGTCGCTGCGGGGCAGGCGCCTGAAGACGTCATCAGGGCGGCCGTCGGCAGGCGCGCGACGGACTGGCCCGGTGCGGCGGCCGCGCCGTCCGGACGGCGCGAGGGTGAGTGCCAGCGCGATACGTCGATTCGCGTCGATACCGCCCGGCTTGATCATGTGCTCGACGTGTCAGGCGAGATAGGGCTGACCAGCAACCGGCTCACTGCGCTGCGCAGCGATATTCTGAGCGGTCGCAGCGACAGAGAGACTCTGCACGCGCTGGATCTCGCGGTCAGCCGGCTCGATCTGCTCGTTTCCGATCTGCATGGTGCCCTGATGAAGACCCGGATGCAGCCAATCGGACGACTGTTCCAGAAATACCCCCGGATCGCTCGTGATCTGGCGCGAAATCTGGGCAAGGACGTCGAACTGGTGGTGGCAGGGGAGGAGACCGAGGTGGAGCCGACCATGATGGATGGCCTCGGCGACCTGATCATCCACCTGATCCGCAATGCGGTCGACCATGGGGTAGAGAATCCGCTGGAACGTGTCACTCGCGGCAAACCCCCGAAATCGGTCCTCAGGTTGGGCGCTCGGCAGGAGGGCGACCGCATCCTCATCACGATCGAGGATGACGGCCGCGGGATGAACGCCGAGCGCCTGCGCGCAAAGGCGCTCGAGAAGGGGCTGATCACCGCCGAGCAAGCCCGCTCGTTGGACGAACGCGAGAGCTATGACCTGGTCTTTCTCCCGGGATTCTCGATGGCTGCTCAGGTCTCCGACGTGTCCGGCCGTGGAGTGGGCATGGACGTCGTCCGGACCAACATCCAGAGACTCAACGGCAGTGTCGAGATCCGTTCGCAGGCCAACAACGGCACGACGTTCGTCATAAGCCTACCGCTCACGCTTGCCATGCTCCCAGTGCTGTTCGTGCGCCTGGGCGAGCAGGCCTTCGCCGTGCCGCTGTCAATGGTGCGGGAGATTCTGCCGATCGACAGCAACGAGATCCAGGAGGTCGGCGGCCGTGCAACCATGGTGATACGTGGCGAACTGCTGCCGGTGCTGCCCCTGGCAGGCCTGCTCGGCTGGCCGCTCGAACGCACCCCCGGGTTCGGCGTGCTGATGCACGCCGCGGAGTTCTCGTTCGTCCTCGCCGTCGACGCCCTTGCCGGACGGGAGGACGCGTTGATCAAGTCGCTCGCGGACTTCCGTCCGAAGGGTGTCGCGGGGGTCACGACGCTGGCAAACGGCCAGGCGGTGCTCGCCCTCGACATGAAGGCATTGCTGGGCGCCGTCGGGGAGCTGCGCGGTGTGGCGCGCGAGGCTCTTATCCGCGACGAGGCGCCGGCGGCGCCGGTGCAAGGGCTGGTGACGACGCACTGACCCGCATTACACGCGCCGGCCAGTGCGAGCCGTGCGCGCTGGCCCGGTGTCAGGCGGTGAGTTCCAGCAACTTGCCGAATGCGCTTTCGAACTGCGCCAGACCTTCACGCTGCAGGTGTTCGCCCTCCGCCTCCATGTCGATGCCCAGCGCCGCGAGGGCGTTGAAATGTCGCCGTGCGTCGGCGAGCCCCTCGTTCAGCGACGGCTCGATCCGGCCATGGTCGCGCAGTGCAGCGAGGGTTGCGTCGGGCAGGGTACTGACCGTTTCAGGACCGACCAGGGGTTCGACGTAGAGCAGGTCGCCATAGGCCGGATTCTTGGTTCCGGTGCTCGCCCACAACATGTATTGCGGTCGAGCGCCGGCCTCGCGCAGTGCGGCGAATCCACTTCCGTGAAAACGCTCGCGATAGCGGGCGTAGGCCAGCTTCGCCAGCGCGACTGCAGTACCGCCGCGCAAGCTCAGGGCTTCGCCGCCAAGCGCTTCCAGTTGCTTGTCGATCAGGGTATCCACCCGGCTAAGGAACAGGCTTGCGACCGACATCAACCCCGACGGATCGCCACCGTCTTCCACCAGGCGCTGCAGACCACGTACGTAGGCGCCAGCCACCTCATCGACGTGGGTGAGCGAGAACATCAGCGTAACGTTGACATTGACACCCCGCCCGATCAACGTCTCGATTGCCTGCAGCCCGGCGGTGGTGGCGGGAACCTTGATCAACAGATTGTCACGCGCAACCGCCTGCCGCAGTCGCAGACCGGCCGCGACCGTCGCCGCCGCATCGTGCGCGAGGGCAGGCGAGACCTCCAGACTCACGTAGCCGGCCTTCCTGTCGCTTCTCCGGAAGGTCGCATCGAGCAGCTCACACGCGCGCCGGACGTCGCTTATCACGAGTTGTTCGTAGCGCGCTTCCGCCGCCAGATCCCGGGCCTTGAGCGCTGAAAGGTCGTCCTCGTAGTATCGCCCGTCAGCAATGGCCTTGTGGAAGATGGACGGGTTGGTGGTCACGCCGGCGACGCCGTCCTCGGTGATCAGGCGGGCGAGGTGGCCGTCATTGAGCAGGGTGCGGGAAAGGTTGTCGAGCCAGATCTGCTGGCCCTGAGCCTGGATCTGCAGCAGCGGATTCATCGCGGAAGTCTCGGCAGGGTGTGTTCGCATCGATCATTCTGCATCGAATCGCGCAGCTGCGAAAGGCGGGCAGCGGGCAACCCGGCGAATGTGCAGGCGCCGACCCTTGCCGATGGTGTCTGCCCGGCAGCTTCAGCTGAGGAGCTGCCGGGATGTGGCGGACTACGCGGTGAAGTTCGAGGCCGCGAAGTCCCAGTTTGCGAGGCTGTTGAGGAAAGCCGCGACGAAGTCGGGGCGGCGGTTGCGATAGTCGATGTAGTAGGCATGCTCCCACACGTCGATGCACAGCAGGGCTCTGTCGCCGGTGGTCAACGGCGTGCCCGCCGGCCCCATGTTTACGATGTCGACCGAGCCGTCGGTCTTTTTCACCAGCCAGGTCCAGCCCGACCCGAAGTTGCCCACGGCCGAGGCTGCGAAGGCCTTCTTGAATTCATCGAACGAACCCCATTTCGTCCTGACTGCATCGGCCAGCGCTCCGGTCGCCTCGCCGCCGCCGCCGGGCTTCATGCTGTTCCAGAAGAA
>CAYOKH010000008.1:0-1155 GCA_964404505.1 uncultured Azoarcus sp.
AGCCCGGCGGCCGGTCGTGGCGGCCGGCGGTCGCGCTCGCGGGTCAGCACCTGATCGGCGTCGAGGGAGCGGATCGGCACCCCGACGTCGGCCGGGATGAGACCGGCGAGTTGCAGTTGCAGGTAGCGGGTACAGGTGACCCGCAGGAATGACGTGAAGTTGGCACGGTCACCGAGGACGCCCGCCTCGTCGAGTTCGTCGTGCAGGCGGGTGACGAGCTGCGGGACGCTGAGGCCGTCGCGCGTGCCGATTTCTTCCAGGGCCTGCCAGTAGATGTTCTCCAGGCGGATACTGGTGGCTGCGCCGCGCAGACGGATGGAGCGGGCCCGGCTGGCGTAGAGCGCGGGGTCGGCGGTGGTGAAAATCTGGCACATGGCGCTCTCCTTGTCGCGGCGACCGGTTGCGAGGCCATTCATTCTAGTCCGCTCCGGGGCGCGGCGCCGATGCGCACACGCTCCGGCCCGGATGCACTAGTGGCTGATGCGGGTGCCGAGAACGGCGAGGAACTGCGCGATCCATGCCGGATGCGCGGGCCAGGCGGGAGCGCTGACCAAATTCCCGTCGGTGACGGCCTGGTCGACCGGGATGTCGGCATAGGTGCCGCCGGCTAGTTCGACGTCGGCGCGGCAGGCCGGATAGGCGGAGCAGCGCTTGCCTTCCAGCACCCGCGCACCGGCCAGCAACTGCGCGCCGTGGCAAATCGCCGCCACCGGCTTGTTCGCGGTGAAGAAATGGCGAACCATCGCGACGACCTGATCGTCCAGCCGCAGGTATTCCGGTCCGCGCCCACCGGGGATCACCAGAGCATCGTAGCGCTCGGCCTCGATGTCCGCGAAAGTCGCGTTGAGGGTGAAGTTGTGCCCGCGCTTCTCGCTGTAGGTCTGGTCCCCCTCGAAATCGTGGATCGCGGTCGCAATCGTGTCGCCCGCCTTCTTGCCCGGACACACCGCATGCACGGTGTGGCCCACCGCCTGCAGTGCCTGGAACGGGACCATGGTTTCGTAGTCCTCGCAGAAATCGCCGCAGATCATCAGAATTTTCTTGCCCATCTTCGTCTCCTCCATCGGTTGCCGGGGCTGTTGCCCGCCCCGACGCACAGTATGCGCGGGCGCATCCAGACGGTGGTGGTACCCCGTTGTGACGTCCCCACCGCAA
>CAYOKH010000008.1:1255-45956 GCA_964404505.1 uncultured Azoarcus sp.
GGCCGCAACCGTTAGGGTCGAAATTGGTGATGATATGTGCTTAACCGTCAAGGGAGCAATCAGCAGAGCAGGAAATGGGCAGCTGACCGCGACCTCAACCAGATGCCAATCGACGTGATTGCCATCTGCAGAGCCCCTTTCGGGCAAGCCACCGAAACGTATGTGTCCTACCGAACCGATGGGATCACCGCGTTTCTCGTATGATTACGACAAATGCAGCACCTGCCAGGGTCGGGCTGCCTCGACAAACCCAGTGGCACGCGAACAACATAGGAATCCGACATGCGAAACAAGACACTACAAACGGGTTTGATTGCAGCATTCATGCTCGGCGCTTTCGCCGGTACGCCCGGTTTCGCCGCCAAGCCGGACTGGACGGACGGCAAGGGTGGGGGCAGGTCCGAACAGCGTGACGAACGGCCTGATCAGCGCCGCGGGGATGGGGACCGAAACCACGGGCAGCGGGACCAACGGTCCGAGGATCGCCGTGGCGATAGCGGCGAGCGCGACGCGGTCGCCAGCCGTTATTTCGGGGACCAGCACCGCAGCGCCAGCCGTGACTACTTTCGCCAGCACTATTCCGACACCCGTTGCCCGCCGGGACTGGCGAAAAAGCAGAACGGATGCATGCCACCGGGGTTGGCTAAGAAGTGGTCGATGGGGCGGTCGTTGCCGCGCGACGTGATCTTCCACAACCTGCCGCCGGAGCTGATCAACCGGTTCGGCACGCCCCCGCCGCGGCAACGTTACGTGCGGGTCGACTCCGACATCCTGCTCATCGAGATGGGCACCGGCATCGTCCTGGACGTGATCGAGAATCTCGGCTGGTAAGCGGCGACCGGAAAAGCTGGCCGGGTGCGAGACACTGCATTTGGCAGCCTGTCGGGCCTGAGGCTGATAGGCTGCTAGAATGGCCCATGGGCGCGAGCCCGTGGGCTTTTCCTTTTTTCGCGCAATGGCACGCCGTCCGGACCGGAATCATGGAACAACCGGAAGAACGCATCCGCAGGGCAATCGAGGAAGAGGTTGCCATCGAGCCCTACGATCCGGAATGGCCGCGGCTGTTCGAAGCCGAGAAGCGCCATCTGCTGGACTGTATTCCGCACGAACTGATCGGACGGATCGAACACTTCGGCAGCACGGCGGTGCCGGGGCTCGCAGCCAAGCCGATCATCGACATGCTGGTGGAAGTGTCGTCCCTCGTGACAGCCGGCCGGCGCATCGCTCCGATTCTGCAGGCGCAGGGCTACGATTATTTCTGGCGCCCGTCCTGGTACGATGCCAATGAACCCGCCTACATATGGTTCATCAAGCGTGATGCCACGGGCCGACGCACCCATCACGTGCATATGCTCGAACCGGACTCGGCTGACTGGGAACGTCTGCTGTTCCGCGACTACCTGATCGACAACCCTGCCGTTGCGCGGGAGTATGAAGCACTCAAGTACCGGATAGCGCGCGAACACCCGAACGACCGGATCGCATATGCAAAAGGCAAGACCAGGTTCATTACGCAGGCGACCCGGGCGGCGCGCAAGCACTATCGATCGCAGTAGGCCAGGAACCAACGCGCCCCCTGGCTGCCCGAACGGCATGAGCCGTTGTTTCACGATACATGGACCATGCACCGAGAAAACAGTTCTTCCCTGTCGATCGTCACCGCCACCGTTGTCCTCGCCCTCGTTCTGCCGGCATGCGGCGCGCAAACGGAATCAGATGCCCCATCCTCACCTGCCCTGGATCACGAGACACGCATGCACCAGGCACGCAAGACCTGCCACGACGCACTGCTCGCGACCCTCGATGACCCCGATTCTGCGAGCCTCGAGCCGGAAGGCAGCTGGAATGTCGAGCGACAGCCGAATGACACGATTGTCGTACGCCTCGCGGGAACGGTGCACAATGCCCTGGGTGAGCCGATCGATGCCACCTGGGAATGCGTCGCGCTTCCCGATGGCAAGGAGATGCGCCTGGTGACCCTGACGCTGGTCGACCTCTGAATCGGATCGGTCCGTTGTCACCGGCCGCCGTATCTGCGTCGCCTGGCTCAGTTCCCCGAACCGAGCAGATGCCCGAATATGCGCGCGCCGCCGATGTAGGTGCCCATGGCGGAGCCGAGCGTGGTGAGGAAGAACACCAGCAGGACCCGTGAGACTCGATTGCGCCACCATCCCTGGATCCTGCCGACATCAGTGCGGAGACGGGCGAAATCTCCCACGTTCGGCTTGCGTAGATAGAGCTCCACCGCCGCCGCAACGAAACCTATGCCGATGGTCGGATTCAGCGAAGTCAGCGGCGCCGCGACTGCGGCAGTCAGGACCGTCAGCGGGTGGGCAAGGGCGACCAGGCCCCCGATGGCGGCAAGCCCTCCGTTGATCAGGAACCACTCCATCACCATCCGGTAGCCCAGTTCGGTATTGCGGCTGAAGCCGATCACGAACCCTGCCAGGATGACGGCCACGATCACCCAGGGGACGACCTTCGGCCAGCGTGCTTTCGGCGGCGACGCCTCGAGCGCGCGAATCGTCGTATCGGCAGATTCGTCCGCCTGGCCGAGGTAGTTCTCGATACCCCTGAGGTGCCCCGCACCGACGACCGCGAGCACGCGACGCGCGCTGCCGCTGTCGACCAGCATGCGCAATCTCGCCGCCATGTAGCGGTCTCGTTCGTCGATCACCGGACCGTAAAGTTCGCCGGATTGCTCCGCGAACTCGCTGAAGGTGGACTCGAGCATGTCCCCCTCCTTCAACTTCTCGATATCCGATTCCTCGATCTTCTCCCGCGTCAGGACGCTCGCGAGAATGCCTCCGACGAGTTCCATCCGCCGCCACCACGGAACCGCGCGATACGCGCGGCGAAGCGTCAGGCCGATCTCGCGATCGATCAGCACGAGCGGGATCCCCTGATCCAGCGCACCATCGATCGCAGCGCGCATCTCCGCGCCGGGTTCGATGCCGTACTGGTCGGCCAGCCGCTGCTGGTAGGCACCGAGCGCCAGGCTGGCGCCGACCATCGGCGCCTGACCGCTGCGGATGACGCTGAAGAGATCGAGCTTGCCCATTGCGTCGGGGTCCAGCATCGCACGCTGGCGACTGTCGCACAGTTCGATCGCAACCGCATCGAACGCCCCCTGCGCGATGAGCGCCTCGACCGCGCGTGCACTGGCGGGGGAAACGTGTGCAGTACCGAGCAGGATGATCTCGGTGTCCCCGATCTTCAGGACGCGATGCGGCTCTTGGGCGAGCAATTCGTGCATGGGGTGTCAAAAAGGCATTCGTCGTGGCCAGCGCGCAATCCTAGCAGAGCTGCGGCTGCTCGGGTATGAGATCGCGGTCCGGGCCCCGAACCGCACTGCTTCATCAAACGGCGCCGGGACGGGCCGATGCCGGATGGTCGATGTGCTGCCGCACGGCGCACTCGAAGTGCAAGCGTCGCAAGAAGAAAACGGGCGGCCAAAGCCGCCCGCACTGCATCAGAAGGCCGTCGCGAGATCAGCCCCAGGTGTCCTCGGTGATCCCGGTGTACCAGCCTGCCGCGTAATTCGCCTCACGCCGGAGATCGGCAGCACTCGCATTGGCCGGAGTCAATCCTCCTGCACCCTGGACGCCCGCCAGGGCACCGTCCTTGAGGCGATACACGGCAGCGATCGAGACCCCGTAATCCGGGGCAATCAGGCTGTAGCACGTATTCACCGCGGAAGGCTCAGGCACTTCGTAGCCGCGAATCGCGCTCACCACCGCCACGGCAGCCATCTTGCCCTGGTTGTTGGCTGCATGGCCCGATTTCGGCATGGCGCCGGCAATGGCCGCATCACCGATCACGTAGATGCCCGGATGCTTGGTCGACTCGAAGGTCGCCTGGTTGACCGTGCACCAGCCCTCATCATTGCCCAGACCGGTCGCCAGGGCCAAGTTGCTTGCCGTCTGCGCGGGGATGATATTGATCACGTCGCCCTTGTGCTCGGTGAAGCCGGCTTCCGTGTAGACCGTCATCTTCGCGACGTCCACGCGCTCCACCCTGCCACCCTTCGATCCCGCAATCCATTCGATCATCCCCGGGTAGCGCTTTTTCCAGCCGTCTTCGAACAGACCCTGCTTGGAGAAATTCTCCTTGGTATCGAGCACGAGGATCTTCGACTTCGGTTTGTGGGTCTTGAGGTAGTGCGCCATCATCGAAACACGCTCGTAGGGTCCGGGCGGGCAACGGAAGACACCGCCGGGGGCGGAGACGATCACCGTCCCGCCATCGGGCATCGCGCGCAACTGGTCGCGCAGCAGCGCCGTCTGCGGACCCGCCTTCCAGGCGTGCGGCATCCGCTGGGTCGCATTTTCGTCGTAGCCCTCGATCGCGTTCCAGAGGAAGTCGATCCCGGGTGACATCACGAGCTTGTCGTAGGTGAGCGTCTGTCCGCCGGCAAGCCGGACCGTGCGTCCGGCCGGATCGATCGCGGTGACCGTGTCGTGCACGACGTTCACGCCATGCTTCGAGCGCAGCGCGTCGTAGCCGTGCGTGATGTCCGGCATTTCGAGCATGCCCCCGAGCACCCAGTTGCTGGCGGGGCAGGTTGCGTAGGTCCGGTTCGCCTCGACCAGGGTCACGTTGATATTGGCATCGAAGCGGCGCAGATACTTTGCGCATGTCGCGCCACCGAATCCGCCGCCGATCACCACCACGTGCGGCGCACCGGCAGTGGCACCCGGCGTTGCACAGCCGAGCATGGGAAGCACGGAGAGCGCCCCACCGGCTCCGGCGATCTTGACGAATGTCCTGCGTGAGATAGGCTTCACTGTGTCTCCCCCTTAAGGCTTCTTGCCAAGTTTGGAGAGGAAGTCCGCAAGCTCGGCGATCTCCTCGTCGGAATAGCCCTTGGCATGGCGGTCCATGACCGTTGCAGCCTTCAGTCCCTCGCGGTATCCCTTCATGTCCTTGATGATCTCCTCGGCGGACATCCCTTCGATCGCGGGCATGTCGCCGCTGCTGTATCCGTCCGTGCCGTGACACGTGAAACAGCTCACCGCCATCAGTTCGGCGCGTGATATCTGCGCCTGCGCCGCGGCGGGCAATGCAAGCATTGCCGTCAGCGCAAGCGCCGTCAGGGCAAGCCTCCCCCTTCTTTTACTTGACATGTGCATACACTCCTCCTAAGTGGTTACGACCTTCAGCAGCGGGACGACCGACCGTGGATGTTCTTGTCCGCCACCGCATGCCTGCTCACCGGACTTTCGAATTGCCGTACTGCCGTTGCTCCTGTACCTGACGACCGCAGAATGCGGAAAACCGTGCCCTCCACATGCAAGGCAGACGGAAAGGCGCAGCCTGACATCCTCCCTGCATCGTCGATGCAGTGGACGGCGGGATCCCGGAGAAGCGTCGGGGCTGGAGAAAGGGAATCCCTGTCGGACTTTGATCGACCGCACTCCCGAATTCAATACCCCATCTCGGTTAGCGTCAACAGAAACCCGTCACCCCAAGGGCGTATATATCGGCACCTATGTATATTCGGATTGACGTATACGGGAATTCGATTCGCATGGCACCCGCGGGTCGCCGGGATCCGGACCTATTCGACGTAGAACTTTGTCTCGCGCCTGCGTCCCGGCCTGACCCGCTGGATCACGACACCCCGTACGGGCTCGAGGCCGGCTATCGTCACCTCCGGGTACGCCGGATTGAGCGGACACAGGCGCCAGCCGTCGCCTTCGCGACGCAGTTGTCGCAGCGTCCAGTCGTCCGCCACGTTCGCGAGTACGTAGCAACCATCCTCGACTCGCCCCGCGGGCTCGATCACGACGATTTCACCGTGCGCGAACTCCGGATTCATCGAGTCCCCGAGCACCATGAGCGCGAAGGACTCGCTGCCGTCGCACGAAGACGCCGCCCCGCTTTCCGGTGAAGCGGCGATGGGAATGGTGCGTTGCATGTCTTCAATCTCCACGTCGACTGTGATCCGGTCGGGGTCCCGTAGGTTTCGTCGGGCGCGATCACGAGCGTTTTCATTCTGTACCACTACAATCGCCGCATCTACTACCGCGTTGAGCTACCCGGAACGGGTCCACCCGCCAGAAACGGTCTCCACACCCATTACCCATGTGAGTTAGGTGTGATTACCCAACATGGTAATAGACGTCGCATCGGCCTGACACGCCTAATAGCTAACATCCCGGCAGGTGCTCCCCCGCCGCGATGGCGGCTTGCGCACCCGTTGCTCGAGGCGCCCGAGCGCGCGGGACCGCAGTCGTGATGCACCTTAAACCACATGGAAACACAAGGATGAATTTCGACAAGGAACTCGATACCCGCGGCCTGTCCTGTCCTTTGCCCATCGTCAAGACCAAGAAGGCCCTCAATGGCATGAACGCCGGAGAAGTCCTGAAAGTCGTTTCGACCGACTCGGGCTCGGTCAAGGACATGCAGGCTTTTGCCAACCAGACCGGAAACCCCTTGCTCGCTTCTGAAACCGAGGGCAAGGAATTCGTCTTCTACCTGCGCAAGAGTTGAGACGGAGTCGCGGCGAAGCGCACAGTTCGCGTCACGCCGCGCAATGACCTCGCGCCCTCTTGGCTAGGGGCGTTCGTCATCCTGCAGCACCACGACAAAGCGCACGTCCGCATGCACGGACGGCATCCAGGAGAGAGACAGTGACAACCAAGAAAATGGCCATCATTGCGACCAAGGGGACGCTCGACATGGCCTACCCCCCTTTCATACTTGCTTCCACCGCAGCGGCGCTCGGGTACGAGGTGCAGGTGTTCTTCACCTTCTACGGCCTGCAGTTGCTGCGCAAGGATCTCTCGACCGTGAAGATCAGCCCGCTGGCCAATCCGGCCATGCCGATGCCCGTACCCATGCCCGTCATGGTGCAGATGCTTCCAGGCATGGAATCGATGGCCACGATGATGATGAAGAACAAGCTCAAGTCCAAGGGCGTGGCCTCCCTGGAGGAACTGCGCGACCTGTGTCTCGAGGCGGACGTCAAGTTCATCGCATGCCAGATGACGGTCGACCTGTTCGACTTCGACAAGAGCGAATTCATCGACAACATCGAGTACGGGGGAGCATCCACCTTCATGGCGTTCGCCGGCGAAACCGATATCTGCCTGTTCGTCTGACATGATTGCGTGCCCTCGACAGGGCAGAAATTCACCCGGAATTCGACACCGGCATATCGACCGCGGCATGGGCGCGTTCCCGCATGGCGCATTGCGGCGGCAATTTCGCACTTTGGCGCGCAAAGGCTGGACTGACGGACGACAGGGAACCGGGGCCGATTCCGGTTGCTTTCCGCGTCGGCTGCACCAGACGACGGGCGCAGCGGGGGTTCCCGACCGGCCGGTCCGTTGGCGATCCGCGATTCTGTTCTGGCTGGTTTTCCGCCCGCAACGGGCCTTGACACTGGGAGATGAGACGATGCATGCCAAAAGCGCCATCCGCACGTTCGTGCCTCTGTTTGTCGCACTCATTGCACTGCCCGCTTGCGCCGACGAGGCGAAACTGCTCGAAGAGGCCCGCAATGTCGCAACGGGGATTCCGCCCAAGCTTCTCACCGTGCTGAAGGAAGAGATCGCCAGGGGCGGCCCCGAAGGCGCCATCGGCGTCTGCCGCGAGAAGGCACCGGCGATGGCCAGGGCCGCCTCGGAACAGACGGGCTGGGCGATTCGCCGGGTAAGCCTGAAGAACCGCAATCCCAAGGCCGTTCCGGACGCATGGGAAGAAGCCGTGCTGAAGGACTTCGACCGGCGTGCCGCTGCCGGGGAAGACCTCATGGCGCTGGAAAAGGGTGAGGTCGTGGCCGACGGCGGTACACAGACCTACCGTTACATGAAGGCACTGCCGACCCAGGAACTGTGCCTGGGCTGCCACGGCATTCCCGAGCAGATGAGCCCGGCGGTCAAGGCCACGCTCGCCGAATTCTATCCGCACGACAAGGGTGTCGGCTACCAGGGAGGCCAGATTCGCGGCGCAATTACCCTGAAGAAACCGCTGTAGAACCGACCTTCCGCCGAGACAAGGTGCGAGGCCGCATGTTCCCGAGCACCACGGGTGCGGAGATGGGCGGCGGTCTGGTCGGAAAAGCGTGCAGTGCTGAAACACGCCTGCGCGCCTTTGCGCCAGGCTACCCGAAGTACATGAAGGGCCAGGGAATCGAGGTATCGCACGCCAGCAGTACTGTGATCTGCCGCCGTACGTGAGCTTGTTCGTCCAACCGTCAGCACAACGACCCATCAGGGGGAGACTATGAATCTCAAGAAGATCGCAGCACTGCTCGCCGTCGCGGGCCTTTCCACTTCCGCATTCGCAACCAACGGGTATTTTTCCCACGGCTACGGCATCAAGTCCAAGGGGATGGCAGGGGTAGGCATCGCCTACGGCCAGGACTCGCTGGCTGCGGCCACCAATCCGGCCAACATGGTGCTGGTGGGCGGTCGCTGGGACATCGGTGTCGATTACTTCCGGCCGCAGCGCAAGTCGACCATCGCCGGCCTTGGCAGCTTTGATGGCAACGACAAGGAGAACTACTTCGTGCCGGAGTTCGGCTACAACAGGATGATCAGCGACGACATGTCGGTCGGCATATCCGTGTACGGAAACGGAGGCATGGCAACCGACTACAAGGACCTCAATTCGTCGCCTGCCGCATTGGGTAGCGGCAATGTCGGGGTAGATCTGGCACAGCTCTTCATCGCGCCCACTTTCTCGATGAAACTCAACGAGAACCATGCGGTGGGCGTGAGCCTGAAGATCGCGTATCAGCGTTTCAAGGCCTTCGGCATCCAGGGCGTTTGCGGTTTCATGTCGTCCAGCCCGTCCAACTGCAGCAACAAGGGCTATGACGGTTCCTGGGGTTACGGCATCGGGCTGGGCTGGACCGGCCGGATCACCCCGACCCTGAGCCTGGGTGCGACCTATCAGTCACGCACCTACATGCAGAAGTTCGACAAGTACCAGGGGCTGTTCGCAGGTAAAGGCGAGTTCGACATTCCCGAGAACTACGGTGTCGGTCTCGCCTGGCAGGCGACGCCCAAGTTCCTCGTCGCGGCCGACATCCACCAGATCAATTACGGCAGCATCAGGTCGATCGCGAACAAGATGACCGAGGGTGGTCCGCTGGGTGCGAAGAATGGTGCCGGTTTCGGCTGGAGAGACGTCACCGCGTACAAGCTCGGCGTATCCTACGACATGAACGATGCGCTCACGCTGCGCGCCGGTTACAGCTGGAACGACGAGCCTTACTCGAGCAGCGAGACCTTCTTCAACATTCTTGCCCCGGGCGTCGTCAAGGAGCATATTACTCTGGGCGCCACCTGGACACTCTCCGGCGGCGGCGAACTGTCGATTGCCTACATGCATGCATTCCGGAACACGGTCAAGGGAAGCAGTTTCAGCACGGGCATCAGCAACACCATGTATCAGGACTCGATCGGCATCGCATACGGCATGAAGTTCTGATCCGCCGTCCCGGAAGGCCTTCACTGCTCTCCGGCGGCTGATACGAAGCAGTTGCATTGCGGGGCCGCGGAGCCGGCCTCGCCTTGTCGCCCGGCACAATCCATGCGAAACATGGATTGTGCCGATCGACGCATCGTCATCGAGGAAGTACGTGCATCCCCACACACGCGACGGCCGCGCAGCCCGAATTGACGAAACAAGCGCAACGCTGCGGACCAGTCCCTTCAATCTGGCGAACCGCGAGGCCTACCTGCGCTGGCGCCATGCGAAGTTGCGTGAGCACCCGACCCGCCTCGACGAGCTCGTCGTCGAGGTATCGGATCCGCGAAATCTCGACCGGTGCGAACGTGAAGCGATTGCCACGCGGCTACGGCGTGCCAACATGGCAATCTACGTCAGCCCCCTTTGCGATGCCGACAAGGAGCTGCCGCTCCGTATCGCAAGCCAGTTCGGCCTGCACAGTCTGGACGGCAACTGGCTCGCGGACGAGGACGGCATCAGCAGCCTCACCGTAAGCGAGGGCGGCGACCGCGTGGACTTCATTCCTTACACGAACCGCGCAATCCGCTGGCACACGGATGGCTACTACAATCCGCCGCAGCGGCGGATCCGAGCCATGGTGCTGCACTGCGTGCAGGATGCCGCCAGCGGGGGCGAGAACGCCCTGCTCGACCACGAGATTGCCTACCTGCTCCTGCGCGACCAAGACCCCGGGCACATTGCAGCGCTGATGGCGCGCGACGCGATGACCATACCTGCGCGCTGCGATGCGGAAGGCGTGTCGCGCGCGGCCGAGACCGGACCGGTCTTTCACGTCGATCCGCACAGCGGCCGCCTGCACATGCGCTACACGGCCAGGACACGCAGCATCGAATGGAAGCAGGACGCTCCGACCCTTGCGGCAGTCGCGTGCCTCGAAGCCATTCTCGCCGGGGCATCGCCCTTCATCTTCCGCACCGGGCTCGTGCCCGGTTCCGGGCTGATCTGCAGCAACGTGCTCCATGACCGTTCCGCGTTCGTTGACGATCCCGGGCGTCCCCGCCTGCTCTACCGGGCGCGTTATCACGATGCGATCGATTGCACCACCGGATGAGGAGCACACCATTCCCTATTACATCTACCGGATCAGCGAAACACCGATCCGCCTGCTCAGCAGGATCGGGCAGCACGACACGTTTCGCGATGCACAGCAACGTGCCAGGACCTTGCGCACCGAGATGGGCGCAGACGGGCGTACGACGATAAAGGTCATCTTCGCCGAGACCGAACTGCATGCGGAAGATCTCCTGTCGCAGGTACGTGAAACTCCGCAGGGCCCGGGAGACGACTGAACCTGGCCTTCGGTGTCGGCCGGTGCCGGGCACGGCGGCCCGCCGAACCTTCCGCACCCATGAGTCGTCCAACCGGTGATCCCCAACCACGCGTGAGACGAGACCCACACTCATGATGCAAGAAGCGGATCTGCTCAAGCTCGTCGAGGCCGTCAGGACCAATTGCCATATCGCCGACGCGCGCCACGCGCGCGACATGAGCATGTGCAACTACCTGCTGGGCATGCGCGAGCTCTATCGCTGGGAAAACGGCATTCCTCTCGCCCAGACCCTGCCGCAGGGGGCACTCGGGGCCTGGCTGTCGGAACGCGAGGCGCACTGGGAAGGTCTCGAGAACAGGGATTTCAGTCCCGTATTCGTGGCCGGGGCGCACTACGACCCCTTCGACATCGTCGCGATAAACGCCGCGCTCGAACCCCACGCGCTGGTCTACGGCGCCGGCTACGGTCGTTTCGGCACGCCGCATTTCTTTCTCGGCGATCTGCTCCAGCGCGAACGGCGGAACGGCCTGACGGTTTTGATCTCGGGGTGCGAGCTTGCGCGCGATCTGCACGCTGCGCCGGCGGCGCTGCGCGACGGCGCGATCTTCCTGCGCCAGGATGCCTTGCGCCGGTGGTTGTGGGAGAAGATGGAAATCTGGGGCGTGCGCAAGGCCGACGGTGCATTGAGATCGGCGCTCGAGTGCTACGATTTCGCCGGAGATTCCGACGCCGCATTGGGACGCATGGCGGTGCGCGAGACCGAGACGCTCATCCTCCACGAAATCGGCGAGAGCATGGCCGATCCGCTGCTAGGGCCGGCCTGGCCGGAGATGCTGGCCGCATTCACCGACCGCCGTGCCGAGATACTGGCGAGAGCGGTTCGCGACAACCTTGCGGACTGCCTGTCAACACTGCCGGCCCTGCTCGAACGCGATGCGCGCTGTTCGCTGCATTTCTACTTCGCCAACTTCGAGGGCATGCGCAGCGCCCTCTTCCCTTCCCTGACCGGTGCCTATCGGAGCTGGCGCGACTCCGACCGCAGCGATGCGCTGCATGACGCTGTGCGAACCGGGCGCCACCACTGGTCCGAGCTTGCCATGCGAATACTGCGGACCTACACGGACTCCCCCGGCGAGGCCGAACGCACCATTGCAGCCTGGGCGAGCCGCCCCGACAAGCTGGCCGCCTAGGAGTCTCCGTTCAGCCGATCGACT
Organism: uncultured Azoarcus sp.; assembly: GCA_964404505.1. Classification (GTDB taxonomy): domain Bacteria; phylum Pseudomonadota; class Gammaproteobacteria; order Burkholderiales; family Rhodocyclaceae; genus DAOMNN01. Next base: position 13,229 of record CAYOKH010000008.1, read on the forward strand.
GGTAATAGAGGTTCTGCGGATGATTCGCCTGGGCGAAGAAGAACCAGCGCTCCGCAAGCAAGCCCAGGTACTGGACCACGAACGCAGCAGCCGGAAGCACGGGTGACTGCAGGGCCCAACCCAGGCCGAGAAGCCCGACGGGAAGCGGAAAACTCAGAACGAGAAACAACCACTTCACCACCCTCAACGCGGCAGGCGTCTTTCCGTGAAAAAACTCCCGGCTGTTGAACGAACCACCCATTGCGCCCTGTGCGCGCTGGGTAATGTGAGGATGTTTCACCCCGATTGCGTTCTGCAGCGTCATGGCGCCCTTCAGACGGGCATTGCGGATGAGTGCCGCTGCCCTGCCGATGAAGGCAAGTCCTGTCAGTATCATCGCCCACACAGCCAGAAAGGCAGTCACCTGCGTTGCGATGAATGCGGCCAGCGCCGTGGCCAGTACAAAGCCGGAAGCCCCGCCGAGAAGCGTGTAATTGACGACCGTGAGCGGGGTGTGCCACTCGCGCAGGAAGCGCAGACACGCGTAGATCATTGCGGTGCAGAGGAAGAGCACGAACGCCAGTACGGTGCCGGCCACACCGAGAATCGCCGTGAGATTGACGGGTGCGCCCGACGGCAGGGTCCACAGCAGCGGGTTGAATTCGGCCAGATGTGCCGCCCCGTACAGGAAGACCACCGCCATGAACGCAGGCAGCACGATGACCTCGCGCGACAGCCACGACGTACGCCACTGCGAGGCCGAGCGCCATGCCCGCTCCGGATGACCGAGGTGAAAGAACGACGCGACCAGACCGGCGACGAGGAGGACCAGCGCGAGCATGCTCCCCGCAGCATAAAAGCTGCGGTGCTGGGCCGGCAGGAGATCGAACGCCGCATAGGACTCGACCGTAAACAAGGCCAGGAACAGCCCCTGCCCCGCCCCGATCAGCGTCGTGAGAAAGATGACCGAAAATGCGGGATTCATCGTCGCTCTGCCCTCACCATGAGGTCACGTCGTCGAGCGAGGGCTCCTGCTTCGCCGGCCGCGGGAGTTTGGAATCGATCTTGAGCGGGTTGTCGGCACGCATGAGTTCGTCCTCGTGGATGCTGATCCGGGCCTTGCGCCGCGGCAGGTAGTGATTGGCCGGACGCGTACCCAGTTCGGGCATGAGCTGGTAACCACCCTGCTCCCGTATCGCGCGCGAGACTTCCGAGTCGGGATCGTGGATGTCGCCGAACAGTCTGGCACTGGTAGGACAAGCCATCACGCACGCAGGCCTTCGGTCGTTCTCCGGAAGCGACTGGTCGTAGATCCGGTCGACGCACAGCGTGCATTTCTTCATTACTTTCTGCTTCTCGTCGACCTCGCGCGCGCCGTAGGGACAGGCCCAGGCACAGTATTTGCACGCGATGCATTTATCGTAGTCGACGAGTACGATGCCATCTTCGGCACGCTTGTACGACGCCCCCGTCGGGCACACAGGCACGCACGGAGGATCCTCGCAGTGCAGGCAGGATTTCGGGAAATGGACGGTTTCCGTGTCGGGATATGTGCCCACCTCGAAGGTCTGCACACGGTTGAAGAAGGTCCCCGTGGGATCTGCACCATAAGGCCGTTCATCGGACATCGGCCCTGCGGTTCCGGAGGTGTTCCACTCCTTGCAACTCGTGACGCAGGCGTGGCAACCCACGCACACGTTCAAATCGATGATCAGGGCAAGCTGTGTCACTGCAGCACCCCCCCGGTCATTTCGCCGACCCTGCGAAATAGGCCAGCCAGCGCTTGAGCGCGCTCTTGCTACCGGGGTAGGGCGTCATCGGCGCGAACTGCGGCGAAGTCTCCGCAGGCTCCCCGGCGCCGGCCCTGTAGATACGCACGCGCACGTCGTACCAGGCCGCCTGGCCCGTCACCGGATCGGAATTGGAGATCGGCCCGTCCTGGGCGGGCAGCTCGTCCGATATCAGGTGATTCAACAGAAAGCCGAGTCGGGATTCGTTGGCATCCGGCGTCAGATTCCAGGCCCCGGCGGCCTTGCCGATCGCGTTCCAGGTCCACACCGTCCCGGGTTCGACCGACTCCGAGCAGCGCGCCATGCACCGCACCCTGCCCCACTGCGATTCCACCCAGATCCAGTCGCCGTCGGCGATACCGCCGATCCGGGCGGTGCGCGTGTTCACGTAAAGGTAGTTGTGGGCATGGATCTGGCGCAGCCATGCGTTCTGGGAGTCCCACGAGTGATACATCGCCATCGGGCGCTGCGTGATGGCTGCAAGCGGGTACTTGTGCTTGTCGGTAACGCTGATTTCGAGCGGCTCATAGTAGAACGGAAGGGGGTCGAAGTAGGTGATCAGGCGTTCCCTCAGATGCTCGGGCGGCTTGCGCGTGATTCCCTTGCCCTGCGCCGCAAGGCGAAATTTCTGCAGGACCTCGGAGTAGAGATGGATCAGGATCGGCTCTGCGTAACGTGTGATCCGGTTGCGCTGCGACCACTCCAGATAACCCTTGTTCCAGTTGCGCATGTACTGGTACGAGCGTGGCAGTTCGTAATGGAACATGCAATTGTTCTGGGCGTACATCTCCCACTGCCGTGGATTGGGCTCGCCGCGCATGAACTTTTCGCCGCCCTTGCCGCGCCAACCCGCCAAAAAGCCGATCCCGGAACCCGGTTCGGTTTCGTAGTTGACAATGAAGTCCGGATAGTCACGGTACTTGCGGGTTCCGTCCTTGCGCACGAACGCCGGCAACGCGAGGCGGCTACCGAGTTCGATCAGCACCTCCTGAAACGGCTTGCACTCCCCGGTCGGCGGGAGCACGGGCACGCGCACGGAATCGACCGGCCCATCGAACTCCGAGATCGGACGGTCGAGCATGGACATGACGTCGTGACGCTCGAGATAAGTGGTATCGGGCAGGATGAGGTCCGCAAATGCCGTCATTTCGGACTGGAACGCATCGCAAACCACGAGGAACGGAATCTTGTACTCGCCGTCCTCGTCCCGATCGTTGAGCATGTTCCTCACCTCCACCGTGTTCATGGTGGAGTTCCATGCCATGTTGGCCATGAAGATGAGCAGCGTATCGATGCGGTAGGGATCGCCGCGCCACGCATTGGTAATGACATTGTGCATCATGCCGTGCACCGACAGCGGATATTCCCACGAGAACGCCTTGTCGATGCGCACCGGCTTGCCGTCCTCGTCCACAAAGAGGTCGTCGGGCTCTTCGGGCCATCCCAGGGCCAGGCCATCGAGCGGGGTATTCGGCTTGATCGCCAGAGGCGTATTGGGCGTCTTGGCACAGGGCGGGATCGGACGCGGGAACGGCGCCTTGTGACGGAACCCGCCCGGGCGGTCGATCGTGCCCAGCAGCGTCATCAGGATCGCCAGGGCGCGAATGCTGTGGAAGCCGTTGGAGTGTGCCGCCAGTCCGCGCATTGCGTGAAAGGCGACCGGATTGCCCGTAACCGTATCGTGTTCCTTGCCCCACGAATCCGTCCACGAGATGGGGAGTTCGATCTTCTGATCGCGCGCGGTGATTCCCATCTCGTGAGCAAGTCGCTTTATCGTCTCAGCCGGAATACCCGTGATCTGCGAGGCCCACTCCGGCGTGTAGTCCCTGACCCGCTCCTGCAGCAGCTGGAACGCCGGCTTCACCGACGTGCCATCGGACAGGCTGAACTCGCCCAGCAGAAATGGATCTGCACCATCGCTGTGCGAAATCACCGCTCGATTGCCGTTCCGATCCCACCACAGCTTGTTAGGCGAGTCCGGACACCCCTCTTCCTCGGGCACCTCGGCGCGCAGGAGCATGCCGAACTCGTCGCTCCTCTCGTCCTGATTTACGAGCTGTCCGGCATTGGTGTAACGCACCAGGAAGTCGCGGTCGTAAAGGCCCTGCTCGATGATCTCGTGCACGATCGCGAGCAGCAGCGCGCCGTCCGTGCCGGGACGGATCGGCACCCATTCGTCGGCGATCGCGGAATATCCGGTGCGCACCGGATTGATCGAGACGAAGCGCCCGCCGGAGCGCTTGAACTTCGAGATCGCGATCTTGAGCGGATTGGAGTGGTGGTCCTCGGCGGTGCCGATCATCACGAACAGCCGGGCCCGGTCGAGATCCGGGCCGCCGAACTCCCAGAACGATCCACCGATGGTGTAGATCATCCCGGCGGCCATGTTGACCGAGCAGAAGCCCCCGTGGGCCGCGTAGTTGGGTGTGCCGAACTGGCGCGCAAACAGGCCGGTCAGCGCCTGCATCTGGTCGCGCCCTGTGAACAATGCGAACTTCTTCGGATCGGTCTCGCGAATTCTGCCGAGCCGCTCGGCAAGAATCGAGAACGCCTCTTCCCATTCGATCGGCTCGAATGCTCCCGCGCCCCGCTCCGATCCCTGCTTGCGCAGCAGCGGGCGGGTCAGTCGTGCCGGCGAGTACTGCTTCATGATGCCGGAACTGCCCTTCGCACAGATCACGCCCTGGTTGAGCGGATGCTCCGGATTACCGTCGATGTAACGCAATTCGCCGTCGCGCAGATGAACCCGGATGCCGCAGCGGCAGGCGCACATGTAGCAGGTCGTGGTGCGGACTTCGCACGCTGCGTCCGGTGCAGGTGGCTTGACGGGATCGTGCAGCGGAATTGACGGCATGAACGGGTTGCTCTCTCTGTACGGGCCTGTCCCGCCTCTTCCGGTCGGGGCTGCCGCTATTAGGCGCAAGCGTCGAGCCGCTGTCTATAACCGGCTCGGGCAGCCGCTCACCCCCCATGTGGGTAGCCTTGCTACTATATACGCAGGTGTTGCGCGTTCGTAGCATTGCGTCGTTCGTGAGTCGTTCCTGAACCGAATCCGCCGATCTTGTTCCAATTAAGGCGAGAACTCTGATCGCGGTCAAAGTCGGTCGCATTGATTCGTGTTTTACTCTATATTAGTTCCGACTGAAGTACAGCGAGCTGCAGCCGCCACGTGAGCGCGCCGAAGAAGCAGCCGGAACCCCGGGAAGTGAGGAGGAGATGATCGATGCGTGTCCAGCCGAACCGACGGCGGGAGAGCATTACATCCTGTAAACAGGAACTGATGGTCGAGCCCAGGGTCGTCGACGCCAGCGACGGTGCTTTCCGGGCGCCACTGGAACAGTTGCTGCGGGCGATCGTGACGCTCGCCGGTGCGGATGCGGCTGCCATTCGCCATCTCGAGCAGGATACCCATCAGTTGAGGCTGGTGGCCGCGGTCGGCATGCCGGCGAGCCTTCTGAAGTCGGCATTCCGCGTGGCGGACTCCTGTGGCACCTGCGGCGAGACAGTGGCCCGCAACAAGGCACGTCATTCGGCCAAGTCGTGCAGTTGCGCCATCGAAGTCGGCAAGCTCACGGCCTCCGCGACCGGTCATCGGGCCTTCGTTGTGCCCCTCCATCATCGCGGCGCCGCCTGCGGTGTCCTGAAGCTCTTTCTGCCGGCGCGTCGCAAGCTCCCGCAATCGTTGTCGCCACTGCTTGCCGCTCTGGGCGAGATGGTCGGATTGACGCTGGAGAACAGCCGACTGATGCAGAAGAACCTGCAGGCGAGCCTGAACCACGAACGTCACATCCTGGCGAACGAGGTTCACGATTCGCTGGCGCAGAATCTGGTGTCGATGCGTCTGCGCACCCCACTGCTGCGTGATGCGATCGCCGAGCGCGACGACTCGCGAGCATTCCGCTATCTTGACGAACTGGAGGAATCGCTGATCGTTTCGCATCGCCGCGTTCGTGCGCTGATCACCCACTTTCGCAGCGAAATGGACCCGCGCGGTCTGTTGCACGCCCTCGATGAGGCGGTGGCGGGATTCCGCGAGATGGGGGAGATCGATGTCGATTTCGACAACCGCGTCGCCTGCCTACGGCTCTCTCCGGAGCAGCAGCTGCAGGTCTTTCACGTGGTCAGCGAGGCGCTGGCCAACGTGATGAAGCACGCCAAGGCGCGCAATTGCCGCTTGACGATCGATGAACGGGACGGACAGTATGTCATCGAAGTCGAGGACGACGGCATCGGCCTGGCCGCGGATATCGACAACACCACCGAGCACGGCCATTTCGGCCTCAACATCATGCGCGAACGCGTCGACCAGCTGGGCGGTCATATCGAGTTCACGAGCGAAGCAGGCGCCGGCACGCGCATCCAGCTCCGCTTCCCCGCGACTGCGTCGGAAGGAAGTTACTACCATGAATGAACGGATCAGCGTTGTGCTCATCGACGACCACGGCCTTTGTCGTCGCGGCCTCAAGGAACTTCTCGAACTGCGTGCGGGCATTACCGTCCTGGGTACCACGGGCGATCCCGACGAGGCGGTCGAACTCATCCAGCAGCAGGTTCCCGACCTCGTGATCATGGATCTGAAGATGCCGGCGATGGACGGTATCACACTGCTGCAGAAGCTGCGCCGCGAAGGCTGTGACGTTCCCGTGACCATGCTTACCATGAGCGCCACGCAGGAAGACATGGCGAACGCCCTGCGGGCCGGTGCCCGCGGTTACCTGCTCAAGGACATGGACCCCGACGACGTGATCGACTCGATCCGGCGTATTGCACGGGGCGAGATGGTGGTCGCTCCGGCAATGTCGCTCAAGCTCGCAAAGATCCTGCAGAGCGGCAACGCAGACCAGGCACCCGAGAAATCGGAGCGGCTGACCGCACGTGAGCAGGAGATCCTGCAGCTACTTGCGGGTGCCAAGAGCAACAAGGCGATCGCGCGCGAACTGAACATCAGCCATGACACGGTAAAGCTGCATGTGCGCCACATCCTCGCAAAACTCAACTTCAGCTCGCGCGTCGAAGCAGCGGTGTATGCGGTCGAGCAAGGCATGGTACCCAGTCACAGCTCATCCGACACGGAGATGGACGAGCAGCACGCGCTGCACTCCGGGCGCCACCGTACCCACGACGCGAACTGACATCCACCGTCCGGTGGTTACCGGCTCAGCCGCCGCCGGCGCTGCCGCAACCGCCGCAGCCCCCCGTAGCGCAACCTGACGTCTGCTCGGGCGCGACGAGCACGAATCCGAAGCGTCCGGGTTCGACCTCCGCATAGTCCAGAACAAGGTCCTCGAGCAGCGGCTGGCTGATCGGGGATACGAGCACGAGCACGCCCTCGCTCTCCACGCTCAGATCGTGCTCCCGCTGCAGGTCGAACCCCATCCCCAGCGCGAGACTGCCATCGTCCTGTTCCTTAGCCGCCAGACGCAGCGCAAGGTCCTCGTCGTCGAGCTCCAGCATGGCGCGGCGGACCTGTTCGCCCGCAGAAGGTGTCAATGTAATCATGGTGTCCCTCTTCCGCTCACAGTCCTCGCTACGCGGCGCCCGCACAAGTACCCCGCATTGCGCCGCGCGAAAATCCACTCATGATGCTGCGGCAAGCGCAGCGTCGCGCTGCGCCTCGCGTTCGCGCTGACGCTTGATCTGCAGCGCATAAGTGACAAACCGGCTCGCCCAGTTGCAGGAGCCGACGCTGCGCATGTGCGCATATGAGGCAAGGACGTTGCGGTACAGGAGCCCGTCGTTGCGCCCGTCGACCCCGTGGCCGCGCTTGACCCGGTAAGCGAATCGAACGTCCTCGTCGAGATTCTCGAGGCTCGAATAGTGAAACTCGTGCGCCCGGATCACTTCTTCGTGGAGCGCAGTTCCTGGCCAGGGAGCCGCCGCCGTTTCAACCAGTTCGACATAGCCACGCCCGACCGGACGTCGATGCATCACGACGTCACCGGGAATGGCACCGACCATCTGATGGCAGCTATCCTGCATGCGCAGGCTGCGCGCCAGGTACATCAGCCCGCCGCATTCGGCGTACACCGGCATCCCGTTCGCGATGACCGCCCGGATGTCGGTGCGCAGCGTGGCGTTCGCCTCGAGCTCCGCGGCAAACATCTCCGGAAAACCTCCTCCGATGAAGAGCGCATCGACCGCCGGCAGATGAGGATCGTCGATCGTGTCGAACGGAACGACTTGCGCCCCGGCCGTCGTCAATGCTTCCAGATCGTCGGCATAGTAGAAACCGAAGACCTTGTCCATCGCGACGCCGAGCCGCAACCGCGGCGCTCGCCTGCGCGCCAGCTGCGCCACCGCCGTCGCCGGACGCCTGCTCGCTCTGCCGCGACCCGTGGACGCGGGCGTATCGACATGAATTACCGTATCGTCGGTACGGGACTCGGGCACTGACGGGCGTTCATCGTCGGAAAGAGGCGAAGCCATGCGCGCCACCTCGATCACACGCTGCAGATCGACCTGACGCGCAATTGCTTCGCCGATGCATGCGATCTGCGCCTCGGCCTCACCTGCCTCGTTGCTGGGCATCAGGCCCAGATGTCGCTCGACGATGGCGAGCCGGTCGTCGGCGTGCACCGCCCCCAGAACCGAAATGTCCGTATAGTGCTCGATCACCGCGCGCAGCTTGGCTTCGTGACGCGCGCCACCCAGGTTGTTCAGGATCACGCCGGCAATGCGTATGTCCGGATCGAAAGCCTGGTAACCGAGGAGCAAGGGCGCGATTCCCCGCGTCATCCCGCGCGCATCGACCACCAGTACGACCGGCAGACCCAGGGCCGCCGCCAGTGCGGCATTGCTGTTGCTGCCGTCGAGTGCAAGACCGTCGTAGAGTCCCTTGTTGCCTTCGACCAGACAAAGGTCGGCTCCCAGCGCATGGAGTCGGAAAAGGCGGCGGATCTCGTCCATGCCCATCAGGAACGGGTCCAGATTGAAACAGGGCCTGCCGGCAGAGCGGGCAAGCCACATCGGATCGATGTAATCGGGACCTTTCTTGAATGGCTGGACGATCAGGCCGCGCGCCGACAGTGCCGCGCACAGCCCGATGCTGATCGTGGTCTTGCCCGAAGACTTGTGTGCGGCGGAGATCAGCAGACGCGACATGGCGGCACCTCAGCCGGTCCGGCCCTCGGCCTCGTCGACCGCGGCGACCTCGTCAACGCGCATGAATGGCAGGACGCGCAGCCCCAGCACGGTCGCAGCGAATGCGACGCCGATTCCGCCCAGCCCCAGGGCAACCTCGGGGAAGCTCGGTCGGTAGTGCTCGATCGCGCCGTCGAAGAAGCTGCTGGTCACCACATAACCCGGAAAGATCTCGAGCGGATAGGCCTGTCCGCCGATGATGAACACGTACAGATGAGCGAATGCCCCGAACAGGACAAGCCCGCACGCGATCAGAAGCATTCGCGCGTTGGCGAATGCCGGATGAAAGATCATCACCAAAGGCACCATGGTCCCGAGCACCACGTAGCCGCCCCAGAACAACAGCGGGTAGATGCCTCCGTCGACCAGGATGAAGCGCTCGAAATCCGTCTGCCGCGCGAAATAAAGGTTTGTCAGGTGATACACGATCACGAAGTAGAGCACAGCGACCACGAAAATGCCCAGCAGACGCGCCATGCGCTGACGCACGGCGACATCGACCTGGCGATCGTGCCATGCGAAAACGCCCGCCTGCACGAGCAGGAAGATCGCCATGCCCCAGGCGAGCGACATCACGATGAACATCGGCGCCAGCACTGCGGAGTGGTAGGCCTGGCGCGCAACCAGGAATGCGAAAATGACACCCGTGCCGGTCGTCAGCACGAAGCGCCACACGAGGGCCGCAAGACCGGCATACTTCGAATAGCGGTTCATGCGCCGCTCCATCAGGGTCCACAGATAGAATGCCACGATCGCAAACAGGCCGCTGTAGAGCAGGACATTCCACGCAAACACCGAGGTGGCGTTGTAGTGGGTCGCCGCGATGACGACACGGTCCGGCCGCCCCAGGTCAAGCATCAGCACCGCCAGGCCACCGGCGAGCAGCGCCAGGGACAGCAGGCCCGAGAGCTTCGCGCGCGCCTTGTACAGCGGCTTGCCGAACACCGACCCGACGGAGGCGACGTTGAGCACGCCCGATGCGGCGACGATCAAGAAGATCGCGAACACGTGGGGCATGCCCCAGACCACCTGGTTCGTCATCCCCGTGATCGCATGGCCATGCGCATGCATCACCCAGGCTGCCCAAGCGCCACCCACCACGAGGAGGCCCCCCAGAGCCAGCAGGAGATAGAAGTTGCGTTCTTCCGAGCGGGGATTGGCGTGCGTGGACACGTTCATATTCCTTGATAGCGGACGCCGGTGTCGAGGCGCAGGTCGGCACGGACCTGGGTCGAAGCCACCTCGCGCAGGCGCCGCGAGATCTCGCTTTCCGGATCGTTCAGGTCACCGAAGATGATTGCTTCGTGGCCGGCTTCGGCACAGGCTTCCACGCACGCAGGCGTCTGCCCCTTGTCCACCCGATGCACGCACAGCGTGCACGACTCGACGCAGCCCTGACCGCGGGGAACCTCGGGATTCTGATTGGTCAGCGGTTCATGCACGAAGGAGCGCGCCTTGTATGGACAGGCCATCATGCAGTAGCGGCAGCCGATGCAGGTGTGACGATCGACGAGCACGATGCCGTCCGCCCGCTTGAACGACGCTCCGGTCGGGCACACGTCGACGCACGGCGGGTTCGCACAGTGCTGACACATCATCGGCAGCGACGCCTTCCGTCCCGTCGACACTTCCTCGAGTTCGATCTTGCGGATCCACTGCGGCCGCTGGCGCTCGTCGATGCCGGTCGCACCGGCCAGTTCGAGACCGTTCTCCCGGTTGCACGCCGACACGCATTCGTCGCACCCGGAACTGCAGCGCGTGGTGTCGATGAGCATACCCCAGCGCACCTTGCCCGTGACCGGCTGCCCCGGTGCCCGTGCCGATGCCACCTCGATCAGGGTGATCCCCGGCGCGACCATTATCCCGGCGAGTGCCGCAGCCGATGCTGCGAGGAAGTCGCGACGCGACGCACCGGAACTCGGCTTGCGCCCGCTCATTTCGAACCCTCCGCGCCAGGCAGAGGCGTCAGCAGCCCGTGCGCCGCCGACACCGCCATCGCCCCGCGCTTTCCTTTGTCCGGGGTCGGCTGGTGACACTCGAAGCACGTCAGCTTGACCGCGACGAAACTGTGACAGCTCTGGCAGAAGTTCTGCCTGGTGCCGACGACCGAGCCATCCTTGCTGCTCGCATGGCACTCGATGCAACCGTTCAGACTGACCGCCTCGTTGCGGATCCCCTGGCGCACCGTCCTGTCCTTCTGTTCCGCGAGCATGCGCGCATGTTCGCGACGCATCTCGTCCGGCGGTGCGACGCAGGCTTCCTGGCTCTCGATCACGACCGCCGGCCTGGGTGTGCGCCCGCCCTCCGCGGCCGTGCCCACCGTGCCCCATGCAAGCATGAGCGCCGTGGCGACCCACATCAGCGCACGACCGACCCGGACACCGCCGTATCGTCTTGCAATCGGAATCTGTGCCATGAGCATCATTGCATCTCTTGCCCGGCGCGCCTATTCGCCCATGCCCATCTGAATGTAGCCGGTCGGGCACACGTCGCTGCAGATGTGGCAGCCGATACAGCGGGTGTAGTCGGTATAGACGTAGCGCCCGGTCGTTGCCTCCTTCTTGGGAACGCGCTTGACCGCGGTCTGCGGGCAATAGACTACGCAGTTGTCGCATTCGAAGCACATGCCGCAACTCATGCAGCGCTTGGCCTCCGCGACCACGAACTCCTCGCTCAGCGCCTCGATGCGTTCCTGGAAGTTGCCCAGTGCCGAAGCCTCGTCGAGCGTGATGAACGTGCGCTTGTTGCGCGGCGTGTAGGGGAAATGACCGAGGAAAAGGTCATCGTGCGGAATGACGTAGCGCTCGGAGCGGTTCTCGTAATTGTGGATGCCGACAGTGCTCTTGTCCGTTCCCCACATCGGCTCGGTAGCGTTGGACAGGGGCAGCCCCTTCTCCTCGACCATCTTGCGCTTGAGGTCGAAGGCATGCACGTCGATCTTCGGACGCTTCATGCCTTCCTCCCCGGCCAGGAACCGCTCGATACCGTCCGCCGCGATCGCACCGTGACCGATCGCGGTGGTCAGCAGATGCGGACGGATCACGTCGCCGCCCGCGAAGGTGCCGGGCTTGCCCTGGACCTGGTAGTTGCGATCCGTCGCAATCATGCCCCGTCCACTGTCGAATTCCTCGAGTCCGGTGAAATCCACGGCCTGCCCGATCGCCGACACGATGAGGTCGGCCTCGAGATCCTGTTCGGTGCCCTCGACCGTGCTGATCTCCAGCCTGCCACCGACCATCTTCGCCTGGCATTCGATCACGCGCAGCGCAGTGGCCCGGCCGTCGGGCCCCTTGATCAGCGCCACCGGGGCGAGCCCACCGCGGATCGCGATGCCTTCGGCCATGGCCTGCTCGACTTCGTGCTTGCTCGCCTGCATCTCGTCGAGCGAGAACACCGAGGTCAGCACCACGTCGCAGCCCTGCTTGGCCGACACTTCGGCCACGTCGTGCGCGAGGCGCCCGCCGATGGCCGACTCGAAGTCGGTCGGATTGGCGTGCTCGATGTGACCGAGCCGGCGCGCCACGGTGGCGACGTCGATCGACGTGTCGCCGCCGCCGACCACGACCACGCGTCTGCCCACGTATTTCAGGCGGCCGTCGTTGAACGCGCGCAGGAAGGCGGTCGCAGTCACGACGTTGGGCGCTTCCGCATCCGCTATCGGCAACGCCCGGCCCGACTGTGCGCCCATGCCGAGAAAGACCGCGTCGAACTCCGCGCGGATCTGGTCCAGCGTGATGTCCTTGCCCACATGGGAGTTCATGCGGGTCTGCACGCCGAGGTCCAGAATGCGCTGGATCTCCGCGTCGAGAATGTGCCGCGGCGTGCGGAATCCCGGAATTCCGTAGCGCATCATACCGCCGAGGTGCTCGTGCTCGTCGAAGATCGTGACGTCGTGGCCCTTCAGTGCAAGCTGATAGGCACAGGACAGGCCGGCCGGACCACCGCCGAGGATGGCAATCTTTCTGCCGCTGCGGACCTCGGGTGCCTTGTACTTGAGACCGTTGGCGATCGCATACTCGCCCAGGAAGTGCTCGACGGAGTTGATCCCGACGAAATCCTCCACCTCGTTGCGGTTGCAGCCACTCTCGCACGGCGCCGGACACACCCGCCCCATCACCGACGGAAACGGATTGGCCTCGGTCAGGCGACGCCACGCATATTCCTGCCATGACATGTCCGCGGGCGGCTTCTCGATTCCGCGCACGATGGACAGATAGCCCCGGATATCCTCGCCCGAGGGGCAGCTTCCCTGGCACGGCGGGGTCGACTGAACGTAAGTCGGGCACTTGTGCGTGTAACTCGCCTGGAAGATCTTGTCGCGAAGCGCCCCGACTGCCACGTCGCCATCGCGGTAGCGGCGAAACGTCAGCTTGGTCTCGGTGGTTTCGGTGTTGACTGCCATCGTTGTTCTCCGAATGCTGATCTGGTTGTCCTGACCGGTGGCGCCTGTTTCTCGTAAGTCACTCCGGCCTGACGGCCGGAGCTTCCTCGCCACGTTCAGAGGAGCCTTCGGCTCCGGTTACGCTCGTCTCGCTTGCCCCGGCATCAATGCCGGCGCTTGCGCTCGACCCGTGGTCACCCAGTTTGATGGCGGTGCTCACCAGCTGGTGCACCCCGCCGACCATGCCCATCTTGAACCCGTAATACGGAAGCACCTTGCTGAACTGCGCCTTGCAGATCGCGCAGATCGTCGCCATGAAGTTCACGCCATGGCCATCGACGACCTCCTGCAGCGTCTCCATGCGCGGCAGCGCGCCCTTGACCCGAAGCTCGAGCAACTCGTCGGTGAGCAGGCCGCCGCCGCCGCCGCAGCAGTAGGTCTTCTCGCGGATCGCCTCGGGAGCCATATCCACGTAGTGGTTGGCTACCGCGCGAATGATGTTGCGCGGAATCTCGAACTGTCCGCCCGGCATGTCTCCCATGCGTGACGCGCGCGCGACGTTGCACGAATCGTGAAAAGTGATGATGCGGTGATCGTTGGCTTCCTTGTCGAAGGACAGTGCCCCGCGCTCGATCAGATCCCAGGTGAACTCGCAGATGTGCATGGGCTGCTTGTAGCGCGAGTCGAGCTGGCTCTGGAGCTGTACCGCGAACGGGTCCTTGCCGCCTGCCCCGATTCCGACCAGGGTGTTCCAGAAGCTGTATGCGACGCGCCATGCATGCCCGCACTCGCCCACGACGATGCGCTTGACGCCCAGTTCGAGCGCCGCCTCCCGGATGCGCAGCGCGATCGCGCGCAATTGCTCGTAGTTGCCTATGAACATGCCGAAGTTGCCCGCCTCGGAGGCGTGCGAGGACAGCGTCCAGCTGACCCCTGCGGCATGGAAGACCTTGCCGTAGCCTATGAGGCTTTCGACATGCGGCTCGGCGAAGAAGTCGGCCGACGGCGTCACCAACAGAACTTCGGCACCCTTGACATCGACCGGGTAGCGGACGTCGACGCCGGTATCTTCCTTGACGTCTTCCTCCAACCCGAGCAGCGTGTCCTCGAGCGCCGGTCCGGGAAGCCCGAGGTTGTTGCCGATGCGATGGACCTTGCCGATGATCTCGTTCGAATACTTCTGACCCAGACCGATGGAGGCCATGATCTCGCGCCCGGCCATCGTGATCTCGGCCGTATCGATGCCGTAGGGACAGAAAACCGAGCAGCGCCGGCACTCCGAACACTGGTGGTAATAGTTGTACCACTGGTCGAGCAGTTCCTGCGTCAGCTCGCGCGCACCGACCAGCGACGGGAACAGGCGTCCGGCGATGGTGAAGTGGCGCCGGTACACGCCGCGCATCAGATCCTGGCGCGCGACGGGCATGTTGATTGGGTCACCGGTGCCGATGAAGTAATGGCACTTGTCGGTACACGCGCCGCAGTGCACGCACGAGTCGAGATAGACCTTGAGCGAGCGGTACTTCTTGAGCAGCTCGCCCATCTTGTCGATGGCCTTTTCCTGCCAGTTCTCCACCAGCTCGCCGGGGAAGCCGATCGCTGCCTGGATCTTGTCGCTGGCCACATACGACTTGGCGTCGGCCATCGCGTCCGGTCGCAGCGCCGTGACGGAGGGGAACTCGCGCAGCGGGGGTGCTTCGACCTTGACTGCCATGTCAGGACTCCCGGTCCAGCGGTGCGGCCCACGCGGCAAGATGTCGCGCCTCGCGGGGATTGTCGACCTGGTTACGCGACGGCGAGAAAAACACGCCCGGCGCGTGGAGCAGCTTGCTCATCGGAAACACGATCATCAGCGCGGCCACGAGGGTCAGGTGGATCAGCAGCGGGCCGTCGGTGGGCAGCGGATGCACTTCGAAGCGCATCAAGCCCAGGAAGAACACCTTCACCGCCACCACGTCGGTCGGCACGAGATACTTCATCATCAACCCGGAGGCCGCAATCAGCAGCAGCAGCCCCAGCATCAGATGGTCGGAGACGGTCGAGATGTAACGGATGCGCGGCACCACGAAACGGCGCAGCCACAAGCCCGCGAGACCGGCGGCCATCAGGAATCCGCCGAGGATGCCGAACGGCTGCATCAGCGCGACCCACCACCACACGGGCTCGGTGAAGTAGCGCAGATGCCGCACCAGCACCAGCGCAAGGCCGACATGGAAGATCCATCCGAGGGCCCAGATCCAGAGATTGGACTTGAACAGGCTCTCGAACAGGACCACCTCGCGCGCCATGCGCAAGGTGACGCCCAGACCGGTGGTCGGTGCCGGGGTCGTCGGAATCTTCAACGGCGCCGGAGTTCGCCAGTAATCGGCGGCCTTGTACGCGACACCCCCGACGAGAATCACGGTAGCGGCGTAGAAGAGCAGCGCGTACAGGTAGGCGGCAATCATGGTGAGGGCGCGAACGAGAACCCTGCGAGCGGCGCTGACGCGACGTTCGCAGTGCCTTCAGTCCGAATGATCAGACGCAGCCGGTCGGCTTGGGCAGGCCGGCGATCTTGCACGCCTGTTTGGCAGGACCGTACGGGAACAGCTCGTAGAGGTACTGGCTGTTGCCCTTGTCCGCACCGAGCTTCTTTCCGATCGCCTTGGTCAGCACGCGCACTGCGGGCGCGATCTGGTATTCCTCGTAGTATTCGCGCAGGAAGTTCACCACTTCCCAGTGCTGATCGCTCATCTCCACGTTCTCCGTAGCCGCGATGTGGTTGGCTACATCCACGCTCCAGTCGGCGAGAGTGGTCAGATAGCCCTCTTCGTCGGTCTCGTAGCTCTTTCCGTTCACTTCGATGGTGGACATGTTGTCTCCTTGAAAAATCTCTTGCAGCAGCAATGGTCTGACTGCGCCCGCAGCGCGCGCTTACAGCCAGGACTGACAGTTCGGATGGGACGCGACGAGATCGACGAATCCCCCGTAATCCACAGTTTCGACCTTGTCGATGACGCGGTCGTGGACACCTCGTGCCTCGAGATCGGGCAGGAGCGCATAGACCTTGAAACGTCGCGCCGCCTCCTCGATCTTCGACGCGCCCGCATGGCCGCGGGTCGCAGCATAGACGGCATCCTCTATCAGCAGAATGCTTCCCTCACTGGCCACCCTGAGGCAGGATTCGAGCGAATTGCGCTCCAGCGGCGACTTGTTGATGATGTGCAGCATGCATCCTCCTCAGAAGCTCAGCACCACGTCCTGGGTTTCCATGAGGGCGCCCATCTCTTCCCGCGACAGCACCGTGACCGGCACCAGCAGATCGTCTTCGGTCAGCGCGCGCGCCTCGAGGGATTCACGCTCGACATAGAGTTTCTCGATATCGTAGCCTTCGAGCGCCCGATACGTGGGCGAGAAGTTCTTGTTCTCGATGCCCTTGGTCTGCTGCCCGCGCTTGAGTTGATATACCCCGTCGTCCATGAATACGACCGACACATCCTGATCGAATGCGGCGGTGATCAGTACGACCTCCAGCGATTCCAGCGCATAGACGGTCCCGTACGGCGCCCTGCGATTGACGAACATGAATTTCTTGATGGAACCCGGATCGCTCACTTCGCCTGCCTCCTCAGTCGCCGAACACAACCAGCCGGTCGGATTGAATCCCCGACTCGACCAGTTGCCCCAGACCGGATATGCGGAACCCGGTAGCGAGATTCTCGTCCTTGATACCGCGACGCAGCGCGGCGGCGACACAAACCACGAGGTCGACACCGTGCTCCTCCGCAAGCTTCGTCCACCGCTGGACGATGTTGCGGTCGTCCTGCGGAGGCTCAGTCAGCTTGGTGGCGTTGTTGACCCCGTCGTGGTAGAAGAACACCCGGTCCACCTCGTGCCCGCGCTCGATAACCGCCTTGCAGAACAGGTAAGCCGAGTCGCTCGCCTGGTGCTGGTAAGGCCCCTCGTTGATCATGATTCCGAACTTCATGAACAGTCCTCGTGCGCGCCGTCAGAAGCGGATATGGGTCGACGCGTTGAGGTTCACACGCGCACCCCGCCAGTCGTCGATCAGGTACTTCGTGAAGGGCAAGCCGGTCTTCTCGAAGAATCGGGGCCAGCCGATCCGCTCCACCCAGTCGGACAGGCGCTCCCACGGGCGCGCATCCTCCTTGTAGGTGTACAGAATCTTCTTCACGACCTCGGAGACTTCGGGCCAGCGCGGCGGATTGTTCGGAACCCCGGCGGCGACCATCTTCATGAAGGTCGGCCTCGCACGCGCATTGGAGTTCTTTCCGCCAACCCAGATTGCGAACTTTGAATGCTCCGGATCGTTGATCTGCATCGGTGGACACGGCGGATAGCAGGCACCGCAGCAGATGCACTTGACCTCATCCACTTCGAGCGAGGGCTTGCCATTCACCAGTGCCGGACGGATCGCCGCGACCGGGCAACGTGCCACGACGGAAGGCCGCTCGCACATGTTGGCGACGAGATCGTGGTTGATCTTGGGCGGCTTGGTGTGCTGCATCACGATCGCGATATCCGCCTGCCCGCCGCAGTTGATCTCGCAGCAGGACGTCGACAGGTGCACGCGGTTGGGCATTTCCTCGCGACGGAACTCCTCATAGAGATCATCCATCAGTGCCTTCACCGCACCCGATGCATCCGTGCCCGGAATGTCGCAGTGCAGCCAGCCCTGGGTATGGGCGATCATCGAAACCGAATTGCCGGTTCCGCCGACCGGAAATCCCTCGCCTTCGAGCTTCTCGATCAGCGGGCCGACCTTGTCGAAAGACGAGACCATGAACTCGATGTTCGAGCGGATCGTGAAACGTACGTGACCCTCGGCGTACTGGTCCGCGATGTCGCACAGCTTGCGGATGGTCCACACGTCCATCTGGCGCTGCGTGCCGGCACGCACCGACCATACTTCGTCGCCCGTGTGCGACACATGATGCAGCACGCCGGGACGGGGCCGGTCGTGGTATTTCCAGTTTCCGTGGTTCTTCGCCAGTAGCGGATGGAGAAACTGCCGACTGTCCGGCACGCCGCATTCGACGGGGCGCCGCAATTGTGCTTGGGCCATGACCGTTGCTCTCCTCAGGCTGCGTTCTTCTTGGCGTTGATCTTTGCGACTTCCTCGTCCCACCCGTCCATCCGGACATAGGGGTTGGTACGCGGACAGGCCACCATGTTCGCATCGACGTCGATCTCGAGGGCTTCGAGGAAGTTCACCAGACCGATACGCTCGATCATCTCGCCGGTCCGCTCGTGCTCGAGGGCGTTCTCCGCAAAGAAGTCGATGACCTTCTGGCCCAGTTCGACAAGTTTTTCCATGTCTTCGTCGGTTTCCAGCTTCATGAACGGCACGACGACGGTGCCCATCAGATCGCCGATCTTGAGGGTGCGCTTGCCGCCGACCAGGATGGTCGCGCCCTTGTCGTTGCCCGGGGCGAGTCCGCCGGTGATGACGTTGATGCAATGCATGCAGCGCACGCAGTCGCGATTGTCGATCTCGAGGGCCTGGGTGTCGTTGATCTTCACCGACGAGATCGCCGCATCGGTACGCACGTCGGACGCATTCTTGATCTGGATCGCCTTGGTCGGGCAGCGCGCCACCACGTCATTGACCAGATCGTTCATCCCGTGCTGATCGAAGTATTTGCGCACCAGTGCCTCGTCGGTCCGGATATTGTCACGCCAGGTGCCGATGATCGCCATGTCGGAGCGCTGAATCGAGTTCATGCAGTCGTTCGGACAACCCGAGAACTTGAACTTGAACTTGTACGGCAGCGAAGGACGATGGATGTCGTCGAGAAAACTGTTGATCACCGTCCGGTGTGCCTTGGCCTCGTCGTAACAGGATTGCTCGCAGCGCGCCGCTCCGACGCAGGACATCGCGGTCCGCACCGCGGGCCCGGCACCCCCGAGGTCGAAGCCCATCTCGTTGATCTCGTCGAACGCCTTCTGCACGTTTTCGGTCGTACAGCCCTGGAACATGATGTCGCCCGACTGGCCATGCAGCGCGATCAGGCCGCTGCCGTGACGCTCCCACACGTCGCAGAACTTGCGCAACAGTTCGGTCGTGTAGTGCATCCCCGGCGGTGGCATCACGCGCAGCGTATGAAACTCCGCCGCATCCTTGAACACCGGCTTACCATTCTCGTCCTTGAGTTCGGTAAAGCGCGGGATCACGCCGCCACCGTAGCCGACCACGCCGACCGTTCCGCCCTTCCAGTAACCCTTGCGCGTGCGGTACGATGTTTCCAGCTGGCCGAGAACGTCGACCACGTAGTCCTTGTCCTGGGCCAGCCGCTTGAGGCCGGTAACGAAACTCGGCCAGGGGCCGCTTTCCAGTTCGTCCAGCATTGGGGTGGGGTGTGCTTTCTTAGCCATGAACCGTCTCCTCGTCGTCCGGCTGCCGGCACAGGCGCCGTAATAGTCCCGTGCGAATGCCCGGGTTCGGTGCCCGGATCCACACAGCCTTTAGAGGTCAATCGTACGACCGGCCGCGCCAGACAACTATCCCTCTGGTCGGTAACAGGGACCACGCCATACGGGGGGGGTGGAACAGCTACCCGAACGGAGTATCGAACCATCCCTCACCGCGGCTATAGACCGCACTTGCGCGTCACGTGCCTAATGTTACCTCCTGACAGGGGCCTGGCGGCCCGCCATCGGCCTCAGACCCCGCAGAGAAAGCATGAGCAAGGAGGAGATACGTGGCGCACATCGTCATCGTCGGCGCAGGTATCGGCGGCATGCCCATGGCCTACGAGATGCGGGACCTGGCGCGCCCTTCCGACACCATCACCGTGATCGGCAATGCGCCACGCTTTCACTTCGTTCCGAGCAATCCATGGGTGGCAGTCAGCTGGCGCAGCCGCAGCGACATCGAAGTCGATGTCGCGCCGGCGCTCGCACGCCGCAGGATAGGTTTCACGACCGTGGGCGCGAAGCGCATCCACCCGCACGAGAATCGCGTCGAACTCGGCGACGGCAGCAGCCTCTCCTACGACTACCTTGTCCTGGCAACCGGTCCGGCGCTCGCGTTCGACGAGATTCCCGGCCTCGGCCCGGCCACCCAGGGTGGCTTTACGCAGTCGATCTGCAACGTCGAACATGCGGTCGAGGCCGAGATTGGCTGGCGTACCTTCATCCGGGCGCCCGGCCCGATCGTCGTTGGCGCCGCACAGGGCGCATCGTGCTTCGGGCCCGCCTACGAATTCGCGATGATCATGGACACCGATCTGCGCCGACGCAAGCTGCGCGACCAGGTCCCGATCACCCTCGTCACCCCCGAACCCTATATCGGACACCTCGGTCTCGGGGGCGTGGGCGACTCCAGGGGGCTGCTCGAGTCGATCCTGCGCAGTCGCCACATCAAGTGGATCTGCAACGCCCGAACGACCCGGGTCGAGGCCGACGTGATGCATGTCACCGAGCACGACGAGGACGGCAATCCGAAGCGCGAACACGCCCTGCCGTTCCGCTACTCGATGATGCTGCCCGCCTTCAGGGGCGTCGACGCGGTGTTCGGGATCGAAGGACTGACCAATCGCCGCGGGTTCATCCTGATCGATGAACATCAGCGCAACCCGACCTTCAGAAACGTCTTCGCCGTGGGTGTGTGCGTGAGCATTCCCCCGGTGGAAACAACGCCGGTCCCTACCGGCGCCCCCAAGACCGGCTACATGATCGAGTCGATGGCGACCGCCGCCGCACACAACATCCGCGCGCTCCTCGACGGCCAGCAGCCGTCCAAGCACGCGACGTGGAACGCCGTATGTCTCGCGGACTTCGGTGACTCCGGCGCTGCCTTCGTGGCGCTGCCGCAGATTCCACCCCGCAACGTCAATTGGTTCTCCCAGGGAAAGTGGGTCCATCTGGCGAAGATCGCGTTCGAGAAGTATTTTCTGCGCAAGATGCGCAACGGCACATCCGAGCCTGCTTTCGAGAAGAACGTACTCAAGGTCCTCGGTATCATGAAGCTGAAACCCTGAGGAGAGCCCCCGGCATGTCGCAGAATGAACCCCTGCTCGAACTGAAAGTCCCGTTCGGCGTGCAGACGATCCAACTGCACGAGACGCGATTCGACGGCACTTCCGTGAGGCTGTTGCGCGTGCGCATTCGCGAAGGCAGACGCTTCACGGTGTTCGACATCGACGCAGTCACGGCACGGACCTGGGGTGAGACCATGACCCGGTGGGCAGACCGCCAGACGGCGCAGGGGGACCATCCAACGTGAACGCAGGACGGCGATGAGCACTGTCGCACAAACCGACGCCACCGAAATGGCCGACCTGGTATTCGCGGTACGGGGGGTGGAACTCCCGTCCGACTACCGGCACGCCTTGTGGATCTCACTGCGCGGCTTGGCGCCATGGCTTGAGGACGAACCGCTCGCGGGCGTCCATGGCATTCGTACCGTCGCGACCGAGCGCGGCGTGGCGCTGCTTGCCCGTCGCGCCTGCCTCACCCTGCGCCTGCCGACGCATCGATTGATGGAGGCTGCGGCAGCGCTCGAAGGCAGGCGTATCGAGGTCGCGGGCGAACCGGTCGAAATCGGCAAGAGCCACGTCCGTCCGCTGCCTGTCGCCAACACCCTGTATGCCGATTTCGTCACGACCGGCAACTCCGATGAAACGCGATTTCACGATGAGGTGACGGCTGCACTGGCGCTGCTCGGCGCATCCGCCCCCTTCATCTGTGGTCGGCCCCGCATCCTGCATGCGGATGGCGAGGAGGTGACCGGATACGCGCTCGTACTGCACGATCTGCAATCCGATGGCGCGCTGAAACTGTTGCGCGAAGGACTGGGCCGGCGACGCGAACTCGGTTGCGGTATTTTCGTTCAGCACAAGGCCATCACGGGCCTGGGCTGAATCCCAGAACGGCGCGACGCATCGACGCGCCAACGACATCGAAGAGTGGAGGCACGCACATGGGCTACATCGTCAATGGAATCGAACTCGAAGCCGACGACCAGGGTTATCTGCTGGAACCCGATTTCAGCGACGAGGCGGCCCGGGTGATCGCGGCTGCGGAGGGCATAGAACTGTCCGACGCCCACCTGGAGGTCGTCGAGTATCTGCGCAACAGCTTCCGCGAGCACGGCCACACTCCGAACTTTCGGACCATGCTCAAGGAGATGCAGGAACTCAATCCGGCCGCCGACAGCAAGTATCTGTACGACCTCTTCCCGCTCGGTCCGGCAAAGCAGGGTGCCCGCATCGCGGGTCTGACGCAGCCGTTCGGCAAGGGCGGCTATTGACCCGGAGCGCACCCCCGCGACCATGCTCCCCGCGAGGAACGCAACAAAGGAACTGATGCCATGAACCGCAAAGATCTCCCGACACCGAACGCCATCATCGACCTCAAGGGCCTGAGTTGCCCCGGCCCCATCGTCACCGCGAAACGCATGGTCGACGATCTCGCAGAAGGAGAGATCCTGCTGCTGATCTCGGATTGCCCGGGCACGGAGGCCGACCTGTTCGCCTGGGCCCGGGTAACGGAGAATCAGATCGTCACCAGCGAGAAGCGTCGCGACGGGGGCCACGGCTATTACATCCGCAAGGGTCGCTCCACCCGCCCGGAGGCGCATGCCGTACTCGATGTACGTGGCGCCGTCTGTCCCGGGCCGATCGTCGAGGCGCACAAGTTGCTCCATGGCATGCGCAAGGACGAGGTACTGCGCCTCGTGAGCGACTGCCCCGGGGTCGAGCGCGACATGGCCTCCTGGACCGCAAGCACCGGAGTGAAACTGTTGTTCTCGGCCGAGATCGATCCGGGCGAGTTCGAATTCTTCATATGCAAGAACGCCTGAGATAGCGGCCCAAGGAGGCCAAGGCCATGCGAGTCAAAAGTCAGTGGTTCAAGAACGAGCGCGCCAAGACCACGCGCGAGATCGCCGGTGCGGCGGCGTTCATTGCGTGGCGCATCGCCCAGAACTCGCTCCGGAACATGCGCAAGGCCGACTTCGAGATCGATCCCGGGGCACAGTATTTCGACTTTCTCGCCGAATGGCTGATATTCATCGTGCAGGTGGCCGACCGCATTGCCTTCGAGAGGATGCACCCCGAGGAGCGCGAGGAGTTCACTTCGGCCCTGGCCAATCGTGTCGGTGACATTCTCGCGGACAATCGAAACGACCTGCTCGGTGCGCCGGACGGGGGCGACGACAGCGACACCTACAAGAGCCGATTCATCGATCTGCTCAATCTGCGTTCTTTCGACTATGCCGACTTCGACTACACGGACGGCAAGATCGAATATGGCTTTCTGCGCTATCTGGCGGAACGGCTCGGCCACGTGGTCGGGGAGAGGGATGCGATCTGGGTGCGCGATCAGGTCATGGAAATCGAGGCGCCGGACGTGGTCGAATCGATTCGCAAGGGCATGCGCGGCCTGTTCGGCGAGACCCCGCGGCGTGCCTCCGGGAGTGCATCGACGACCGGCGACTAGACGCCCGACGAGGTCGCGCGCATCCGGGCGAAGGTCTTCGCCCGCAACGCCTTCCGGCGCCCGCTCACGTGCCGCTAGGCGAACTTCTCCAGCTTCTCGGCACGAATCACCAGACCGTCCAGCCCCGCCTGCTTGCCGGTTCCGCCGTACGCTACGGACAGAAGCTGCGAGTAGTAGACCACGGGCATGCTGAACTTCGTACCCTGCTTGCGGTTGATCTCGCTCTGGTAGACCTCCACGTTCGCCTGGCACAGCTGACAGGGCGTAACGATCATGTCCGCCCCGTGATCGTAGGCCGACTCGACGATATCGCGGATCTGTTTCTGCGACTTGTCGGGCTCGGAGAAGGCCAGTGCACCGCCGCAGCATGTGATCTTCTGATCGTAGGGCACGGGTTCGGCACCCACGATCTCCACCATCTTGTCGAGGTACTTGGGATCCTCGAAGGATTCGCCGGCGATGCCGAACGGCCGGTTGGTCTGGCAACCGACATATCCGGCGATCTTGATGCCCTTCAGCGGCTTCACCACCGGCGCCTTGATCCCCTCGAAGCCAATGTCCTCGATCAGGACCTCGACGATGTGACGCGCGCGGACCTCGTTCTTCAGGTGCAAGCCGGCCTCACGCAGCGCCTCGTTGGTTTCCGCGAGCAGACTCTCGGACTCGTGCAGGCGTTCGACCGTCTCACGCGTTGACAACCAGCATGCTGGGCAACCCGAGACCAGATCCTGGCCCGGCATGTGCTGCTCGACCAGCGACAGGTTGCGCGCATTCACTGCCAGTCTGGGCAGCTCGCCACCCTCGGCGTAACCGATGGAGGCCCCGCAGCAGTTCCAGTCCGGGATCTCGTTGAGCTGGATGTCCAGCTTCTCGCACATGACATCCATCGAGGTCAGGAAATTCGATGCCGATGCACCTTTCTGCGAGGAACAGCCGGGGTAAAACGCATATTGCTTCTTGGACATGGCTTCTCTCTCCATCAGGTCAGGCCCTTGCGTCGGTCCTCGATCTCCCGGGCCTTGGCAACGATTTTCCGTAACGACGCAGGATCCTTGCAGCGGTGCCCGCCGAAGAGTTCCATCGGGTTCAGGCGCCTGGCCTTCATCAATCCCATGCCGATCTTCTGCATCGCCAGCGCATTCTTGACGCCCTGGACAAAGCCGTCCTTGAAATAGACGCTGAGCGAGAACTTCAGTTCGTTGATCCGGCCGGTCTTGACGAAGTTGTTCCAGAAGATGATCGCGACGTCGCGTGTGGGCTGACCCTTGGGCGCAAGCCCCAGGCGATGCGAGTAGTTCGCCAGCCCGTGCATGATATGGGTGATCGGCAACTTGCGCGGACAGCGCACGATACAACCGTAACAGGAAGTGCACATCCACATCGCGTCGGACTTGAGCACATCGTCGCGCTTGCCGGCCATGATCATCATGAAGAGCTTCTGCGGCGAATGCTCCCAGTGCGGCCCCAGCGGACACGAGCCCGCGCACACGCCGCACTGCATGCACATCTTGACCCAGTGCCCCTCCTCGACCCGTTCCTCGACCTCCTTCAGGAAATTGCCCTCGTAGCGGGCCAAGGCCTGGCTGTTTGCGTCACTCATGTTGGAGACTCTCCTCGATAGCGGGTGCCCGCATCCTTGCGGAACGCTGCACGACCCTGCCCATGCACCTGCACGCATGCGTCATGGCGTGAAACGGTGGCCGGGTATATGCCTTCGAATCCATCAGAACTTCATCGGGGACAGCCCGATCTCCTGGATCTGCGCCACGTAATCGTTGATCAGCTGTGCGATGCGCGAATGGTCGGTGATCGCAACCTCGTGAGTGACCACACGCTCCTTTTCCAGCGACATCTGCGTCAGCGTGTCGTCGACCTTGCTCATGCGGTCGTACGCCATCTCGGAACCGCGTACGAAGTGGCACTGGTAATCGTCGCCCTTCTTGCAGCCCAGCATCATCACGCCGTCGTAGCCCGAGTTGAGCGCGTCGGTGATCCAGATGGTATTCACCGATCCGAGGCAGCGAACCGGGATGGCGCGCACGAAGGCGGAATACGTGTGGCGTTGCAGTCCGGCCATGTCAAGCGCCGGATAGGCGTCGTTCTCGCACGCGAGAATCAGGATGCGCGGCTTTTCCTCGAACTCGTCGGGGATTTCGACCGCCTTGAGCTGACTGCCGACCGTGTCCACCGAATAATTCTCGAACGAGATCACCCGCACCGGACAGGCGCCCATGCAAGTGCCGCAGCGGCGGCAGCGCGACTCGTTGAACATCGGATAGCGCTTCTCGTCCTCGTCGATCGCCCCGAACGGGCATTCCACCGTGCAGCGCTTGCACTGGGTACATCCTTCCAGACGCACGATCGGATAGGACAGATCGCCGACGCGTGGATGCGACGCACGCCCGCGCGCGGCATTCTCGACCGCCTGAATGGCCTTGAGCGCAGCCCCGGTGGCGTCTTCGGTGGCCTGGAACATGTCCATCGGCCGCCGCACCGGACCCGCCGCATAAATGCCGGTACGACGCGTCTCGTAAGGAAAGCAGATGAAATGACTGTCACCGAAGCCATGCCGCAGTTGCGGCATGTCGGGCCCCTGGCGGTAATTGAGCTTGAGGACCGACTGCGTGCGCAGGCGATCGCGCTCCTCGGCAGCCTTCGCGTCACCGCCTTCGGCAGTGGTGACGACCTTGTCCCAAGTGTCGAGATTCACCCCCGCATTTGGAACCAGTCCGGTTGCGAGAACGACCAGATCCGCTTCCTGCGTCGACTCCTCGTCGAGGATAAGGTCCCTGACGGTGACCCGGCAGGAATCTCCGCCGCTGACCGCCGTCGCCTTCGCCTTGCGGAAGATCACGCCCTTGTTCTGCGCACTGCGGTAGAAATCCTCGCCCATCCCGGGTATGCGCAGATCGTCGTAAAGGATCAGCGTATCGACCTCGGGGTTTGCGTCCTTGAAATACATCGCCTGCTTGATGCTGGTCGCGCAGCAATGGCCCGAGCAATAGGGCAGGTGCTGGCCGCTGGCGTCGCGCTGTCCGGCGCACTGGACGAAAACGACCGACCCGACTTGCTTGCCGTCGGCACGCGTCAGGGGCTTGCCGTCAGCCGCTTGCGCGAGCGCCTCGAGTCCGGCCTGATCGATGACGTTGGGCTGGCCGCCGCCAAGCTCCGGCAGCCTGGCCGCATCGTAGATCGTGAATCCCGATGTCTGGATGATCGCGCCAACGCTTTCCTCGGTCACCGTGCCGCTCTCCTGCGCGACGCTGGCCTTGAAACGGCCCGGCGCCCCGGAAGTTTCGGCGAGCGTGGCGTTCAGATGCACGGTGATCCGGGGGTGCGCCGCAACTGCGGCCGCAAGGGATTCGACCCCCGTCGGCTGCGGCTCTGCATGCGGTTCACGGAATGGTGTGCGTTTCCACATCTCCTTGGCGAAACCGCCCAGTTTGCCCGTCTTCTCGACCAGAACGACGTCGTAGCCCGCTTCGGCCGCTTCGTACGCCGCGGTCATTCCCGACATGCCGCCCCCGACGACCAGGATTCGCTTGCTCTCGGTCGCGATCGGAGACCCCGCCGGCACGGTCATCTTTTTGACCTCGGCACAGCCCATCCGCACGTAGTCCTCGGCCATTTCCCGGCGGATTTCGTCGTGCTCCGCGCCTTCCGCGATCGCCCACAGCACGCCCTCGCGCAGGTTTGCGCGAGACATCGCGACACCCGGAAAGCGGAATGCCTCGGATTTGGAACGCCGCGAACAGGCAGCGATGCAAAGATGCGTGATGCCTTCGTTGGCGATGTCGTCGCGGATCATCTGCACCCCTTCGGCATTGCACAGGAAGGAATGGCTGCGCACCAGCCCCATCTTGCCTTCCTTCTGGGCAATCTTCTCGAGAGTGCCGACATCGAGCGTTTCGCCGATGCCGCAACCGGAACAGACATACGCGGCAAACTTGTTATCGGCCATGGTTACGCGGCCTCCGTCGAAGCAGTCTTGTGAATCACTTGAATCGCCCGCAGCGAAGCGGCCGTGGCGTTCTGTACCGCGCGGTTGACGTCCAGCGGACTGCTCGCCGTGCCAGCAGCGAACATGCCGCCGTCGAGCGACCCCTCGATGAACGCGGAGGTATCGAGGATGATGTCCTCCGGCAGGCTCACACCCTGGATCGCCGGCTCCATTCCGATCGCGAGCACGACCAGGTCGTGTTCCACCGCATAGCGGTGATAACCCTCGGTGTCCACGCCGTGCAGGACCGGATTGCCGTTTTCCTCGTTCTCCGCGATTCGCGCGACCTTGGACTTGACGAAGCTCACTGTTTCGTCCGCACGGACCTTCTGATAGAAATCCTCCAGGCGGTCGATGACGCGCATGTCGATGTAATAGATCGTGGATCGTCCTTCCGCGCCGCAGGCGTCGTGCACATACTGCGTGTGCTTGAGCGAAGCCATGCAGCACACGCGCGAACAGTGGCGCAGATGGTTTTCGTCGCGTGATCCGGCGCACTGGATGAAGGCGACGTTCTTCGCCTCCTTGCCGTCGGACGGGCGCAGCAGCTTACCTGCCGTCGGTCCGCCCGGATCGGCCAGACGCTCGAACTCGACGCTGGTGATCACGTTCTTGAAGCGCCCGTAGCCGTAAGGCTGGATCTTCGCCGCATCGTACGGGCGCCATCCGGTCGCCCAGATGATCGCGCCGACCGTCAGCTCGACCGTCTCTTCCTGCATGTCGAGGTCGATCGCGTCGAAGCGGCATGCGGCTTTCGCCTTCTCGCCCTCGTCGGTGCCGACAATGGAAGGATCGATCACATAGCGCTGCGGGTAGGCCATGCCGTGCGGCAGGTGAGCCGCCTTGATGGTATCCAGTCCGTAGTTAAACGGGTTCGGCACCTCGGCGCTCACGGCTCGTCCGCACTCGCCACAGGCCGTGCAGTTGTCGTTCACGTAGCGCGGCGCAATGCGCAACGTCGCATTGTAGTTGCCGCGCCCGCCACTGACCATGACCACCTCGGTCATGGTCATCACGCGCACGTTCGGATTGCCGCGCACGCGCTGAAGATTGATCTCCAGACCACAGGTCGGGTGGCACATCTTCGGGAAGTAGCGATAAAGCTGGGCGGTGCGCCCACCGAGGGCAGGCGTCTTCTCGACGAGAATGACCTGCTTGCCGCACTCTGCCGCTTCAAGTGCCGCCGTCATTCCGGAGATGCCGCCACCGACGACCAGAATGGTCTGATTGGTTGCGATTGAAGCCGTCATCGAGCCTCCGAGAGCGTTGAACCCGAACCCGCCCGTCCATCCGCGAGTCCGGTCATGTTCCTGACGTGGAACATCCCCGAATGCGACCGATTGCCGGATTCGGGTGAAACCAGCCTGCATTAAGCGTTCCGGGGGCGTATCCCGTCTATTACCGCCTTGGGTAAAAACGGGTAGCCCACATGGGTGATGGGCCGCGCAAACCCGCTCCGCACCGGGCGTTCGGCGATGCGCAGGGTCAGAAGACGACGTTGAGCATGACCATCATCACCACCAGGAACAGCACCGTCATGATACCGCCTGCGCGCATGAAGTCCTTCACACGATATCCGCCCGGACCCATGATCAGCGCATTGACCTGATGCGTCGGCAAAAAGAACGAGTTGGAGGTCGCCAGTGCCACCGTCAGGGCGAACACCGCCGGGTTCGCCCCGGCGATCAGCGCAAGGTGCACCGCAAGCGGGACCAGCAGGACGGTCGCCCCGACATTGGACATCACCAGGGTGAAGAGGGTAGCGAGGATTGCGAGCGCACCCTGCAGCACCCATGTCGGCACGTCGCCGAGAATTTGTACCGTCGAGTGCGCGATCCACGTCGCCGTGCCCGTGGTCTCGACCGCAAGTCCCAGCGGGATCAGGCTTGCAAGCAGGAATACCGACTGCCAGCCGACCGAACGGTAGGCCTGGTCTACCGTAAGCACGCCGCTGACGATCATCCCGATGGCACCGGCCATCAGCGCCAGAGAAAGACGGATCTCGGTGAACAGGATCAGGCCCAGCGCCAGCGCAAAGAAGGCCAGCGCGTGCGGGACCTTGTGCGGGCGGCGTTCCTCCTGAGGAAAATCGCCCGTGACGACGGCGAAATTCCGATCCTTCAGCAGCGCCGCGAGATCCTCCCAACGACTGTGAACCACCAGCGTGTCCCCTGGGGTCAGAACCTGCTCGCGCAGGTTCTCATGGATCACGTCCTCACCCCGATGCACCGCCAGCACCGCCAGGCCATACGTCTTGCGCATCCTTATGTCATGCAATGTGCGTCCGACCAGTTGCGACCCGGGCGGAATCACCACTTCCCCAATTCCGGCATGGCCAGGATCGAGGGTCTCGGCGAATCGCTTCAGCTCGCGGCTGCGCCGCAGGCCGAACGTGCCCGCAGATGACTCGACCGTTTCACGCGAACCGCACAATGCCAGCACCGCGCCTGGCGGGATCACGACGTCGCGCGCGGGTGCGATGCGGACGTCGCCGGCACTGTCGAGCGCGATGATCGGGTGACGGTGCCCGAAAAGGTTCTCTGTCTCCTCGACCGTCTTGCCCACCAGAGGACTGTCGCCATGCAACGAGACCTCGTGTACCTCGCCGTAGACGCCATAGGTTTCGCGCAGGTGTTCGAGAACACCGATCCCTTCGGCGCCGGTGGTCTCGACCGCCGGGAGGACGAGACGCCCGGCCACGACGAAGTAAAGGATGCCGGTCAAAAGCAGAACGACGCCAATCGGCGTAACGTCGAACAACTTGAAGGTCTTCATCGGCTCGACATCCTCGGGCAGCGTGGCGTTCGACGTGAGGATGAGATCGTTGAGCAGGATCAGCGGGCTGGAGCCGATCATCGTGATTGTGCCGCCCAGAATCGCGGCGAAGGCCATCGGCATCAGCAGCCGGGACATCGGTAGACCGGTGCGACTCGAGATCCGCGAGATTACCGGGAGGAACAGCGCCGCCGCGCCGATGTTCTGCATGAAGCTGGAGATCAAGCCGACCGTGCCGGCCACGGTCGGAACGACCCGCTTTTCGGTCGAGCCGCCGACGCGCAGGATGAACGAGGCGACCTTGGCCATCAGTCCGGTACGGTCGAGGCCGGCGCCGATGATCATCACCGCGATGATCGAGATCACCGCATTGCTGGAGAAACCATCGAAGAGGTTCTGGACCGGGATCAGCTGCGGGACCCCGGGGACGACCGAAGTGAGGCCGAGCAGCACCATCACCAGCACTGCGGCGACGTCGACGCGGATGACGTCCGAGACGAACAGGAATACCGTGAGCGCAAGGAAACCGAACACCCAGATCATTGCCGGGGTCAGTGCGACCGCATCAGCCAAGCGATTTCTCCGGTATCAGGCCCTGGCCATTCAATCGGCCTTGGGAGGCTCGCCGGCGGCATCGTGCGCCTCGCCGAGTTCTTCCTCGTACATGCGTCGTTCCATCTGAGCCCGCTGTTCGGCGGCTTCGCGCTCGACGACCTCCTGACGCGCACGCCACTTCGCCAGACGCTCCTTCGCCGCATCGTCGTTGAGCCCGATGCTCTGTTCACCGAACAGCACCTGTCTCAGAAAACGGAAGGCGAACTGCATCAGCTCGACATCGTCGTTGAGCACCATTTCCATCTCGCTTTCCGGCACCACGAACAGCTGCGAAAAGGCGTCGCTCGCGACGAAGGAACGAAAGGTGTCGATGTCGTAGCAGGCCATGAAGAAGAGCTGGCGACTCTTCAGTGACGGGCTCCCTATGGCGGGACCGCAGGATTTCTTCTTGAGGATCAGCTGGCGCCATCCGCGCGCCAGTTCGTCGTATTCGGGCAGCCCCTGCTCCGCGCGGTAATCATTGATGCTGATCGTGCGATCCACCTCGTGTCCACGACAATGCGCCTCCTTGACCAGGGCATACGATTCGCGCTCGTGGTACTCGTCCTGCTTGCGCATCGACAAGAGGGCCACAGGGTAATAGCGGCAAGCGGTGGGGCGCTCCGCATAGATGCTGCAGCCTTCCGGCCGCATGAAGCGGCATGCGGTTCCGTCATCCACGGGACGCAACTTGACACCGGCGATTCCGTCCTTCTCCATCTCGTATGGCACGGTGTATTCGCGCAGGAATTCCGTCGACGAAATCCCGAGGTGCTTCTTCATGCGCAGGATGTCGTACGGAGTGAGCGAGATGTCGATGTTCGCGCAGCACGCGTTCCAGCACGAGATCCCCTTGTGGCACGAGAAACGGATGCTGTGATCGCCCTCGATGACCTCGGGAACGACAGGACTGCCAGGGATGGGACTTTCGAACTCGGACATCGGATCACCTCCTGGCCGCCGTGTAATCGGCGGCATCGCAACATAAAACAGGCCGGGAGCCCTGCGGCTCCCGGCCTCCGGCACACTGCTGGACAAATCGCGTCCCAGTCTGCGCGAGATGACGCGGTGGAGCAATCGTTACCGCGCCACCCGCCCCACCGGCCCGATCAGGCCATGCATGCACCGGGTCGAAGCGGCCATTCAGGCGTGCGCCTTGAACAGCTTGCTCTTATCGACCAGATCGACGTGCTCACGCTTGAAGCAGTTCCATTGCTTCGTGTCCTTGTCATAGACGGAGTTCACGAAGCACTTCCAGTTCTCCTCATCGACGAAGTTCTTGTCCATCCGGTAGTAAAAGCCCGGGTAGCGGCTCTCCTCGCGGAACTGGATGTGCTTCATGTGCGCTTCGGCGGTGAGGATGCGGTGATAGTTTTCCCAGGCCCGCAACAACTCGTGCAGGTCCTTGGCGCGCATCTTCTCGGCGTCTTCCTTGAGCATCTCGAGCTTCTCTTCCGCGACCTGGAGCATGTGCTCGTTGGTCGTGTAGTAGGTCGCGACGCCCGCGACATACTCGTCCATGATCTTCTGCAGACGGAACTGCAGCATCTTGGGAGTGATGTAGTGCGGGTTGACGTCGAGGGCGGTGGTGTAGTCCTTGTGCTCAAGGAAAGTGCGCACCGGCTT
>CAYOKH010000009.1:0-42560 GCA_964404505.1 uncultured Azoarcus sp.
CTGCCGCCAGGCGATCGTCGTGAGCAGGCGGTTGGCCGAAGCGATCGGCCTGTCGCCGGTATTCATCAACAGGAAGCAACCCGTACCATAGGTGTTCTTGGCCATCCCGGGCGAGAAGCATGCCTGCCCGAACGTCGCCGCCTGCTGGTCCCCGCCGATTCCTGCGATCGGGACCGATGCGCCGAGCACCGCTGCGCTGCTCTCGCCGCATATGCCGATGCTGTCGACGACCCGCGGCAGCAGCGCCGGCGCTATGCCGAACAGCTCCAGGAGCGTCTCGTCCCACTGCAGCCGGTGAATGTCGAACAGCATCGTGCGCGCCGCATTGCCCGGATCGGTCACGTGCAGTCCGCCCCCGGTGAGATGCCACACGAGCCAGCTGTCGATGGTGCCGAATGCGAGTTCGCCCTTCTCGGCACGCGCTCGCGCGCCTGGGATGTTGCGCAGCAGCCAGGCAAGCTTGGTCGCGGAGAAATACGCATCCAGCTCCAGTCCGGTCCGGGATCGGATCATGTCGGCGAACCCGCGATCGCGCAAGGCGTCACAGTCGGCGGCGGTGCGCCGATCCTGCCACACGATCGCGGGCGCGAGCGCACGGCCGCTGGCGCGATCCCACAGGACGGTCGTCTCACGCTGGTTGGTGATGCCAATCCCGGAGAGCGCCGTGGCGGGGATCCCGGCGTCGGCAAGCGCGGTGCGTGCGCAATCGAACTGCGTGCGAATGATCTCGTCTGGGTCGTGCTCCACCCATCCGGGCCGTGGATAATGCTGCGTGAATTCCTCCTGCGACACGGCCAGCACGCGCCCGTCATCGTCAAAAACCATCGCCCGTGAACTTGTGGTGCCCTGATCCAGGGCCAACAGATAGCTCATGCACGCCTCTCGCTGGACTCGCTCGCTCGAAGACTACTCCGAACCCGGGCGTGATGAACAGACTGACCACCGGTCCGACGATTGAATCCACCCAATCCAAGGGATATAGTGTTTTCATACCCCACCGCGCGGAGGCCACGATGATCACCATCGAACACAATCACAATCTGATCTCGGTCGGCGTGTTCGGCGAGTTCACCCTTGCCGACTACAAGGAATTCGAGGAACTGGTCAATTACAAGATCAAGTTCGAAGGTCCCGTGAATCTGTTGTTCGATTTCCGGGAAATGGTCGGCTTCACCCTGGACGTGGCGTGGGAAGAGATCAAGTTCTCGCGTCAGCATGCACACGATTTCGGACGCGTTGCAGTGCTCACCGAGGACCAGTGGATCACGTGGAGCGCTTGGCTCGCGCAGATCTTCGTCGATGCGGAGGTCCTCGTCTTCGATGATGAAGGGGCCGCACGGGCGTGGCTGGAAGAGGCCGAGGAGCCGGAGGAATCGGCACGATGACGGCAGTCTTCGACACTCTGATCAGCGTCCGGGACCTCGCCGAACACCTGAACCATCCGCGCTGGCGCGTCTTCGATTGTCGCCACGACCTCGCCAACCCCGCATTCGGGCGTGCCGCCTATGCCGAGGGACATATTCCGGGCGCGATCTTCCTCAGTCTCGACGACGATCTGTCAGGTCCAAGAACAGGTACCAACGGCCGCCATCCGCTGCCCGACCCGACACGCTTCGCGACACGCTTGGGCGAAGCCGGGGTCGGCAACGATACCCAGGTCATCGCCTACGATGATGCCGGCGGGATCTTTGCGGCGCGGCTGTGGTGGACGCTGCGCTGGCTCGGGCACCGCAAGGTGGCGCTGCTGGACGGGGGATCCCAGGCGTGGTGCGCATCGCAGCCGCTGACCACGGACGTTCCCGCCCCGGTGCAGGAGACCTTTCACCCGGTCGTCGCGCCGCTCGCGGTGGACACCGCCTACGTGCAGCAGCATCTGGGGCGACCGGATATGCTCCTCGTCGACGCACGCAGCCCCGACCGCTTCCGTGGCGAAAATGAAACCCTCGATCCCGTGGCCGGTCACATCCCGGGCGCCCTGAATCGCTTCTTCCGCGACAATCTCGCGCCCGACGGGCGTTTCAAATCCGGCCGCGAGCTGCGCGATGATTTCGAGGCACTGCTCGGCGAGCGCGATTCCGGTGCAGTCGTCCATCAATGCGGTTCGGGCGTGACGGCATGCCACAACCTGCTCGCGATGGAGCTCGCGGGTCTGGGCGGATCGCGCCTCTACCCCGGGTCGTGGAGCGAGTGGTGCGCTGATCCGTCACGTCCCGTGCGGACCGGAACCGATCCCTGAGTGGCCCGGAGACGGTCCGATGCCATGCCGGGCGAGCGCCCATTCGACATGCTCGCGCACGAGAGGCGACGGATCGGAACGGCGGGAACGGAGCGCCGCGATCGCCTCGGCCGAGCGGGGCGCATTCCCCAGGGCCACCGCGAGGTTGCGCGACCAGCGCTCGTATCCGATCCGGTAGATCGCGCTCCCAGCCATGCGGGTCGTGAATTCGCTTTCCGTCCAGGCGAACAACTCGGCCAGGTCGGTCCCGTCCAGCCCGTGTCGCGGCTCGAAGTCCGGCTCGGCGGTCAGCCCGGCAAATCGGTTCCACGGACACGCCAGTTGGCAATCGTCACAACCGTATATCCGATTGCCGACAAGGGGGCGCATTGGTTCAGGTATTGCGCCCTTCAGTTCGATGGTCAGATATGAAATGCAGCGCCGTGCGTCGACCCGATAAGGACCCACGATCGCACCGGTCGGACACGCGTCGATGCAGGCCCGACAGCTGCCGCAGTGCTCGCCCACGGGCGCATCGACCGGCAGGGGGAGATCGGTGAATATCTCGCCCAGAAAAAAATACGAACCGGCCGAGCGATCTATCAGCAGGGAATGCTTTCCACGCCAGCCCGTCCCTCCACGACGCGCCAGTTCGACTTCCAGCACCGGCGCGGAATCGACAAACACACGATAAGCGTGAGGCGCCGCGGAGGCGATCCGGTCCGCGAGGCTCTGGAGGCGCCTGCGCATTGGCTTGTGGTAATCACGGCCCAGCGCATACCGGGAAATATAGGCCTTGCGCCCGTCCGCAAGGGTTTCCTTTGCATCGGCCGCACGCGGCCAGTAGTTCATGCGCACGCTGATCACCCGCAGCGTGCCCGGCACGAGTTCCGCCGGTCGCGCCCGCATCATGCCGTGACGCGCCATATAATCCATCTCGCCATGGAAGCCGCTGGCAAGCCATTGCGCAAGGCCGGTTTCGGCATCGGCGAGGCCTACGCCCGTCACGGTTACGGCATCGAAACCCAGTTCCCTGCCCCAGGCGCGGATCTTCTGCACCAGGGCGGCGAGGGATTCATCGGAGGATTCGACATGATCGGGCTTGTTCATCCTGCAGATGATAGCGGTCGCGGCCTTGCGGCACATCTGGCCGATGAAACCGATACCGAGGCAGCCGGCGCCGCACTGGCCCCGGCGCTTCAACCCGGGCTCGTAATTTACCTCGCGGGCGACCTCGGCGCGGGCAAGACGACCTTGGTTCGGGGACTGTTGCGCGCACTCGGACATACCGGAAAAGTAAAAAGTCCGACTTACACCTTGATTGAACCTTATGTAGTTTCTAGATTACACTTATATCACTTTGATTTTTATCGCTTCGCTTTTCCTGAGGAATACCTCGAAGCCGGGCTGGACGAATACTTCTCGGGCAATGGGGTCTGCATCGTGGAATGGCCCGACAAGGCAAGCCCTTTCGTAGCATCGCCCGACGTGATAGCAAGCCTGCGGGTGGACGGATCGGGCCGCCTGCTGGAGGTATCCGCGTTGACGGAGGCTGGACGGTTATGCACGAGAACAATGACATCGAAGCTGAAGAGCCCGGACCGGTAGGCCTGCCCGCCGGACTGAGCCGCCGTGCGCTGTTCAGGTTCGCCGGCGCGTCCCTCGCCCTGCTCGTCAGTCCGGTCGGCTTCGGTTCGGCCACGAACCTGGTTGCGGTCAGGGTCTGGCCCGCCACCGAGTACACGCGGATCACCCTCGAGAGCACGAGCGAAATCAGCTTCAAATACATGTCGCTCAAGGATCCGGAGCGCCTGGTGGTCGACTTGCACGGCGTGGAACTCAACAACGTGCTCCAGTCGCTCCCCTCCCGGGTGCTTGATTCCGATCCCGTGATCAGCCTCATTCGGGCAGCACGCAATCGTCCGGGGGTGACCCGGGTGGTCGTGGAACTCAAGAACGAGATCAAGCCGCAGGTCTTCACCCTGAAGCCGATCGCAAGTTATGGCCACCGGCTGGTGCTTGACCTTTATCCGAGCGAGCCGATCGACCCCCTTCTCGCCCTCATCAGGAAATCCTCGCCCCTGGAAGCAGCTGCGGGCGACGACGGTTCCGGCGGCACGGCATCCGGCGAGGACGCGACCCGATCGGTTCGTCGCGGCCAGTCGAATGCGCCCGATGCGAACCGTCTCGTCACCGTGGTGCTCGACGCCGGCCACGGGGGCGAAGATCCGGGTGCTGTCGGCCGCCGCGGCACCCATGAAAAGACTGTGACCCTCTCGATCGCGCGCCGCCTCAAACGCAAGATCGATGGCGAACCGAACATGCGTGCAGTGATGACACGCAATGGTGACTATTTCGTTCCGCTGCAGCACCGCGTGACGATGGCCCGCAAGGTCCGGGCCGACCTTTTCGTATCGATCCATGCCGACGCCTTCGTGCGTCCCGAGGCGCGTGGCAGTTCCGTATATGTCCTGTCGGAGCGGGGAGCGACCAGTTCGGCCGCCCGCTGGTTGGCACAGCGCGAGAACGACGCCGACCTGATCGGCGGCGTGAATCTGGCCAGGCAGGAGGGCCATCTTGCACGCACGCTGCTGGATCTGTCACAGACCGCGACGATCAACGACAGCCTGAAGCTCGGTGCCGCAGTGCTGACGGAACTGGGTGGCGTCAACCATCTGCACAAGCCCCAGGTGGAACAGGCCGGATTTGCCGTCCTGCGGGCACCGGATATCCCGTCCATCCTGGTCGAAACAGCGTTCATCAGTAATCCCGACGAAGAACGCCGCCTGAACGACAATGCCTATCAGGACAAGATGGCCGATGCGATCATGCGCGGCCTGCGGCGCTATTTCGATGCGAATCCGCCGAGCAACCGGACGACGGTTGCCAGGTTCGGCTGATCCCATCCTGCCGCGGTTCCCGGTATAATTACCGGCTTTTGCCTTCGGCGAAACTTCGTTTTCAGGCGGTCATGCAGGTATTTCGAGGGATACCCGAGCGTGCCCGGCAGCCCTCGGTGCTCACCATCGGAAATTTCGATGGCGTTCACCTCGGCCACCAGGCATTGCTCCAGCGACTCGTGGACACGGCGCGAGCACGCGGCGTTGCCGCGACCGTCCTTACGTTCGAGCCGCATCCGCGCGAGTATTTTTCGCCAGCCGACGCTCCGCCACGACTTGCCTCCCTGCGCGAGAAACTGCTGCTGCTCGCCGCCAACGGCGTGGACCGGGCTCACGTGTGCCGCTTCGACGCGCGCTTCGCGGCAGTTCCCGCGGAGCGCTTCATCGAGGACATCCTTGTCCGCGGACTGGATGTCCGCCACCTCATAATCGGTGACGACTTCCGCTTCGGTGCCAGGCGACAGGGAGACTTCAGGCTGCTGCAGGCAGCTGCCGAAGCGCATGGCTTTGTTGTCGACGCGATGCATACACTTGAACTCGGAAACGAACGCATCTCGAGTTCAGCGGTTCGCGACGCCCTGCATGCGGGAGACCTGGCTCGCGCGGCGCGGTTGCTGGGCCGCCCATACAGCATCGCCGGCCGGGTCGTCGCAGGCGACCGGATCGGGCGCACGCTGGGCTATCCCACCGCCAACATCCAGATGAAACACCGCAAGCCGCCTCTCTCGGGAGTTTTCGCGGTGAGCGTCGAGGGCCTCGCACCACGGCACATCGCAGGCGTCGCCAATGTCGGCGTTCGGCCGACCGTCAACGACAACGCGCGCCCGAGTCTGGAGGTGCACCTCCTGGACTGGACGCACGACTGCTACGGAGCCCATTTGCGCGTGCACTTCCTCGACAAACAGCGGGACGAGGCGAAGTTCGAATCGGTCGACGCCCTGTCCAGACAGATCGCCAGGGATGCGGAGCAGGCGCGCGCCTGGTTCCGGCGGAATCCCCTGCAAGAATGAGGCCGCAAGGATACGAACATGGCTGACTACCGAAAGACGCTGAACCTGCCGGACACGCCGTTTCCGATGCGCGGCAATCTGGCAAAACGCGAGCCGGCCTGGGTTGCCGACTGGCAGAGCCGACGGTTCTACGACAAGATCCGCAGGGTGGCACGAGTTCGACCGAAGTTCGTCCTTCACGACGGACCGCCTTACGCAAACGGGGACATTCACATCGGCCATGCGGTCAACAAGATTCTCAAGGACATCATCGTCCGCTCGAAGACCCTCGCAGGCTTCGATGCACCCTATGTCCCCGGCTGGGATTGCCACGGCCTGCCGATCGAGCACCAGATCGAGAAACTGCACGGCAAGCATCTGCCGGCCGATCGCGCTCGGGAGTTGTGTCGCGAGTATGCGGCGGAACAGATCGAACGCCAGAAGCTCGACTTCGTCCGCCTTGGCATCCTGGGTGGCTGGGACGACCCCTATCGCACCATGCAATTCTCCAACGAGGCGGACGAGATTCGGGCCCTCGGCGAGATGTATCGCAGGGGTTTTCTGTTCAAGGGACTGAAACCGGTCAACTGGTGCTTCGATTGCGGTTCGGCGCTGGCGGAAGCTGAAGTCGAATATCAGGACAGGAAATCCCCGACAATCGATGTCGGCTTCCCGCTCGCCGACGCCGAGCGCGGCAAGCTGGCCTACGCCTTTGGACTCGACGCCTTGCCTGACATGCCGGTGTTCGCGGTGATCTGGACCACCACACCATGGACGATTCCTTCCAACCAGGCGCTCAACGTCCACCCCGAATTCGTCTACGAACTGGTCGAGACATCGCGCGGTCTGCTGGTTCTTGCCGCCGAACTGCGTCAGAGCGCGCTCGAGCGCTATGCGCTCGACGGCCGCGTCCTCGGCGCCACCCAGGGGATCGCGCTCGACCGGATCAGTTTCCGTCACCCATTTTACGACCGCCATTCGCCGGTGATGCTGGGCGACTACGTCGCCACCGATGCGGGAACCGGTATTGTCCATAGCGCCCCCGCCTACGGCATGGACGACTTCGTCTCATGCACCCGTTACGGGATGCGCAACGAAGAGATCCTGACTCCGGTTCAGGGTGACGGGACCTTCGCCGATAGCCTCCCCTTCTTCGGTGGAATGAGCGTCTGGGACGCAAACCCGAAGATCATCGACAAGCTGTCCGAAGTTGGCGCCCTCTTCGCTTCGGGCACGGTAGTGCACAGCTACATGCATTGCTGGCGGCACAAGACCCCGGTGATCTACCGTGCCACGACACAATGGTTCGTGGGCATGGATCGGCTCGCGGGACGCGAGCGCATAGAGCCAGGCGCACCGACCCTGCGCGAACTGGCGCTGAAGGCGGTCGAGGACACCCGCTTCTACCCGGCCTGGGGCAAGGCGCGTCTGCACGCGATGATCGCCAACCGTCCGGACTGGTGCGTATCGCGTCAACGCAACTGGGGTGTGCCGATTCCGCTCTTTCTCCACAAGGAGTCGGGTGAGCCGCACCCGCGCACGCTCGAACTGCTCGAGCAGATCGCTCAACGCGTCGAGCGCGAAGGCATAGACGCCTGGTTCAGGCTTGACGCGACCGAACTGCTGGGGAGCGAAGCGGAGCAATACGACAAGATGCGCGACACCCTGGATGTGTGGTTCGATTCGGGTACGACGCACTGGACCGTGCTGCGCGGATCGCATGCAAACGAAAGCCGGTGGCCGGCAGACCTGTACCTGGAGGGTTCGGACCAGCATCGCGGCTGGTTCCACTCTTCCCTCCTCACCGGATGCGCGATTGACGGCAGGGCCCCATACGAGGCTCTTCTGACCCACGGTTTCGTGGTCGACGGCCAGGGCAAGAAGATGTCCAAGTCGAAGGGCAATGTGGTCGCCCCGCAGGAAGTGTCCGGTCGCCTGGGCGCAGAGATCCTGCGCCTATGGACCGCGGCAACCGACTACTCGGGCGAACTGACGATCTCCAACGAGATTCTCGAACGGGTGGTGGAGGTCTACCGGCGCCTGCGCAATACCTTGCGCTTCCTGCTTGCCAATACGGCGGACTTCGATGGACGGACACATGCGGTACCCATGGCGCAATGTCTCGATCTGGATCGCTACGCGATCGCCCTGACGCGCCGGCTCCAGCGGCAGCTCTGCGGGGATTACGAACGATTCGA
Source organism: uncultured Azoarcus sp. (assembly GCA_964404505.1). GTDB lineage: Bacteria > Pseudomonadota > Gammaproteobacteria > Burkholderiales > Rhodocyclaceae > DAOMNN01. The sequence continues at coordinate 8,303 of CAYOKH010000009.1, forward strand.
GTTCCACAAGGTGGTTCAGGGATTGCAGAACTTCGCCGCTGAGGACCTCGGCGCCTTTTATCTGGACGTCCTCAAGGACAGGCTGTACACGACTGCCGCGGACTCACTCGCACGCCGTTCGGCCCAGACCGCGTTGTGGCACATCACGCAGGCGGTCACGCGCCTGATGGCACCGATACTCTCCTTCACCGCCGAAGAGATCTGGCAGATCATCGGGGGCGACCCCGAGGACAGCGTCATGCTGCACACCTGGCATGAGCTGCCTGCCGCGGCCGACGACGATGCCTTGTGCGAACGATGGGGTCTGATCCGCGAATCCCGGGCTGCGGTGCAGAAGGTGCTCGAGGAACTGCGCACGGCCGGCAGCATCGGTTCATCGCTTCAGGCCGAGGTCAGGATCAGGGCCAGCGCCGAGCGTTTCGCGGCATTGGCCAGCCTGGGCGAGGATCTGCGCTATGTGATGATCACCTCTCACGCAGATCTGGTGAGAGTCGACAGCGAGTCCGAGGAGGGTGTCGACGCGACACCGAGTGGGTACGGCAAGTGCGAGCGCTGCTGGCATTATCGCGAGGACGTGGGTTCCGTTGCCCAACACCCGACCTTGTGTGGCCGCTGTCACGAAAATCTTCACGGCCGCGGGGAAATTCGCCGCCATGCATAGCAGCCGGTTGCACGCGCGGGTGGAGTGGCCCTGCCAAGCGGGGCTGCGGCCATGAGCAGGAGACTGGCTGGATGGCTGATGTTGTCAGGCGCGGTCGTCGCCCTGGATCAGGCCAGCAAATGGATCGTCCTCGAAACGATGCGCCAGGGTGAAGCAATTCGGGTTACGGACTTCTTCCAGCTGGTCCTCTTGTTCAACCCCGGCGCTGCATTCAGCTTTCTCGCGCACCAGCCGGGATGGCAGCGCTGGTTCTTCGTCCTCCTGGCAATGCTGATCTGCGGTTGGTTGCTCTCCATGCTGCGCCGGCACGCGCATGAGCGCACCCTGCCCCTTGCGTTCAGTCTGATCATCGGCGGAGCGATCGGCAATGTGGTCGATCGTCTGGTCCATGGCGCGGTGGTCGACTTCCTGTACTTCCATGTCGGTCGGTATGGCTGGCCGGCGTTCAATGTCGCCGATTCGGCAATCACCGTCGGGGTCGTGCTGATGCTCTGGTCCCATTTCCGTCCCATGCCCAGGAATTCCAGCCCGGAGAACCCATCGTGACGCAAACCGTCCAACCCGACAGCCTGGTGACCCTGCATTACCGGATCGCGCTCGAGAACGGCCAGCCGCTCATCAGCACCTTCGAGGGCACGCCGGCGACCCTTCAGCTGGGCAACGGTGAATTGCTGCCGAATCTGGAACGTCTGCTCGCGGGACTGGAAAGCGGTACGCTGCAGCAGTTCACGCTGACGGCGGAAGACGCCTTCGGTCCCCACAATCCTGACCTGGTCGAGCGTGTGCGCCGCGAACATATGCCGGACGAAGTGATTGGAGCGCTGAGCATCATGGAGTTCACGGCCCCGGACGGCTCGCAATACTCGGGCCTGGTCCGGGAGATCGACGAGGTTTCGGCCCTGATCGACTTCAACCACCCGCTTGCGGGCAAGGGCATTCGCTTCGAGGTGGAAATCATCGGCATCATGTAGCCGGTGCGCCGCAACAGCCGCGGAGAACGAACATGAACGACCACGAAATACTGCTCGCCACACCCCGCGGATTCTGTGCCGGCGTGGAACGCGCCATCGAGATCGTGGAACAGTCCCTCCGGCGATTCGGCGCACCGATCTACGTGCGGCACGAAGTGGTGCACAACAAGTTCGTCGTGGATGACCTGCGCTCCAAGGGTGCAATCTTCGTCGAAGAACTCGATGAGGTTCCAGCTGGCAACACCGTGATCTTCAGCGCACACGGCGTCTCGCAGGCAGTCAGAGCGGAAGCCGAGGCGCGCGGCTTGCGCGTTTTCGACGCAACCTGCCCGCTCGTCACGAAGGTACACAACGAAGTCTCGCGGATGCACCGGCAGGGGCTCGAAATCATCATGATCGGTCACAAGGGCCACCCCGAGGTCGAGGGAACCATGGGTCAGCTCGATGGGGGCATCCATCTGGTCGAGTCCGTCGACGACGTCGCCACGCTGGACATCGCCACCCCCGAGAGCGTGGCCTATGTCACCCAGACGACACTGTCCATGGACGACGCGCAAGGCGTGGTCGATGCGCTCAAGTCGCGCTTCCCGTCAATCGTCGGGCCGAAGAAGAACGACATCTGCTACGCGACCCAGAATCGCCAGGATGCCGTCAAAGTGATGAGCCCACAGGTGGATGCGGTGCTCGTGGTCGGCTCCGTCAACAGCTCGAACTCGAACCGCCTGCGGGAAGTTGCAGCCCTGCGCGGCGTGTCCGCGTGGCTCGTCGACAACGCCGACGCGATCGATCCTCAATGGCTCATCGGAAAATGCCGGATCGGAGTCACGGCCGGCGCGTCAGCGCCCGAGATTCTGGTGCAGGAAGTCATCGAACGACTGCGCCAGCTCGGTGCCGGACCGGTGCGCAATCTGGACGGCGTCCCCGAGCGCGTCACATTTCCACTGCCGAAGGAATTGCAGGGAACGGACCGCCAGTAGGTCGCCTCGGCGGGTCGCTACAGGTGTGGTGCCATGACGCGCCGGTAGAATTCGTGGAAGTGCTGCATGCCATCCTCGAACGGCGACTGGTAGGGCCCGAACTCGCTTCGCCCCTCCCGGTACAGCGCCCATCGGCCGCGATCCATGCGCTCCCCGATGTCATCGTCCTCGATCGCCGTTTCGAGGTAGGCGGCCTGCTCCGCCTCGACGAACTCGCGTTCGAAGTCGACGATCTCCTCCGGATAGTAGAACTCCACCACGTTGGTGGTCCGGTTGACATCCCTGGGGATCAGCGTGCTCACCACCAGCACGTGCGGATACCACTCGACCATCACGTTCGGATAGTAGGTCAGCCAGATCGCACCCTGTGCCGGTCGTTCTCGACCGTAGATGTCGAGCACCGCCTGGTGCCAATTCCGGTAGGCCTCCGAGCCCGGGCGTGCAAGAGAGGTGATGCCGACCCGCTGCACCGAGTACCATTCGCCGAACTGCCAGGTCAGGTCGTCGCAGGTAACGAAGTTTCCCAGGCCCGGATGGAACGGGGCGACATGATAGTCTTCAAGGTAGACCTCGATGAAGGTCTTCCAGTTGTAATTGCACTCGTGGATCTCGACACGATCGAGCTTGTAGCCCGAAAAGTCCAGATCGGCAGCAATGGCCATCCCGGAGAGGTCATCGGCTGCACGCCTGGGTCCCTTGAACAACAGCCCCTGCCAATTCTCGAGGATATCGCGCCTCAGATTCAGGCACGGATTTTCCGCGAAATGGGGCGCTCCGAGAAGCGAGCCCTTCCGGTCATAGGTCCACCGATGGACCGGGCACACGATATGATCGGCCGTTCCCGCACCCTGCAGCATGATTGCCTGACGATGACGGCAGATGTTGGACAACTGGTGGATGCCGTCGTCGGTGCGAAAGAGGAGTTTCGAGTGGTCCAGCCATTCGAGTGACCGGTAATTGCCGACTTCGGGTACCATCAGCTCATGGCCGACATAACCCGCGCCGGCATCGAAGATAAGCCGTTTCTCGAGTTCGAAGACCTTCTCGTCAAAATACATGGCCACCGGGAGCTGCGAGGCGCCAGGAGCCAGTTGAGCCTTGCATGCGATGTCGGCCATACCCGAACCCCCTCAAGAGAGACCAAGAAATCCGGAAGAAACGACCGTCCATTCTATGCGAAACGGCGTTTGACCACTAGTTGCGCGATCGGTTATGTTCGGTCCTTTCAAGTCGCTCACTCTCCATCATGACAAAGCCGGTCAGTTCACCGAAATCCTTTGAATCGGCCATTTCGGAACTCGAAACGATCGTTCAGGAAATGGAGACGGGCACGATATCGCTCGAACAGGCGCTGGAACGTTATCAGCGCGGCGTCGGCCTGCTCAAGTTCTGTCAGGAAACCTTGCAGCAGGCCGAGCAGCGCGTGCGTCAGCTCGAGAACGGGCAGCTGATTCCGCTCGATGCAGATTCGACCGGGGAAAAGCGGACGTGAGCAACACCGGATCCGACTTTCTCGGCTGGATGAACACGGTCCAGCAGCGCATCGAAACCGCCCTTGGATCGATACTTCCAGAGCCCTCGATCGCCCCGGTACGACTCCATGGCGCCATGCGCTATGCGGTACTCGGTGGCGGAAAGCGAGTACGCGCCCTGCTTGCACATGCAGCAGGGGAACTGACTGGCGCGCCGGTCGAGTGCGTCGATCGCGCCGCCTGCGCGGTGGAACTCATCCACGCCTATTCGCTGGTGCACGACGACATGCCGTGCATGGACGACGACGTTCTGCGGCGCGGCAAGCCGACCGTCCATGTCGAATTCGACGAGGCAACGGCACTGCTCACGGGCGATGCCCTGCAGACGCTTGCTTTTCAGGTCCTGTCGGAGCAATCGCTGGCGCCGACGGCCGCCGATCAACTCGAGATGATCGCGCTTCTGACACATGCGTCCGGGTCCCGCGGCATGGCCGGCGGGCAGGCAATCGACCTGGAAGCGGTCGGAAAATCGATTTCACGGGCCGAACTCGAATTCATGCACATTCACAAGACCGGAGCGCTGATCCGGGCCTCCGTGCTGCTCGGCGCACGCTGTGGTCCCGGCTGCAGCGCCCCGTTGCTCGCCCCGCTGGACCGCTACGGCAAGCTGGTCGGCCTGCTGTTCCAGGTGGTGGACGACATCCTCGACGCGCAGTCGGACACCGCCACTCTCGGGAAAACTGCGGGGAAGGACGCCGACAGCAACAAGCCCACCTATGTAAGTCTGCTTGGGCTGAACGAAGCGCGTGCACTCGCGGAATCGCTGCTTGCGGAAGCACGCCAGGTAATCGAGCCGCTCGGCACGCTCTCCACCCGGCTGGACGAGCTTGCCAGATTCATCGTCCACCGCAGATTCTGACCCTGGCTTTCACTGCACAAACCCAAATGTCCCCCTATCCCCTGCTGACCAGCATCGACTCGCCGGCGGACCTGCGCAAACTCGAGCGCCGCGACCTGCCGGAACTGGCGAAGCAGCTGCGCGCGTTTCTCATCGAGTCGGTGTCGCGTACCGGCGGGCACCTGTCCTCGAATCTCGGGACGGTCGAATTGAGCATCGCCCTGCACTACGTCTTCGACACGCCCCACGATCGCATCGTCTGGGATGTGGGTCATCAGACGTACGGCCACAAGATTCTTACCGGCCGCCGTGAGGCGATGAGCGGACTGCGCCATTTTGGCGGCATATCGGGATTTCCGCGACGCTGCGAGAGCGAGTACGACACTTTCGGCACGGCGCATTCGTCGACGTCGATTTCGGCAGCCCTGGGGATGGCCGTGGCTGCGAGGGACAAGGGGGAGGACCGCCGTGTCGTCGCAGTGATCGGCGACGGTGCCATGTCGGCCGGCATGGCATTCGAGGCCCTCAACAACGCGGGCGACACGCGCGACACCAATCTCCTGGTGATCCTCAACGACAACGAAATGTCCATCTCCCCCCCGGTAGGCGCACTTACGCGGATCCTCGCGCGAATGCTGTCCGGTCGCACCTACAACGCGGCGCGCCGTGCCGGCGAGAAGGTACTGGGCATGGCCCCGCCGGTGCTGGATTTCGCACGCAAGGTCGAGGAGCACGTCAAAGGTCTGATCACCCCGGGGACCCTGTTCGAGGAATTCGGCTTCCATTATTACGGGCCGATCGACGGTCATGACCTGGACGCCCTGCTGCCCACGCTGCAGAACCTCGGAAAACTCGAGGGTCCGCATTTTCTTCACGTCATCACGCGCAAGGGGCAGGGCTACAAGCTCGCCGAAGTCGATCCCATCCTCTATCACGGCGTGTCGAAATTCGACCACAACTCCGGCATCGAAGCCGGCAAGGGCGGCGGCAGACGGACCTATACCCAGGTGTTCGGTGACTGGCTCTGCGATATCGCAGCCGTCGACGACAAGGTGATCGGCATCACTCCGGCGATGCGCGAAGGCTCGGGCATGGTGCGCTTCGCCCGTCACTTTCCTGACCGCTTCTTCGATGTCGGTATTGCCGAACAACACTCGCTGACGTTCGCCGCCGGCATGGCGTGCGACAGTGTTCGACCAGTTGTCGCTATCTACTCGTCGTTTCTGCAGCGTGCCTACGATCAGCTCATACACGACATCGCGCTGCAGAATCTGCCGGTAATGTTTGCGATTGACCGTGCCGGACTGGCCGGGGCCGACGGGGCGACCCATCACGGCGCCTTCGACCTCTCCTATCTGGCCTGCATCCCCAATATGGTGGTGATGGCGCCCGCCGACGAGAACGAATGCCGGCAGATGCTCTACACTGCATACTGCCACGACGGTCCGGCTGCGGTACGCTATCCGCGCGGCACCGGTATGGCGGTGACACCCGACACCGCCATGACCGCGCTTGAAATCGGCAAGGCGGAGATCCGCCGTACCGGAACGCGGGTCGCGCTTCTGGCATTCGGGAATCTGCTTGCGCCGGCGCTCGCGGCCGGCGAAGAGCTTGATGCGTCGGTGGTCAACATGCGCTTCGTCAAACCGCTGGACGAGCAGTGCGTGCGCGATATTGCCGCGAGTCATGACCTGCTTGTCACGCTGGAGGAAAACGCGGTGATAGGAGGCGCGGGTTCGGAGGTCGCCCGGGTCATCGAAGGGATCACGAAGCGGCCGCGCGTCCTGCGTCTCGGGCTTCCCGACCGATTCGTCGACCATGGCGACCAGGCGCTGCTGCTGCAGTCGGTCGGTCTCGACGCGGCCGGCATTATTGCTGCGATTGCGCGGCTCAATGGTGATAATAGTTGAGTAGATTTGTCGGACTTGTTAGGATCGTCTGAAAAATCATACCCCCACAGAGAACGACGCATGAATTCCACTGAAACCCACAGTATCCCCGACGTCCAGAGTTCGGAGGACATCCGCCAACTCGCGATCAACAAGGTCGGGATAAAGGCCATCCGCCACCCGGTCAAGCTCAGCGAAAGGAACGGTGGCGTGCAACACACCGTTGCGATGTTCAATATGTATGTCGGTCTGCCCCACAATTTCAAGGGCACCCACATGTCGCGCTTCATCGAAATCCTGAACAGCAACGAACGCGAGATCTCGGTCGAATCCTTCGAGCCTATGCTGCGCGAGATGGTCGAGCGCCTGGAGGCGGAGACCGGTCACGTCGAGATGACATTCCCCTATTTCATCAACAAGTCCGCCCCGGTTTCGGGCGTGCAGAGCCTGATGGACTATGAGGTCACCTTCACCGGGGAGATCCGCGAGGGCGGGCTGTACGAGTTCATGATGAAGATCGTGGTACCGGTCACGAGCCTTTGCCCATGCTCGAAGAAGATTGCCGACTACGGCGCGCACAATCAGCGCTCGCACGTCACGGTCACTGCGACTCTCAACGACCACCTGTGGATCGAGGAGATCGTGCAGCTCGTGGAAGCACAGGCGTCGTGCCAGCTGTATGGCCTGCTCAAGCGCCCGGACGAGAAGTTCGTCACCGAGCACGCCTACGACAATCCCAAGTTCGTCGAGGACATGGTGCGGGATGTCGCGGGCCTGCTCGACGCTGAACCGCGCATCAGTGCGTTCGCGGTCGAATCCGAGAACTTCGAATCGATCCACAATCATTCCGCATACGCGATCATCGAACGCGACAAGCGCACCGTCGGTTAAGTCAATCGGGCCGCCGCGCTTCAGACGCACCACCGCCTGATCCACCCGCGGTCGCACATCCACGTCAGAATGGCTGCTGCTGCGTGTGCATCCGGACCGAGGTGCCGCGCCAGTATCGGCTCGGGGTCGGCCCCTGCCGGCACCTGTCGCAGCGCCCTCAGCATGGGGGCTGCCGGGTGCCCGCCCACGTGCCACACACCCAAAGGGTCGGCGGGCGTGACGACGACCTCGGCCTCCTCGATGAAGCCTGCGTTCATGACTGGCATCACGCGGGTCTCGACCGCTTCCGGATCCACCGGAGAATGCGACGGCTCGGCATCGGGCCAGGCCCTGCGTCTTGACCAGAAAGGCTGATCCGGCCACTGCCGCTCCAGCAGGCAGAAATCGCGCCCGATCCGGGCAAACCGATGAAACAGCGTGTCCACCCGCATCCTGTGGAAAAGGCTCGCCAGCGCTGCAAAGTCCGGACGGCGCAGGATCGTGTTGACGACGGCGGGCGCCTGCAGTGCAGACGACAGGGCCTGGAACACGCCGTTGCCCGAAAGCGGATCGACCGCCATTGCGGCGTCCCCGACACGGATCCAGTTCTTCCCGACCGGATTCCGGCACAGGACCGGGGTGCTCGAGCGGGCATGGACGACTCCAAGCGGCGTGGAATCCTCGAGGAACGGACGGGCCGTTTCCAGTTGCGACAGAAGCTGCTCGCAGAACGCCCGCAGGGACCTCTTGGGCGGAAGCCTGCGCTCGGCCACGTCGAAGCTCAGCTGCAGGTAACGCCGTCCATCACGCGCTGAGGCCATCCACGCCCAGCCGTCGGGGTGGCTCTGCACAGCCGAGCGTGCCTCGGCGCAGGGGCCTTGGCGGTAATGCAGCACCGACACCGTCTCCGCACCCCGCAGACGGCTGATCCCTGCGGAAGGGGCCGCACGGCCGCGCGCCTCGACCACGAATCCGGCCTCGATCACCGTCGACGCCCCGTCCCGCCGCACGGCCTCGACCTCGAAGCCGTCGCCACGCGCGGTGCAGCCTCGGACGTGACCTTCCAGCATGGCCACGCCGTTGCGGTCCAGATCCCGCCAAAGACAACGGTCCAACGCGGCGCGCTCGATGAGACGCTCGGTATTCGCCGCACTGGCGACACCGTTCCAGTTCACCTCGCGACGCGACGGCTCGGGCAGAATCTCGGTGAACGACTCGAAACCGGCGCTGAGCAGACCAGCGACGACGCGATCCGATATCCCTTCCATTGCCGCAAACGGTCGCGCCTCGCCGACGATCACGACCTCATGGCCGAGGCGCTGCAGGCCCAGCGCTGTAGCCGAAGCGGCCGGCCCGGCCCCCATGACCACGATTTCGCAACGCTTCATCGTCCACTCCGGTTTCAACCGACGCGCCGCTCGGGGCCGTGGTAGCACGCGCGCTCGATCAGGTAGCGCCGCAGCCGCGACGCTACCGGCCGTCCTCCAGCCTCCAGGTGGCGGGCAACCTCGCCCGTCAGGTGCGCGCAACCGGCACTTGCGCCTACGCCTGCACCCGATGCACCCAGAGGTCGGACGTGGGCACCGAAATCGGCATAGGCGGACCCGAGATACGAGATCTCGCCACGGCCGCAGCGTGCATCACCGGTCATCCTGAACACCCCGGGGTATGCGGCCGGGTACACCGCAGAGCCGCGCGCGGGAGCCGATGCACACAGGATCACGCCCGCCTTGAGCGCCCCCTCGCACGCGAACGCCAGAACGTCGCGATCATGACGCAGCCCGAGACTGAGATTGATCGCCTGCGCCCCTTGCTCAACCAGCCAGTCGATGGCGCTCGCAACCTGGGCGGCGGAGGTGGCAAGCCTTTCGCGAAAGACCTGCGCGACGAGGAAACGTACCTCGGGTGCAACCCACGCGATGATGTCCAGAATCTCGCTCCCATGGCCCAGCTGATCCACGAGCGGATCGGTGCGGTGCGACAGTCCTTCGCGCAGCGTGAAGCCGGCGGACGCAAGCACCCTGGGCGCCTGATCCTCGCGACAACCGCTGTCGACGATTCCGATCCGGACCGGTTCAGGCATCGATGGCCACCTCCGGCACCGAATCACCCGCAGGCACGAGTCGACCGGCCTCGAGAACCAGGCGCACATCGCAGCCGGCGAGCGTTGCGGACCGATGACTGACGAGAATGCGCGTCCGCTGCCCAAAGAGGCGGTCGACCGCAGCGATGACCTGCGCTTCGGTGTGTTCGTCGACCGCCGAGGTCGCCTCGTCGAGCACGAGAACCACCGGCTGCTGCAGAAGTGCGCGCGCAATCGCAATGCGTTGCTTCTGCCCGCCCGACAGTTGCTGGCCTCTCTCTCCGAGCGGCGTGTCCAGCCCTTGCGGCAGGCGCTCGATCAGTTCGCCCAGCTGCGCCTCGCGCGCCGCATGTGCGACCGCCTCGTCGCTCGCATCGGGCATCGCGTAGCGCAGGTTGTCCGCAAGCGTACCGCGAAACAGCACGATGTCCTGGCTGACCACCGCCACTGCCCGACGCAGATCCAGCATTGCCAATTCCCGCAGGTCGATCCCGTCGAGGCGAACGACCCCCTCCTGCGGATCATAGTGCCGGTGCAACAGATCGATCAGCGTCGATTTCCCCGCGCCGGACACACCGCTCACGCCGACCTTGCTGCCCGCCGGAAGACTGGCGCTGACACCGTTCAGGACCGGCTGCGCGCGTCCCGGATAGCGGAACACGACGTTCTCGAAGCTGACAGCCCCACCGAAATCCGCCGGCAAAGGCGACGGCCGGCGCGGCGAGCTTACATCCGGCTCGGCCTGGCGAAGTTCGTTCACCCGCGCCAGACTCACGCTCATGCGCTGGATCGCGACATAAAGCCCGAGGAGGCTGTTGACCGGGCCGACCGCCATGGCCAGATAGGTCGAAAAGGCGATCAGCGAACCCAGTTGCCACTGCCCGTGTATGACCCACCAGCCCCCGATCAGAAAAGCGGTGGCGCGGGTCAGCGAAGTCAGCGTCCCGGGCACGGCATGGGTCAGGAACTCCGTCACCTGCAAACTCAGCAGGTCGGTCAGATAGCGGTCGTTCAGCGTGTCCAGCCGCCCGGCCTCGCGTCGCTCCTGGCCGGTGGCCTGGATGAACTTCATCGACGGCAGGGTTTCCACCAGAAAGCTCGACAGGTCGGCCGAACGCTCGCGTACCGAGCGCGTCCGGTTTTCGATCTTGCGCCGCATCCAGCGCAGCCATATGACTTCGACCGGAATCAGGACCAGGACCAGCAGCGACAGCTCCCACGAAAGCGCGACGAGCAGAACCACTGCGCCGGTCAGGCCGATGACGCTGCTCACTGCGGCAAACAGGCTGTCGAGCGCGAAACGCTGGATCTCGGCGACGTCGCCATCGATGCGCGACAGGAGGTCTCCGGTGCGGCGCTGCGCGAAGAACGCGGGCGACAGGCTCTGCAAGTGGCGATAGACGTCGCTTCGCACGGCGAACAGGATCTTCCCCGACAAGCGCGTATGCAGATAGCGATTGATCCCGGCAAGTGCGGTACCGACGACTCCGACCAGCATCATGATCACCGCGATCACGACGAGGGCCGCATAGTCCCCCGCCAGCAGACCATCGTCGATCAGCAGCTTGACCAGCCAGGGTTGCACCAGGACGAGCGCCGACGCCAGCACCGACAATCCGAGCAACCCGGCAATGGCCCGTTGTTGCGGTCTCACGAAGCCGTAAAGCCACGCGAATCCCCGACGCAGCGATTCGCGTTCGCGCAAGTCGTCGATCCGGACGAGCCAACTCAGCATGCCTGTCCCTTGCGATCCGAAAGGACCCTCATTATCGACGAGAAAAGGGACGTACCGGCCGGGCACTCCCTTTCGATCTACCGCATCGCCACGGATCAGTTGCGGATTCTGGCGATGCGCAGATCGGCCGTCGACATGTCGCCCGGCAACCGGATCTCGCCGATCTTGCTCAGCGTGGCCGTGTCGTGGATCGAGATGTCGTTGGCCGCTCCACCGATGAACAGCTTCATTCCGTCACCGGAGATGTTCACGCTGTAGTACGTATGCGGCAGCTGCTCGGCCAGCAGCGTCTCCTTTTTCGCGATGTCGTGCTTGGACACGGTGTTGAACGCACCGTACAGGATGTTCGAATCGTGCGGATCGGTCACGAAAGTGAAGATGATGAATTCGAACGGGATGATCTCCATCTGTTCGGCCTTCCCCGTATCGAGGTCGACCCGACTCATGCCCCACCACCACTCCGCGGTCTCGAAATCCCGTTGCTCGCTTTCGAACCTGGCCGTCAGGTACGGCATGATGTATTCATTGCGATGCTCCCCCTGGGAGTGCATCGCAAATGCATCCGGAGGCAACCACAGCGGCCCCCGATCCCAGTTCGCGAGGGCGGTGACGACCCGGGTTTCCCCGGTCTTCGAGTCGATCGCCTCGATGTCGGCGCCTCCGAGGATCACCTCGCCCGTGGCGGTGGCAGCGATCTTGGTGATGCGGCGATTGACCGGGAAGGTCCGGATCGGTTTTGCGTCGACGCCGTCGGCAATGTTGAAGACCGCAAGACGTGGCTCCAGCACTTGCATGCGATCGAGCAGATGGCGGACCGGATTCTGGACAGTATAGAGTTCCGTGCCGTCCGCGCTGACCGCGATCGACTGGAAGCTCTTCACCTTCACATCGCCACTCGATTGTGCAGCCGAAAACACGATCTCGCAGTTGCTGATGTCGAAGCCGTACACGTCCTCCCACATGTTTCCCAGCACATAGGCGACCCGTCCATCGGGCGACAGCGCAATTGCCCCCGACCCGAACTTGCCGGGTATGTCGCAGCTGCGCAGGATCGTATGCGCCCGCATGTCAATGACATGCAACTGGCCCGGACGTGTCACGGTCAGCAGGTACTCCTCGGTTGCGGCGGCCGTTGCATCCATCGCCGTCGTCCCGTACCCCGCGGCCAGGGTACCGATACCCACCGCTCCTGCCAGGCCGGCGATCTTGATAAGGCTCTTCAGAGTCATCCGGGCCGCTCCCTGTCAGTCGTTGTCTTCAAAGATGCCGTCGAGCCTGCGCCAGTCCTTGTCGGCCTTGTCGGCGCCCTGACCCCAGTCGGGATAGCTGCTCATCGTGTCCGGCACTTGCGCGGGCCACCAGCACGAATCCGCGCAGCCATACAGATCCGCTTCCATCGGCTGACACAGAGAGCCCAGGCCGCCAAAGGGATCGATCTCCCAGCCGGGGTCAACGGTCGCGGTGCAACCGACGACAGTCTGCATCGCCACGACTTCCTCGACCTCGGCGGGGTCCACGGCCCGCTCGAGCAGCTTCGCCTTCCTGTTCAGCGATTTGAGATGTTTCATTCAGGCACTCCTCCTCGGAGAGACATGTGCGGCAAAGAACCCCGGGTTCTCTGTGATGATGCGTGCATATACCTCGATACCGAAATCGACCCAGTCGCGCAGAAGGTCGCAATAGTGATAGGACGGATGCGTCGCATCGCCGTATTTCGCATAGCTTTCGTGATAGCAGCCACCGGAACAGATGTTGCGGATGCGACAGGTCTGGCAACCTGTCCCGGCGCGGTCCAGACGCTTCTCGACGAACGCGGCCAGACGCGGCCGGTCGATACCCTTGTCGACGTCACCGAACAGGGGCATGTTCGATCCGGTAAAGCGGTGGCACAGATTGAGCCCGCCGTCGCCGTCGACCGCCAGCAATCCCACGCCAGCCCCGCATGGCAGCTGCTTCTTGTTGCCTTCGTGCATGTCGGTGAGCAGCTGATGCATGTTGCCGAAACCGACGTTGCGCCCTTCCAGGGCATGGGCCAGATAGCGCCGGCCGAGCCGCTTCAGACCCGCAAATACCGCGGCCAGCTCATCGGCAGGCAGATTGAAGGCCGCGATGTCACCCGAGGTAACCGGCCCGAATCCGACCTCGTGAAACCCCAATTCACCCTGCAGGTGGTCGAAAATGTCCTCGACATCGGTGGCTCCACGGGTCAGAGTCACGCGGCAGCCGACCGGACGGGCAGTGTAGCGTGCCAGAAGCATTTCGACCTTGCGCCTGACGATGTCGTAGGTGCCGTGACCGCCGATCGTGCGCCTGTTGCGGTCGTGCATCGCCCTGGGACCGTCCATGGATACGGTCAGGCCGAAGCGGTGGGCATTGAACCAGTCCACGACCGACTCGTTAAGCAGAGTCGCGTTGGTCGTCAGCGTGAAATCCACCTTCGCGCCGTGTCGGGCGAACCGGGCTTCGCAGTAGGCGACCAGGTCGCGAATCAGATCCATGTGCGTGAGCGGCTCGCCACCGAAGAACACCACGTTGTAGCGCGGCTGGTCGGGAGACTCGCGCAGCAGCATCTCTATCGCCTTGATTGCGGTGTCGCAGGCCATCTTGCGCCCGTGCGCCGGAGTCGCGAGATCCTCCTTGTAGCAGTACGTGCAGCTGAGGTTGCAGCCGGTATTGATGTTCAGCACCACCGTATTCAGCGGGAACTTCGTCACCGCCTGCGGCAGCTGATTGATCCGCGCGGTCGTGCCGACGTCCGTGATGACTTCCAGCGAGCGAAGCTCCGCGATCACTTCCGACAGCGCATCCGCTCCGTGGCGCTGCACGAGGTGTTCCCGCAACAGTTCGGGGGTCACCTGCTCATACCGGTCGAACAGGGCGAGCAGCGCCCGACTCGGCCCGTCCAGTTCGAACAGGCCGCTGCTGGGAACGTGAAACAGCATCTGCCGCGCGCCGACATCGACGCGGTGCAGGTTGGGTCTCACCAGGGTCATCGTGCCCATGTCCACCTCTCGGCCTCGGCCGCAATTACCGCAAGCGTTCAGTCCAGCACGCGGCGCACGAAATCCGGAACGGCAACGAGCAGGCTGGCACGCCCTGCCACCGCCTCGTCACCGTCCGCGACCGTGGCGACGACGCTCAGCCGACCGGTATTTCCCCCGGACATGGAGCGCCCCGGATTCGGACCCGCATCACCGGGAGTGAACACCCCGTTCGCATCGATGGTTCCGGCGAACAGATGATCCTCGCTTTCGCGGGCATCCTCATCGACCGGTTCGACGTCCCACTTGACCGGCACGTATCCCAGTCGCAACTCGTCCTTGCCATCGGGACCATTTGCGTACGCGACCGCACGGTATGCGACCCGAACCTTTTCCATCTGGCTGTCGCCGGGACCACCGACGCGTGCCACGGCATTCTCCGGAGTGATCTCGACGCGGGCGATGCGCTCGTACACCGCGAGCAGACCGACGCCGCGGACCGGACCCACCGCAACGTCACGCATGCCGGCACTTCCTGTTGCTTGCACCCTGACCGTGATCCGGTCCGCACTGCGCGATACCTCCTCGATTATCCGGACGCCCTCGCCCAGCGAAACCGGACCGCTCAGCCGGCTGCCCACGATTGTGAGCGTGCCGGTTTCGCCGATTCGCAGATGCGAAGGCATCACCGCGAGCACCCGCTCGTCCCGGCCTTCCCTGAACGCGCGCAACTGCGCGCCGATTTCGCGTGCATCACGCATGAACAGCCGGCCAGTCATTTCGCTTCCATCCGTTGCCGCCGCCATGACCTGGCGCGTCCGCAGTCCGTCCAGATTCAGGTCGCCGCGCCACTCGTAGCCGGTATACACGGTGGCATTGCCCTCGCCATGCAAGGGACCGCCATCTGCATACTGCCCCTCCACGTTCACCCTGAAACGATCCGGGGCGACCTCGGATGCGCTCATGCGCGCATCGAACTCGCCCTTGCCCGGCACGTATCCAAGAATGCGCCACTGGCCCGCGAGTGCGGGTTTCCGGGCGAGCTGCCAGTCCCGCCATTCGTCGCTGTCGAGCGGGAATTCAGTCGCCAGTCGCGGTACCGTTTCGGTCAGCGCAAGCTGCATCCAGGGACGGTCGCGCGACAGGGCATGGAGTTCGATCGTCGGGTACTGCCCCATGTGAAAATGGACCAGGAGCCCCCACTCCTCCGCACTGCGCCGCTGCAGCCCGAAACGGGCTCCCGAGTGACAGCGCGCGCACATCTCGACATATGGCTCTGCGATGTCCTCCACGATATTCGTGTCCTGCTCCAGCAGGTAGCGATATGGCGCAGCTTCGGCCGGCGCCAGGCCCTGCGTATCTGCAAGGAACTTGATGACCGCACGTTTTTCGGGCGGAGGCAGCGTCATGCCCCGCAGGTGCTCCATCCGGTTCAGGGTCATCTGCCAGCCCTCCGGCGTCTTGCGCTGCTCGCTGATCCGGGAGAGCCGCGCCGTACCCGAAACTTCCTCGGTATGGCAGGCGATGCAGAATGTCCGGAGAACGTCCTTTGCGTCCGGTTCGGTTGCAATCGCGGGCGAAATCAATGCAGCCGCCAGCGCCGTCGCACCCGTCCGGAGAATCGCACGGATAGAATTGTCGTTGATCAAGACCGTCACTCCTCGCTGTGGCTGCAGTGCCTGCCTGCCGGCCTCGCGGACGCAGGTCGGCCGCAGATCCGCCGGTTGCTCGACTCCGAAAATTTACAAGGACGGGGTGAACGAACTTCAGGGCAATTGTGCTAAGTTGTATTTGCTTGTAACAGGCCGGTCACACCCGCCTGCCCGGCTGTTCGAGTTTGTCCGATCGAATCCGGCACTTCCTGGAAGACACGATGACGACCGTCGCGCCGCGTCCGCCGCACATAATGATCGTCGAAGACGATATCGCTTCCCGCTCCCTCCTGGTCAGTTATTTCCGCAAGGAAGGCTACCGCATCAGCGAATCGGGGCGGGCAGACGAACTGCCGCAACGCGTGGAACGCGATGATATCGATCTCATCCTGCTCGACATCAACCTGCCCGGCAAGGACGGACTCACCCTGACCCGCGAATTGCGCGCCGCCTCGCGTGTCGGCATCATCCTCGTGACATCGAAGGGCGACGAGATCGACCGCATCGTCGGACTCGAGCTTGGCGCGGACGATTACGTGACCAAGCCATTCAATCCGCGCGAGTTGCTGGTGCGCGCCAAGAATCTGCTTTGGCGCGTTGCAGAATCACGCCAGGCCAGCCATCAGGCCGCCGCGAACGGGATATGGCACTTCAACGGTTGGACCCTGGATACGCACAAGCGACACCTTCTGGGTCCGCAGGGGCAATCCGAACGATTGCCGCAAGGCGAGTTCAAGC
This sequence comes from uncultured Azoarcus sp., assembly GCA_964404505.1. Lineage (GTDB taxonomy): Bacteria > Pseudomonadota > Gammaproteobacteria > Burkholderiales > Rhodocyclaceae > DAOMNN01. The sequence continues at coordinate 25,230 of CAYOKH010000009.1, forward strand.
TCTTGCACACGCTTGTCATGCGTGCCGGCCAGGTACTCTCTCGCGACCAGTTGATGGACGCGATTCACGACCGGGAGTGGACGCCCAACGACCGCTCCATCGATGTTCTCGTCGGGCGGCTGCGCCGCAAGCTCAACGACAACCCGTCAGCGCCCGAACTGATTCTGACCGCGCACGGAGCGGGCTACGTGTTCGCCGGAACGGTCGCTGCGGGCCATGGCTGACGGCGATGCGTTTCGTGTAATCGAACATCTGCATCGCGGTCGCAGTTGCACCATCAGTCGCGCCCAGCACGCAGTCACGGGCACATCGGTAATCCTCAAGCAGCGCCACCGCAGACTGTGCTCGGAGCACGATCTGGACCGCCTGCGGCACGAGTACGAAATCCTCTCCACTCTGGACGTTCCCGGCGTCCCGCACGCGCTTGAATGGGCTGAACTGGAAGGCGGCCCGGCCATCGTGTTCGCCGATAGCACGGCGCGCCCACTGCGTAATGCGATCGCGCATGCCGCGCGCCCGTGGCACGAGTGGCTGGGGTTCACGATCCGACTCGCCCAATTGCTCGCTCGCCTTCACGAAGCACGCATCACGCACAGGCAGCTCAACCCGGATCATCTCTTGGTCGACCCGGCAACCGGCGAACCGCAGATCATCGATTTCTCCCTTGCCTCGCGACTGACCCGTGAGCAGGCGAACTGGGACACGGCGCAGCTGGCTCTGCCCCACCTGCCCTACATTGCGCCCGAGCAGACGGGCCGCATCAATCGCGCAATCGACTACCGAACGGACTTCTACAGCCTCGGCTGCACGCTGTACGAGTTGCTCACCGGACGCCCGCCATTCTCCGGCGACGATCCGCTGGCGCTCGTACACAGCCATATTGCCAAGGCACCCATCCCGCCCCATCTCATCAACCCCGAATTGCCCGAAGCAGTATCGGCAATCATTCTGAAGTTGCTTGCGAAGGATGCGGCGGGGCGTTACCAGTCCGCGGCGGGTTTAAGCCACGACCTCGAACGCTGCCAGGCGCAATGGCGCCGGCAACAGGCCATCGAGCCTTTCGAGGTCGGCACGCATGACACCTGCGCGCGTTTCCAGATACCGCATAAGCTTTATGGCCGTGAAGATTTGCTGCGCGACCTCGTGACCGGTTACGACCGCTGTGCCGCGGGCGGCCAGATGCTCGTCCTGATCAGCGGCCATACCGGCGTTGGCAAGTCCAGCCTCGTGCATGGGCTGCGCGAGCACGTGGGCCGCGACGGAGGCCGCTTCAGCAGCGGCAAGTTCGACCAGTTTCGGCGCGATCGCCCGTATTTCGCAGTGATCCAGGCGCTGCAGGGATTGGTCAGGGAACTGCTTGCGGAGTCGGAGGAGCGGGTGGCGCTCTGGCGTCACAACCTGCTCGAACGGCTCGGAAACGGCATTGCCGCGCTTCTCAAGCTGATCCCCGACCTTCAGCACATCGTCGGGCAGGCCGATCCGGGCATCACGCCGATCGCACTCGATGAGCAGAGCCGTTATCGCCTCTTCAGCCAGTTTCTGGGCGTGCTGGCCGAGCCGGAGAAGCCTCTCGTGCTGTTCCTCGATGACCTGCAATGGGCCGACCTGGGCTCGCTGCAACTCCTCGAATCGCTTGCGCGCACCCCTTGCCTGCCGGGGCTGCTGCTGATCGGAAGCTACCGCGACGATGAACTCCATGGGGATCATCCACTGGGACCCACCCTGGAGCGGCTCCGGGTCTCTCCGATCGCGTTGCGCGAGTTGCGCATCCAGCCTTTGCTGCTGCGCCACGTAAACCAGTTGCTCGCCGACACCCTGCGCCGCACCGAACGCGAGACCCGCGATCTGGCGGTGATCTGCCACCAGAAGACGCAGGGCAATCCGTTCTTCCTCAGCCAGTTCCTGCACTCGCTATATGAAGCGGATCTGATCCGCTTCCGTTCCGACCACTGGCAGTGGGATGAAGGGGCAATAAGCAATCGGGAACTGGCCGACAACGTGGTCTCCCTGATGGTCGGAAAGATCCGGAGCATGCCCGCCCGGACCCAGAAGGTCCTGCCGCTGGCGGCCTGCATCGGAGGCGTGTTCGACCTGCGAACGCTTGCGGTGGTCAATCGGACCAGCGTGCAGAGCACCGTCGGCGACCTGTGGCCCGCGCTCATCGAAGGACTGATCGTACCGCTCGATGACAGCTACCGACTGCTCGAGCAGTTCGACACCGATCAGACCCGTTACCGCTTCGTCCACGACCGCATCCAGCAGGCTGCGTACTCGCTGATCGACGAGCGCGCATTCAGGGCCCTTCATCTGCTCATAGGTGAGCAGATGCTGCAACGCCTTGATCCGGACGAAGTCGACCAGCGCCTGTTCGAGATTGCCAACCACCTCAACCTTGCGGGGTCGCTGATCGAGTCCGACACGATGCGCCTGCGCCTCGCGGAGCTCAATCTGAAGGCGGGTAAACGCGCAAAGGAATCCGCCGCCTTCGATTCTGCGCTCGACTACCTGCGCACGGGGCTCGCACTTCTCCCGGCGGACTGCTGGGAGCGCTGCTACCCGCTCGCCCTCGACCTTCACCTCGCCACTACCGAAGCGGCCAACATCAAGATGGATTTCGCGCTCATGGACGGCCTGATCCGGACCGTTGACGAGCGGGCACGCAGCCTCCTGGAGAAGGTTCGGACTTACGAGATCCGGATCCAGTCCGAAGTATCGCGGAATCGGTTTCCGCAGGCCCTGAGCACCGCGATCCGCGTGCTGTCGCTGCTCGGCGTTGTCCTCCCCGAGAACCCCAATCGCTTTCAGATCTGGCTTGGACTGATCCGTACCCGCCTGCTGCTGCGCCGGGTACCCGGCCGGCGCATCGTGGACGTCGGACCGATGACCTCACCACGCACTCTGGCCGCACTGCCGATCCTTGCCAGCCTGTTCGGCGTGGTCAAGTTTTCCAGTTCCGCGCTGCGCCCCCTGGTGATGGCGCGTCAGGTCGAACTGACCGTCCGTCACGGGCTTACCGACTACTCGGCCACGGCGTTTGCCGGATACGGGGGCGTGTTGTGCGGCCAGCTCGACGCCATCGACGAAGGGTACCGAATCGGACGACTCGGCCTGACGATCGACGCGCAGCGTCCGTCACCGAGCACGCGTCACAAGACGCTGACGCTGTTCAACTCCTACGTCCGTCATTACAAGGAGCCCCTGCGCCATAGCCTCGACGGACTGATGGATGCGCATCGCCTGGCGCTCGATTGCGGTGACATGGAATACGCCGCCTACAGCATTGCAGCCCACATTCAGTACGCGTTTCCGCTCAGCACCGATCTCGCCGAGCTGCAGACCCGGATCAGCAAGCATGTGGCCCAGTTGCGCGAATCGGGGCAGAAACAGTCCCTGCAGTATTCGGTAATGACCCTGCAGACCGTCGCAAACCTGCGTGGACAGTGCGCCGACCCGCTGCGCCTGGACGGAGACTTCTACGCCGAAGACCAGATGCTCGCCGAGCATCACCGTGAAAACCACCGCACCGCAATTTGCGTCCATCATTTCTACAAGGCACTGCTCGGCTCGATATTCGGCAACCACGCTGCCGCAGCGGCACAATGTGAACTCGGAATCGCCTATCTCCCCTACGTTTCCGGAACCGCCGTTCCCTCATGGTTCTACAGCCTTCAGGCGCTGGCGATACTTGGCGACTTCCCGAATCTTGGCGCGCATCAGCGGCGCGCATGCCTCGCCAGGGTGCGCTGGATCCTTCGAAGGATCCGGAACTGGTCGCGCCATTGCCCGGAAAACAATGAACACCGCCTGCTGCTGATCGAGGCCGAGCTCCTGCGCGTACGCAATCGGGGCAGTGCCGCCGTGGACCTCTATGAGCGGGCGATCAGACTGGCCGAGCGCAGTGGTTTCATGCTTGAAGCCGCGATCGCCTGCGAGCTGGCCGGCCGCTACCACCTCGAAGCAGATCATCCGGTTCTTGCACGCAGCTATCTCGTCGAAACATACCACCGCTATCGCGCCTGGGGTGCGAGCGCCAAACTCGACCAGATGCAGCGCCTCTACGAGGCGTATCTGGACAACGTACCTGCCGGCGCGGGGCGACCGCCCATCCCCGACGAAGCGACGAAAAGAGGTGGCCTGCAGCTCAGCAACCAGGCCTTCGACATCACGTCGGTGATCAAGGCGTCGCAAGCGATCTCGGACGAAATCGTTCTCGAGCGACTCCTTGGCCAGTTGATGCGTCTGGCCCTCACCAACGCGGGCGCCCAGCGCGTCATCATGGCCTTGAATCGGCAGGGCCGACTTTTCATCGAGGCCGAAGCAGGTGTCGACGACGCCCCGCCCGTCTTTTCCTCACTCAGGCTGGAAGATGGTCAGGATCGACTGCCGGTGAGCATCGTGAACTATGTGGCCCGCACCAAGGAGACGGTGGTCGTCGACGACGCCCCCGAACAGCAGCTTTTCCGCCATGACAAGTACGTCCGAACGAATCAGCCCAGATCGCTGCTGTGCATGCCCATTCTCTATCACGGGGAGCTGACTGCCGTCCTCTACCTCGAACATGCCGAAAGCCCGAGCGTCTTCGACCAGACTCGGCTGGAAACGCTCAAGATTCTCGCTGCCCAGGCTGCGATTTCGATCGAGAATGCGAAGCTCTACCTCGACCTCCAGCAATCCGAGAGCGAATACCGTTCCCTTTTCGAGAATGCCATCGAGGGAATCTTTCGCGTCAGCCCCGACGGTCGATTCATCTCGGCCAATCCGGCGCTGGCCCGCATGCTCGGATACACGTCGTGCGAGGATTTCCTCGAATCGGTCACTGATGTCTCGCGCCAGTGCTTCATGGATCAGGATGACGTGCGTCGCTTTCTCGGCGCCTTGCATATGCGCAACCGTGTGGTCAATTTCGAAACGCGCTGGCAACGCCTGGGCAGCGGCCCCGTGTACGTCTCGATCTCGGCCCGCCGCGTTCTCGACCAGAACCAGACCCTCCTCTTCTATGAAGGATCGCTGACCGACATCAGCGAGCGCAAGGCCAAGGAGCATGCGGAAATTGCGCGCGAGAAGGCCGAAGCGGCCAGCGAGGCAAAAAGCAACTTTCTGGCAACGATGAGCCATGAGATCCGAACACCGTTGAACGGCATACTCGGGATGGCACAACTGTTGATGCGATCCGGGCTGCAGCATGTCCAGCAGAGACAGGTCGGCGCGATCTATCAGTCGGGCCAGTCCCTGCTTGCGATACTCAACGACGTCCTCGATTTCACCAAGATCGAAGCCGGTCAGCTCAGGCTCGAGAGCCAGCCGTTCTCTCCAGCCGAGGTGATTGACGAGTTGACCCCGATGCTGCGCTCGATGGCGGTCAAGCAGGGACTCAGATTCATCGACTTCAACGATCCAGGTCTTCCGCCATGGGTACTGGGCGATCGTCGCGCTCTCAGCCAGATCCTAATGAACCTCGCGACAAACGCCCTCAAGTTCACCCACACCGGATTCGTCGCGGTGCGCACCCGCGTCCAGGATCGCACCGAAGGGAAGGTCCGCCTGCGCTTCGAAGTCGAAGACACCGGGATCGGGATTCCCGGGGAGGCTCACGACCGCGTCTTCGAACATTTCAGCCAGGCCGACAGCTCGATTACACGGCGGTTCGGTGGCACCGGTCTGGGACTTTCGATCTGCCGCCGCCTGGTTGCACTGCATCAGGGCAGGATCGACTTCTCCAGCACACCCGGAGAGGGCAGCCTGTTCTGGTTCGAAATCGTGTACCCGGAAGCCCGCGCCGAGACGCATCGCACCAACGGGGTCCGGTTCGCATCGCGCCCCCTGGACATTCTCCTGGTCGAAGATACGGAAATAAACCAGCAGGTGACGCGGGGGCTCCTGGAAAGCGAAGGGCACGCGGTGGCGATCGCTGACGACGGCTATACCGCACTGTCCATGCACGACGATCATGACTATGATCTGGTGCTGATGGATATCCACTTGCCGGGGATGGACGGTCTCCAGACCGTGCGCCGGATGCGAGCACACCGCAACGCGACCAAGGCCAGGGTGCGCATTGTCGCCCTCACGGCCTCGATTGCCCCGCAGGAAGTCCAGACCTATCTCGAAGCCGGACTGGATGCGGTGATCGGCAAGCCGGTTCAGTTCGATGAACTGTGTCGCGCGCTGCTGCATCCGGCGGTGCCCGCGAACGCCGACCCGGGCGCAATCGGAGATCCGGACGCCTTGCTGCGCAAGGACCTGCTGGCGCAACACCGCGAGTTGCTCGGCGTGCAGCAGTTTGCAGCTCTGATCGACACGCTTGCCACACAGTGCAATGCCTTGCTCGACGCACTTGAATCGGATCCCGTGAGCGCCGATGCGGACGAACAGGCTCAGCTACTGCACAAGCTCGCCGGTGCTTGCGGCAATTTCGGTCTGCAGGCTGGCGCCGATGAATGTCTCCGCCTCGAACGCGCCGTGCGGCAAGGCGATCCCTGCACGGCATTCGGTGCGCTGCGGCAGGTCATCACCGAGAGCCTGCGGCTGCTTTCCGGACTTTTCCCGAGTGACACCGCCACCGATCACGCCGATTCCGACACGCGGCCGAGACTGACCGATCCGGCCTGATCCACACACCGCACCGTTTTATCCGGCACGGCCGGCCATAACCCGCAATACGCCACGCGCCTTGTGCTCATACGCATCCGCGTGGAACTGTATCAAGCGTATTACAAGTTCGCACAACTCCAAACATTTCGCGCATAGCTGATTTACAGCAGGCCAATAGCCTTCGTACGTCTGGAGACTGCGCGTGCCCGCCGCGCTGCACATGGGCGCCCGCTACGAAGGTCTTCCGCACGGTGCATGAATTCGGCCTGTAACACCCTGCAGCATCCGCAGCGCAAACCATATCAAGACGCGAGGAGACAAGACGTGAGGAGAAACAATTGGCAACGATATGCCCTGAGCGCCCTGGCTTGCGCGGTTCTGGCAGCCACGGCCGGGGCGGCAGGTGCCCAGGATGCCACGCGCCTGGGACAGGATCTCACGCCACTGGGCGGTGAGAAGGCCGCCAACAGCGACGGCAGCATTCCGGAGTGGCAGGACGGCGGGGCATTGCTGCCGGGCTGGAGCTACGGCAAGCCACGTGTCGAGTACTTCAAGTACAAGGACGACAAGCCACTATTCACCATCGACGCGTCGAATGCCGATCAGTATGCGGCCAGGCTCAGCGAAGGCCAGTTGGCCCTGCTCAAGACCTTCAAGAATTACCGCATGGACGTCTATCCGAGCCGCCGCCACTGCTCGGCGCCGGATTTCGTCATCGAAAACACACGCACGAACGTCACCGACGGGAAGATCGGCGAAGACGGATGGAGCCTGGTCGAGGCTACCGTTCCGGGCATTCCCTTCCCGCTGCCGCAAAGCGGCATCGAGGTGTTGTGGAACTCCAAGATGAAATACGCGGGCGTGGGCTTCAACATGCCAGCCCTGTGGATCATGCTCTCGCCGCGCGCGAGCGGCGGCGACTGGATCGAGGCCGGCTCCTCCCAGGCCTATTACTATCCTTGGGGCAAAAAGGGCTCCCACAAGCTCAGCACCCTGCCTCCGGTCGAGTACTACACCTTCTTCGACTACAAGTCTCCCACCGCCCTGGCGGGCCAGGCGCTGATCGTCAGCACCTTGCTCAACCGGCCGGGCGACGTCTTCTACTACTTTCCCGGTCAGCGCCGGGTGCGGCGCATGCCGAGCTACTCGCATGACGCGCCGCAGGTCGGGTTCGAAAACCAGTACACGCTCGACGAGCCGCGCGTATTCAACGGCACGCCCGACCGCTTCGACTGGCAACTGGTAGGCAAGCGCGAGATGTACATCGGCTACAACGCGTTCGGGATGTACAACCCCGACGCCGACCGCCGCCAGGTCGTAACCCCGGACGGCGTCGACTCGTCGGCCACGCGCTACGAACTGCACCGGGTGTGGGTCGTTGAAGCAACGGTCAAGGAGGGCGTCCGACATCTCGCTCCCAAGCGTCGCTTCTACTTCGATGAAGACTCGTGGTCGCTGATGGGTGCGGAAGACTACGACGCCCAGGGCAAGCTGTGGAAGGTGCGCGAAAGCTTCGTGATCCCGGTCGCCGAGACCGAAGCCTGCGACAACCCGGCCTTCGTCCAGTACGACCTGAACTCCGGCCGGGTGCTGTTCGACCAGTCGAGCATGGGCGCCGGGAGGGACATGAGCTGGTCCACCGAACCGAACGATCCGAAGTACAGGGACAGCTTCTATACCCCGGAAAACCTGCGGTCGATCAGCGAGCGCTGACCTCGGGATTACGCCACCGGCCATCATCCGCATCATGTCCGCCGCGGTGTGCGCATCTGCGACATCGCGCGGACCCGAATCAAGGGGAAAGCTTGTGAATACATATCTGAAAAGCACCTTGCGGGCACTTGTCATTGCGGGCATCTGCACCCCCGCTGCCCATGCATTCCAGTTCGAGAGCGGATCCGTCCAGGGTTCGTTCAACTCCACGCTCACGATGGGCTTCGGTCAGCGTGTCGAAAAACAGAGCTGCAGCCATCACGGCGACACGTCAACAAGCTGTGGGGCAAGAGCGAACTGGGGCGTCTGGGCCAATGGCGATGACGGCAACCTCAACTACGACAAGGGCGACTTCTTCACCGCCCATGTCAAGGGTTCGCATGAACTGCTGCTGTCGTTTCCGGACGACTGGCGTTTCATGGGGCGGGTCGGCTGGCTTTACGATTTCAAGGCCGACGACACCGCACGCACCCCGCTCAGCGACACCTCCAAACGGGTCGTGGGCCAGTACGCACGACTCTACGATCTGTGGGTGAGCAAGGGCTTCGATCTAGGCGAGCAGCGCGGACGCGTGCGGCTCGGGAACCAGGTCGTGAGCTGGGGCGAGAGCCTGTTCATGATCGGCGGCATCAACTCCAACGTCACCATGGACCTGCAGCGCCTGTCCTCACCGGGCATGCAGCTCAAGGAAGCCTATCTGCCCTCACCCATCCTTAGCGTGGCCGCGGGGCTCGGCAGGGGCGTCAACGTCGAGGCCTACTACCAGTTCAAGTGGGATCCGTACGAGTTCCCGCCGGCCGGGACCTATTTCTCGCTGGCCGACACCTACGACCGCGGACGCGACAATCTGCTCTATTTCCCCGGAGCGGATCCAGTGGCTGATGGGGTCGATCCGGCCAGCCGAATTCTCAATGCTGGGGGCCGTGTCACCCGATCGTCTTTGGCGGCAGAACGCCAGGTCATGCTCGGCGAAGGCACCGCCTTTCCCGTGCTGAAGGACAAGAAGCCGGGCAACAGCGGTCAGTTCGGGGTATCCGTCAAGTACCGGCCCGAGGGCATGGATGCCGACTTCGGCTTCTACTACCAGCGCTACCACGACAAGACGCCGAACGTCCAGTACTGGAACAGGGACGTGACCGGCACGCGCATGTACTACGAAAAGGATCGCGACCTCTTCGGCGTCAGCGTCAATACTGCGCTGGGCAACTGGGCCGTCGGTGCGGAACTCTCCTACCGGCCCAAGGATGCCGTGTCGACCAGCGTTTGCTTCAATGAGAACCTCGACGACGTTGAATTCGGGGTCGAGTGCAACGGGTCGATCGACAAGGAGCGCTACCAGCTGCACCTGACCGGCATTCTCGCCCTCACCCCGGGCGACCATGGCGCCTTCCTGGACCTGGTCGGTGCGCAGACCGCGACTTTCCTCGGCGAAATCACGGCGATCGCGTATCCGGGCGTAAGCAAGAACAGGGTTTACACCCGTAGCCAGAACGGCGTGGTCTACAAGCAGATCCCGGCTGCGGGCGCCTGGACCTTTCTCGACGGCGACGGCAACCCGTTCGGGGTCGGCGACAAGCTCTCCTGGGGTTACATGCTGGACTTCAGCCTGACCTACGACAGCACCCTGATTCCCGGCTGGCAGGTGATACCGGGCGTGTTCTTCTCGCATTCCGTCAAGGGCCACACGCCGAACTTCATGGCGAACTGGGCCGAGGGGGCGAAGTCCGCGAACTTCTATGTGCTGTTCAACCGCAATCCGATGACCTGGCAGGCGGGCCTGAACTATACGCGCTTCTGGGGCGGCAAGTACTCGACGAGTGCGCCGTATCGTGACCGCGACTTCATCGGTGGCTTCGTCTCCAGGAATTTCTGACAAAACGCCGCACCCCGGGGCCTGCGCCAGCAGCCCCCGGGCGCTCTTGCCGCACATCCATCCCTTCGGGTAGCCAAAAGCATGCCAAATTCGAACCGCGGCGGCGATGCCGACGCCTTCGTCACGCGATCCCTGCGGGGACTGGAAGAGTTCTGCTTCCGGTTCCGCTATGCGATTCTGGCATCGCTGGTCGCATTCACCTTCGTGATGGGCTACTTCGCGCTGCAGTTGCGCATGGACGCCGGTTTCGAGAAGCAGATGCCGGTCGGGCACGAATACATCCAGACCTTCAAGGAGTATCGCGACGACCTGCTCGGGGCGAACCGCCTCAACTTCGTCGTCAGGGTACGCCAGGGCACGATCTGGACACCCGAGGCGCTCGAGCGGCTCTATGAGGTCACGCAGGCGGTCATCTTCCTGCCCAACGTCGACCGCCTCGGCGTGCAGTCCCTGTGGACCCCCAACTCCTATGTCAACGAGATCACCGAGGAAGGTTTTCGCGCAGATCCGTTGATCCTGGGCACGATCTCGCCACAGAATCTGACCTCCGAGATCATCAGCGACATCCAGCGCGCCACCAACCTTGGCGGCTTCATCGGTACGCTGGTGTCGCACGATCACACCAGCGCAATGATCGTCGCCGAGTTGCTGGAAGAGGATCGTGACGGCAATCAGGTCGACTATGTCGCCTACAACCAGTTGCTCGAGGAACTGCGCAGCCGCTTCGAGGACGACGCGTTCGAGATCCAGATCATCGGGTTCGCCAAACAGATTGGCGACATCGCCGACGGTGCCTCGGCAGTGCTGGAATTCTGCATGATCGCACTGGTACTGACGGCGCTTGCAGTCTACTGGTATTGCCACTCGGTGCGCCTCACGCTGCTGCCGATCGTGTGTTCGCTCGCTTCGCTGGTGTGGCAGTTTGGCACACTGCGGCTGCTCGGCTACGGTCTCGACCCGCTCGCAGTGCTGGTGCCCTTCCTGGTCTTCGCGATCGGCGTATCCCACGGCGTGCAGCAGATCAACTTCATCGTCCGCGAGCTCTCCCACGGCAAGACCACCGAGGAGGCTGCGCGCGGAAGCTTTACCGGCCTGCTGATTCCCGGTGGCCTGGCGCTGGTCACCGCTTTCGTGACCTTCATCACGCTGTTGCTGATCCCGATTCCGATGGTGCGAGAGTTGTCGATCACCGCCTCGCTCGGTGTCGGCTACAAGATCATCACCAATCTGGTCATGCTACCGCTGGCCGCATCGCTGTTCACCTTCACGAAGGAGTACGCGGACAAGGCAGTTCTGCAACGCGAGCGCCGCTCGGTCTGGCTACGCCTGCTTGCACGCCTCGCCGAGCCGCGCAAGGCAGCCGCGGTGATTGCGATCACGCTCGGCGTGCTCGTGGTTGCAGTCTGGCAGAGCCACGATCGCGTGATCGGATCGGTGCAGCCGGGCGCGCCCGAGTTGCGCGCAGAAGCACGCTTCAATCTCGACGCAGTATCGATTGCGAATTCCTACGACACCGGCCTCGACTGGCTTTCCGTGATCTTCGAAGCGCCGCCGGATGCATGCGGCAACATCGCCGCTGGCCTGTACCAGGACCGTTTCGTCAACGCCGTGCAGCATGCCCCCGGAGTGATGTCGGCGCTGTCGTTCTCGGGACAATTGCGGACCTATAACGAGGGATACAACGAAGGCAACCCGAAGATGTGGGTGGTCCCGATCGAGGTCGCCAACTACGCCTCACTCGCAACCGAAATCGGCCGGGTACGCGGCTTCATGAACAAGGACTGCAGCATGACCGCAGTGCACCTGTTTCTGACCGATCACAAGGCGACGACGATCAACAGCATCGTCGATGAAGTGAAGTCCTTCCGCGATCACAACACCGCTGACGGCCTGCACATCCGCCTCGCAGCCGGCAACGCGGGTGTGCTCGCCGCGGTGAACGAGGTGGTCCACCGGTCCGAACTGCCGATGATGCTCTACGTATATGCCGCAATCGTCATACTCGTGGCATTGATGTATCGCGACTTTCGCGCCGTCATCGCATGCTGCCTGCCGCTCACCGTCGGTACCTTCATCGGCTACTGGTTCATGAAGGAGCTGGAGATCGGCCTGACCGTGGCCACTCTGCCGGTGATGGTTCTCGCGGTGGGCATCGGCGTCGACTACGCGTACTACATCTACAACCGATTGCAGCTCCACCTGGCGAACGGCGAGAACATCGTCAAATCGCTCGAGCATGCGATTCTCGAGGTCGGCGTCGCGACCATATTCACCGCCATCACACTCTCCATCGGCGTAGCCACCTGGATGTTTTCGGAACTCAAGTTCCAGGCCGACATGGGCAAACTTCTGGCCTTCATGTTCATGGTCAATATGGTGATGGCGATGACCGCACTGCCGGCGTTTGCCGTGTGGCTGGAAAGACTTTTCCCGCGCAAGGGGCCGGTTCGTGCACCCGGCATCCTTGCCCATTGAGGCCAAACCGATGACGATGACCCTGGCCACCAAGCTGTCGATTGTTCGCTTCATGCTCGCCTGCGGATTGATGCTTGCGCCTGGACTGACCTTGTCCGCCGGGCCGGCGGAGCCGGCGGACGATCAGTCTGCTTTCGAGATTCATCCCGCAAGCATTACGCCTTTCGCCACGCGCAGCATGATGCTTGACGTGACCCGCGCCGGCGAACGTATCGTCGCAGTCGGCGATCGCGGCGTCATCCTGCTTTCGGACGACGAAGGGCAAAGCTGGCGTCAGCCTGCGGTGGTCCCGGTGAATGCCACCCTCAACGCCGTTTCGTTCGCCGATGCCCTTACCGGGTGGGCGGTCGGCCACTGGGGTGTCATTCTCCGTACCGTCGACGGTGGCGAGACTTGGACCAGGCAGCGAATCGATACAAGCGAGGACCGACCCCTATTTTCGGTTCACTTTTCCGACGCCCGCAATGGCATCGCTGTCGGCCTGTGGTCCCTGCTATTGCGCACGAACGACGGCGGCGAGACCTGGGAAGACGTCGCCCTGGCCGCCCCTCCGGGCGATACCCGTGCCGACCGCAATCTCATGCGCATCTTCGCCGACACCCGCGGCATTCTGTTCATCGTCGGCGAACGCGGCACGGTGCTGCGCTCGACCGACCAGGGGCAGAGCTGGGATTACCGTGAAACCGACTATCACGGATCGTTCTGGACAGGCGTTGCACTGCCCGACGACACCCTGCTGGTCGCCGGCCTGCGCGGGAATCTGTATCGCAGTCTCGACAGCGGCGACACCTGGGTCGCCGCGCAAAGCACAACCCACAGCTCGATCACACACATCGTATCGTTCGACACAAGAGTTCTTGCCGTAGCACTCGACGGCGTAAGTCTGGAAAGCCTCGACGGCGGCGCAACGTTCGTGGCTCACCAGCGCGATGACCGTATCGCACTCACGGCCGCGGCACCACTCAATGACGGACGGGTGATCATCTTCTCCCGTACTGGCGTTCTGGGCGACTGAAGCATTCACCTCCGAACTCACTGATCACAGCCCCTCAAGGAGCCACCATGCAAGCCTTCGACATGATAATCAACGGCGAACCGGTAAAGGCCGCGGAAACCTTCGGCGTCATCAACCCCGCGACCGGTACGGTGTTCGCTCAGGCTCAGGCCGGCGACACATCGCACGTCGACCGGGCCGTCGCGGCCGCCCGGGCAGCTTTCCCGGCCTGGAGCGGTACGCCTGACGGCGAGCGCAAGCGACTGATGCACGAACTTGCCGCCGCACTGGAATCCAACATGCCCGAACTGATGGAGTTGGTAACCAAGGAAACGGGAAAACCGCTGGGGGGCCTGAACGGTGTCGGCTCCGGCATGGAGGTGGGTGGCGCCATCGCATGGGCTCACGTGACCGCCGAACTGGATCTGCCCGTCGAAGTGATTCAGGACAACGACGAGGCGCGCATCGAGGTCCACCGCAAGCCTCTCGGCGTGGTCGGGTCGATCACCCCCTGGAACTGGCCACTGATGATTGCGATCTGGCATGTCGTACCGGCGCTGCGTGCGGGTAACACCGTCGTCATCAAACCGGCCAGCGTCACGCCCGTCTCGACGGTACGGTTCGTCGAACTGGCCAACACCATTCTCCCGCCCGGAGTGCTCAACATCGTGACGGGCGACAGTCGCGTCGGGACGGCAATCGCCAGGCACCCCGATATCAACAAGATCGTGTTCACGGGCTCCACGCCGACCGGCAAGAACATCATGCAGAATGCTGCCGGGAACCTCAAGCGGCTCACCCTCGAGCTCGGTGGCAACGACGCCGGCATCGTGCTTGCGGACATGGATCCGAGGACCGTCGCACCGAAGCTGTTCGGGGCCGGTTTTCACAACAATGGCCAGACCTGCGCATGCCTCAAGCGGCTCTATGTGCATGAGAGCATCTACGAGGAACTGTGCGCGGAGCTCGCACGCATTGCCCGTGAGGCCGTCGTCGGCGACGGGCTTGTCGAAGGAACTCAGCTTGGTCCGATCCAGAACAAGGCGCAGCTGGACTACGTGCAGGAACTGGTCGAAGATGCCCGGGCCGGTGGGGCGCGGATTCTATCGGGCGGACGGGTTCGTGAGGGCAACGGCTACTTCTTCGAGCCAACCATCATCGCGGATGCCACCGATGGCATGCGGGTGGTGGACGAAGAACAGTTCGGCCCCGTGCTGCCGGTGATCAAGTACTCCGGCATCGACGAAGTCATCGCACGCGCCAACGACAGCGAGAACGGCCTGGGCGGATCGATCTGGTCGAACGACAAGGCCAAGGCCGCGGAGCTGGCGCTGCGCCTCGAATGCGGCACCGCCTGGATCAACGAGCACGGCGCAATTCAGCCTGACGCGCCCTTCGGCGGGGTCAAGCAGTCGGGGATCGGGGTCGAATTCGGTCGCTACGGTCTGGAGGAGTACACTTCCATCCAGACGCTCAAGATCATGAAGAACTGAGATTCCGAGAGTGAACGCAGTGTCACCTCCAGGGGCTGCTTCCTCGCGACTCCTCCCGACCGGAAAGTAGCCGCCAGCCCCTCCGGGGGCGTTCTTCCGTTCAGCCGGATTCGCGACCGGTAGGCGGCATTGACGCCGCCCCCAATCGGGTCGGACACACGAGCGATGTGCAACACGTGTGCCAGCCTGAAGTCCGGACTCGCTCAGCAAGGGTACCAAAGAGCCTGCATGGAGCAGCCGCAACTCGCACTTTCCCTGAACCGCCCGGTCACCTTTGACTGGGCGATGCAGGAACAGGCAACGAGCATTGCCCGATGGACAAGGCTCGTGGAGTGCGCGCGTGTCGGTAAATGGCTCGCCGGCATGTCACTCACTCATCTTTATTTCGGAAGCGAGTTCTGCGAGCAATTGCTCCCCTCCACGCGCAGTTTGCAGACGGCCATCGGCGCCGCAAGCGGCCGCGGCCTGAAGATCGTCCTGCAGACACCCGTTGCCTCGCCCGCCGTGGTTCGCCGACTGGAGAGTCTGTTTCCGCTGCTGCCCGTCGACTCGGAAGTCGTGGTCAACGACTGGGGCGTCGCGCATTTTCTCCATGAGCGTTTCCCTGCCCTGCGTGGCATTGCCGGTCGGATCCTGTGCCGCATGATCAAGGATCCCCGGCTGCCTGGCGCCGACTGGGCGCATCAATGCGCCCCTGGCGTCGACTCTCCCCCTTTGCTGGGCTTGTTCCGTCAGCTCGGTCTCGACCGGGTCGAGATCGACGTCCCGATGTTTCCCGCCCGGGACGCGTTTGCGCGGCTGCCGCCCCGAACCGGGGTTCACCTGCCATTCTCGTACGTCGCGAAAGGACGCATGTGTCGTATCGGGTCGATGTCGGTCACCGGCCCGGAACGTTTTGCCGTCGGGCGCGTGTGCCACAAGGAGTGCCTCACGCTCAGTGCCAGTACGGAGCGCCCCGGCACGACCGACCGGCATCGCACGCTTCACATCGGCAACACCATCTTCAGCCGCCACTCCGCCGAGATGCTCGAGTCCGTGATGCGTGCGGTGTCGGGAGGAGAAATCGAGCGCTTGATCGTACCGGGGGAGCCCGCATGAAGATCGTCGCACCAATCAGCCGGCTCATCGAGGTCGACGTTCTCGCACAGGCAGGTGCCCACGAACTGTACTGCGGTGTCCTGCCGCGTGAATGGGTCGGCCGGTTCGGCATCGCCAATGCGAATCGCCGGCCAACGGGGAATCTCTCCGGCTACGACGAACTGGCCAGGGCGGTCGCTGCCGCCCATCGCAATCATGCCACGCTCTCGCTGGTCTTGAACGCGCAACAGTATTCCGGCAATCAAATATCAGCGGCAATCGGGCTGGCCGGGACCTTCCTCGACATGGGCGGGAACGCCCTTATCGTCAGCGACCTCGGACTGCTTCAGGCATTGGCGAACGCAGTGCCGTCGGCAAGGTTCCATGTGAGTTCGGTTGCAACGTGTCGCAATGCAAGTGCGGCAAGGCTGTGCAGGGATCTCGGGGCTGCGCGCGTCGTACTTCCCCGGGACGTTACGATCGACGAGGCCTGCGAGATCGCGCGCGACGTGCCGGACATCGAGGTCGAAGCCTTCGTGCTGAACGACGGCTGTGTGTACGAGGAAGGCGCCTGCCACACGATCCACCTTCCCGGGCGACTCGGCGGCCCGATCTGCCTCGACAGTTACGCCTATGACTATCGCCGTCGCAATGGAAGCGCTCCGGACGACGACACGCTGGCCAGGCTTGCGGAAAATGACGCCGCCTACAGGAAGTGGCTCTGGTACCGCTTTTCGTGCGGATTCACCACTACGCCGAAGGGCATGCCCTACGGTCCGTGCGGTCTGTGCGCGATACCGGCGCTCCGTCGCGGAGGGGTTGCCGCCATCAAGATAGCGGGGAGGGAAGGCCCCACCCAGCGCAAGCTCGCAAGCGTCGGAATGGTGCGCAAGACCCTCGATGCTGCATCGGCTGGAGCCAGCGACGAAACGGTCAAGGACTTTGCGAAGAATCTCAGGCCTTCGACCATGCACTGTGCCACGGGATACATGTGTTACTACCCCGAGGTCCTGCGCTCAGCCGGCGATGGCTGCCACTCGCAACCACTCCCCGAAGTTATCGGGTAATCGCGTCTGGCGATGCAGCCTGTGGTATTTGAGTTTGCAGACACACGC
>CAYOKH010000010.1:0-5328 GCA_964404505.1 uncultured Azoarcus sp.
GCACGGCCACCACCATGCCACTCGGACCGGAGCCGGGCGAACCGTTCGGCCAGGGCAAGAACGTGCCGCTGATCGCCATGGCCCACGGCATCCCGTACGTCGCGACGGCGTCGGTCGCCTACCTGCGCGACCTCGAAGCCAAGGTGACGAAGGCGATGTCGATGCGCGGCGCGCGTTACATCCATATCCTGGTGCCCTGTCCGCTCGGCTGGGGTGCGGCGTCACAGGACACCATCAAGCTGGCGCGGCTGGCGGTGGAAACGGGGATCTTTCCGCTTTTCGAAGCCGAGTACGGCGAGCTGACCAGTTCGACCATGATCCGTCATCGGGTGCCGGTGGAGGATTACCTGTCGCTGCAGAAGCGCTTTGCCCATCTGTTCGGCAAGAAGCCCGCCGTCGAAAGCATCGCCCGCATTCAAGCAATGGCGGACAAGAACATCAGGAAGTACAGTCTGCTGGAGGAGCGCTGACATGGACAAGCCGTTCGCCATCACGCTCGATGTCGGCTCGTCGCTGGCCAACCGCACCGGATCATGGCGCACCAACCGACCCGTATATGTCGACCGCCTGCCACCGTGCAACAACGCCTGTCCGGCCGGCGAGAACATCCAGGCCTGGCTGTTTCATGCCGAGTCGGGCGACTACGAAGGCGCCTGGCGCGAACTGGTGAAGAACAACCCGATGCCGGCCATCATGGGGCGTGTCTGCTATCACCCATGCGAGTCGTCCTGCAACCGCGGCGAGCTGGACGAAGCCGTCAACATTCACGTGGTCGAACGCTTCCTCGGCGACGAAGCCTTGAGGCGCGGCTGGCAAGTCGACGGCGCGCCGCCGTCCGGCAAGCATGTGCTGGTGATCGGCGCCGGGCCATCGGGGCTCGCAGCCGCCTACCACCTGCGTCTGCTCGGTCATGCCGTGACCATTCTCGAAGCGGGGCCACTCACCGGCGGCATGATGCGCTTCGGCATTCCGCAATATCGTCTGCCACGCGAAATCCTCGATGGCGAAGTCAGGCGCATCGAAGCCATGGGCGGCGTGACGATATGCCTCAATCACAAAGTCGACGACGTGCTCGCAACGATGAAGGACGGCGGCTTCGACGCGGCGTTTCTCGCGGTCGGGGCACATCTCGCCAGGCGCGCCTACATTCCGGCGGGCGATGCCGCCAGGATCCTTGACGCGGTGTCGGTGCTGCACAGCATGGAAGGCGAGGACAAGCCCCTGCTCGGTCGCCGCGTGGTCGTGTACGGCGGCGGTAATACCGCCATCGACGTCGCGCGCACCGCCAAGCGCCTGGGGGCGGAAGAGTCGATCATCGTCTACCGCCGCACCCGCGAGAAGATGCCAGCCCACGATTTCGAGGTTGAAGAGGCGCTGCAGGAAGGAGTGATGATGAAGTGGCTGTCCACCATCAAGGAGGCCGGCGAGGCCGGCTTCACCGTAGAGAAGATGGCACTGGACGAAAAGGGCTTTCCGCAGCCAACCGGCGAGTTGGAGACCATCGAGGCGGATTCGCTGGTGCTGGCGCTTGGCCAGGATGTCGACCTGTCGCTGCTCGACAATGTCCCCGGACTGGTCATCCGGGACGGTATGGTCCATGTAGACCGCAGCATGATGACCGCGTATCCCGGCATTTTTGCCGGCGGCGACATGGTGCTCTCCGAGCGTACCGCCACCGTCGCGATCGGGCACGGGAAGAAGGCGGCGCGCAACATTGACGCGTGGTTGCGCGGTGCGACGCTTGAAACCGCGCCCAAGCACGAACTGGCCACCTTCGACAAACTCAACACCTGGTATTACACCGATGCACCCAAGACGGTGCAGCCGGTGCTCGACATCATCCGCCGCCAATCCACGTTCGAGGAAGTGATGGGCGGACTGGACGAAAACAACGCCTTATTCGAGGCGCGGCGTTGCCTCTCATGCGGCAACTGCTTCGAGTGCGACAATTGCTACGGCGTGTGTCCCGACAACGCCGTTATCAAGTTGGGCGCGGGACTGCGCTTCGAGTTCAATTACGACTACTGCAAGGGTTGCGGCATCTGCGTCGCCGAATGTCCGTGCGGTGCGATCAAGACCGAACCAGAGACGATCTGACGCGACGTTCCCCCGGATTGACCCACGCACTTGTGCGTGCGCGCGCTCCGGGCCGAGATCGCGGAACTCCGAAACGACCACAATGCAAGCCCGGCCCGCGATTGAGCGCGCGACTCAGCGCAGGCGTTCGGCCAGGTGACGACGAACCGAAATCGCACTGCCGATCCAGCCCAGAAATGCAGCAAACCCCAGGATGGAGATGCTGTCCACCAAACCCGGGCCGGACAGCACGAAAACAGCCCCGTAGGTCGAAGCGAGGCTTTCGACCGGTACGCTCAAGGCATGCACGGTGAACCATACCGTGCCGAGCGCGACACCCCCGCCGAGTATGCCCTGCAGGCTGCCGAACCAGTAGAACGGACGGCGGATGAAGGGATCAGTCGCCCCGAGCAGGCGGCTGACGTCGATTTCCTGGCGTTGCGTCAGGATCTGCAGACGTATCGTATTGAACGTCACGATAACCAGAGCGAAGCCGAGCAGACCCGCAAGCAGAAGAACCGCCGATTGCCCCAGCCCAAGCAGGGCATGCAGCCGCTTCACCCAGGCCGAATCGAGCTGCACATGCTCCACGCCCTCCCATTCGCCGAAACGGGCCTCGAGCACTTCGTACAGGTCCGGCTCGTCCCCGCGCGGCGTCACGATGAATGCGTCCGGGAGGGGATTGGTCGACAATCCGCCGAGGACATCTCCCAGACCACTTCGCTCTAGCTGTCGCAGCGCTTCGTCTCGCGACACGTGACGATAGCTGGCGACTGCGGCATCGCCGCGCAGACGCCGTTCGATGCGGGCAATGGCTGCGGCGTCAGCGTCCTGGAGCATGAAGATGCTGATTTCCGGCGTGCCCGAAACGCCACGGGCGAGCGCTGCGACGTTGTCGAGCAGCACATACCCGGCCGCGGGAAGCGACAGCGCAATCCCGACCACGAGCGCGGACAGCAAGGTGCCGAGTGGCTGCAGCGCCAGGCGGCGCATGGCGTGTGCCGCGGCGCGGGCATGCACCTGGAACCAGTTCAGCATGCCGAGTCTCCGATCAGGATGCCCTTGCCCAGGACCAGCCTTCGTGGCCGATAGGCAGCAAACAATGCCTCGTCGTGGGTGGACACCAGCACCGTCACACCGGCGTCATTGAAGGACTTGAACAGGCTCGCGATCTCGCCCGCGTAGGCATTGTCCAGATGTGCCGTGGGCTCGTCGGCAATCAGGATGGAGGGCCGGTTGACGATTGCACGGGCGATGGCCACACGCTGCTGCTCGCCGCCCGACAAACCCGCCGGCATCTCCCGATCGCGCCCCTCCAGTCCCACCCGGTCCAGGGCGGCGGCGACGCGCCGCGACGCGTCACGGGGCGGATGGCCGGTAATCACCAGCGGCAGCATCACGTTGTCGAATACGCTGCGATCGAACAGCAGCCGGCTTTCCTGCAGTACCAGTCCTAGAGTGCGACGCAGGTACGGAATGGCGCCCGCCCTGAGGCGCGAAACGTCCTCCCCGTTGATGCGCACGACCCCGCCCGTGGGGCGCTCGATGACGGGAATCATCTTCAGCAGGGTGCTCTTGCCCGCGCCCGAATGGCCCGACAGCACTACCAGTTCTCCGTGGCGGATCTCCAGACTCACTCCCGCCAGCGCCACGTAATTGCCAGGGTAGCGCTTGACCACCTCGTCGAAGACGATCATGCGCGCACTTCCGCCCCCGCCTCATCTGCCGCCGGACTGCGGGCGAACAAGGCATCGACGAACTCGCGTGCGCGGAACGGCTGCAGATCGTCGATGCCTTCGCCCACGCCGATGAAGCGCAAGGGCTTCGGCGACTGGCGCGCAATCGCCGCAACCACGCCACCCTTGGCCGTACCGTCGAGCTTGGTCAAGACCAGCCCGGTAACGCCGATAGCCGCATCGAAGGCCCGGACCTGGGCCAATGCGTTCTGACCGATATTACCGTCAAGCACCAGCAGTACTTCATGCGGCGCCCCGGGTTCCGCCTTTGCGATCACCCGGCGCACCTTCGCGATCTCCTCCATCAGATGCAATTGCGTCGGGAGCCGACCCGCGGTATCGGCGAGAACGACATCGATCCCGCGCGCCTTGGCGGCATTGACCGCATCGTAGATCACCGCGGCGGAGTCGCCCGATTCCGGGGCAATCACGGTGACGTTGTTGCGCTCGCCCCATGTCTGGAGCTGCTCTCGCGCCGCGGCGCGAAAGGTGTCGCCAGCCGCGAGCAGCACGCTCCGTCCCTGCCCCTGGAAGTACCTTGCGAGCTTCCCGATCGAAGTCGTCTTTCCGGACCCGTTGATGCCCGCGATCATGATGATGAACGGCGAATGGCCGCTGACGTCGAGCGGCTCTTCGAGGGGCGCCAGAATCCCGTACAGCGCTTCAGCGAGTGCTTGTTGCAGCTGATCCGCCGTCTCGAGCCCATCACGCTTCCAGCGCTTGCGCAGATCATCGAGCAGGTGCTGCGTCGCTTCCATCCCGCAGTCGGCCATGATGAGCGTCGTTTCGAGCTCCTCCAGAAGTTCCTCGTCGATCTTGCGCAGGCCGAACAGATTGGACAGTCCGCCTCCGATCTGCTGGCGGGTACGGCTCAACCCGGCACGAAGGCGTTCGGTCCAGGACTGCTTCGGCGCCTCCGCCGCGGGGGTGGGTGGTGCCGCTGAGGGCCCGTCCTGGGCGGACATCGGCCCCCCGGACATGTCCCGCGCCAACCCATCTGGCGCGTGAGGATCTGGCTTGTCGGGCTTTTGAGACTTCTTCAGGAAACCAAACATGGCTACTCGGGTCAGTAACTGCGTTCGCACTTCGACAGACGCCGAAACGGCATTGAGGCTAATATGCGTCACGCTGCGGGTTAACGGCAACTCGCGCTGAACCCACACCGCTATGCACGGCGCCAGATTCTACCAGATGCAGGACATCTCCATGTTTCGTCACATGCTTCGAACCACAGGATTGCTGGCAACCAGCCTGGCTTTGGCCGGACCGATTCAGGCCAATCCGTACGAGACCACGCTCGACAACGGACTGAAGGTGATCGTCAAGGAAGATCGAAGGGCACCATCGGTCGTTCACATGCTCTGGTACGGGGCCGGGGCAATGGATGAACCCGACGGCGTATCGGGCATAGCGCTCGAACACCCTGTCGATCACGCCGTGCCAGTCGGCCAGCGTCTTGACCTCGATGCCCGCGACCGACCCATACGGTCCAACGTTGCCCCGGAGACTGGAAACA